>DATFWZ010000689.1:0-7488 GCA_035258765.1 Gemmataceae bacterium
TGGGTGCAGCTCAGAAACGTCCCCCACCGGCTCGACCGGGCGACCATCGGCGACTTGCAAGTTGGGCACTCGACATTGAGCGCGCTCAGGTCCTGCTCCCCCTCGCGCGGCTTGATGTAGCTGCACGGGTTCTCCTTGTCCCGCCAGCCACTGCACCCGACGAACGACCCCTTGCGCTTCGCGCTGTACATTTCCACGAGCGGGCGGCCGCACTTCGGGCACATCTCGCCCGTCTCCCGGCCCTTGACCTTCTCCAGCTCCGCGTCTGCCTTCTTCAGGTCCTCCGAGAACCGGGCCCAGAACTCGTTCAGCACGTCCTCCGACCGCATCTTCCCGTTCGAGATGTCGTCAAGCTCCTCCTCGAAGTGCGAGGTGAACTTCAGGTCCATCTCGTTCGGGAACCCCTGAACCAACAGGTCGGTGACCGTCTTGCCCAGCTCGGTCGCCTTGAACCGGCGGTTCTCGGCCTCGACGTACCCCTTCTTGGTGATGGTCGAGAGGATCGTGGCGTACGTGCTCGGCCGGCCGATGCCCTCCTTCTCCAGGGTCTTCACCAGCGACGCCTCGTTATATCGCGGCGGCGGCTGGGTGAAGTGCTGGCTTGCGTTGAGGCCGAGCTTGTCGAGGGCCTGCCCGGCGGTCAGAGGCGGCAGGGTCACGTCCTCCGGCCGGCCGGCCGGCCAGACCTTGCGGTACCCGTCGAACTTCTCGATCTGGCCCTTGGCCTTGAACACCCCCTGGTCGGCCTGGATCTCGACATTCGTGACCGCGACGATGGCCGGCGTCATCTGGCTGGCCACGAACCGGTTGTAGATGAGCGTGTACAGCCGGTGCTGGTCGTAATCCAAAAACGGCTGGACCCGCTGCGGCGTGTTGGTCAAGTCGGTCGGGCGGATCGCCTCGTGGGCCTCCTGGGCGCTCTTGCCGGAGCGGTACGTGTTCGGCTTGTCCGGCAAGTAGCGCGGGCCGTACGTGTTGTCGATGTGGGCCCGGACCATTTGCAGGGCGTCGTTCGACACGCGGGTGCTGTCGGTCCGCATGTAGGTGATCAGGGCCACCTGCCCCTCGGCCCCGAGGTTGACGCCCTCATACAGCCGCTGGGCGTTCTGCATCGCCCGTTGCGCTCCCATGTAGAGCCGGATGCTTGCCTGCTGCTGCAGCGTGGATGTGGTGAACGGAGCGAGCGGACGGTCGAGCTTATCCTCCTGTTCAACATTCGTGACCGTGTAGGCAGCGGTGTTGAGTACCGTGTACACGGCGTCCGTGTCGGCCTCGGTCCCCGACCGGAATGGCCTACTTTGCCACTGGGCCAGCTGGGCCAGGAAGCTCCCCTCCGGGAGCCTCGGGGCCTCGACCTTCTCGGCCTTCGGCGCGCTCTCGGCCCCTTCCGAGTTCTCGGTGGCTTCCTGCTCGGCATCGGGCTTCTCGTCCGACTTTTCGTCCGCCGGCTCCGGTCCCTTCTTCTTCGCGTACACCTTGGCCGGGAACGGGAAATCGCCCAGCTTTGCCAGCCCTTGCGGCGTGAGGAGGGCGGTGATCTTCCAGTACTCCTCCGGCTTGAACGCCTCGATCTCCCGCTCGCGATCGACCACCAGCTTGACTGCGACCGATTGCACCCGGCCGGCGCTGAGCCCGCGGGTGACCTTCTTGCCAAGAAGGTTGCTCAGCGGGTAGCCGACGACGCGATCGAGGGCCCGCCGGGCCTCCTGGGCGGAGACGAGGTTGTTGTCGATCTCGCGGGCATTGTTCAGGGCGTCCTGGACCGCCTTCTTGGTGATCTCGTTAAAGGTGATCCGCCGGGTCCGCTTCGGGTCGAGCTTCAGCTCCTCCTCGATGTGCCAGGCGATCGACTCGCCTTCACGGTCCGGGTCGGTCGCAAGGTAGACCATCTCCGCGCGGTCCGCCTCGCGCTTCAGCTCGCTGAGGATGTCCTCGGTCGAGCGGCGGGCCCGGGACCCGCCCTTCTCGGACCGGTCGATCACCTGGTAGCGCAGCTTCCACCCGCCGGCGATGTCCACGCCGACGACGTCCTCGCCTTTGACCTTGCCGCTCACGGGCAGGTCGCGGACGTGCCCGTAGCTGGCCCGGACGCGGAAGCCGGACCCGAGGTACTTCTCGATCGTCTTGGCCTTGGCCGGCGACTCGACGATGATCAGGTTGCCCTTGCGCGGGCCGGTATAGCTGTCGCGGCCGGGCGGGGCCTGGGTGACGCCCTTGGGCGAGCCGTTGGGGCTCGCGGCGCGGGGCCGGGGGGCCTTCTTCGCGGGGGTCTTCTTGCGGGCGGCCGCCTTCTTCGGCTTCTTCACGGGGGCGGCGGCGGGCTTCTTGCGCGGCGGCATGTCGGTTCCTGTCGGAGTCGGGCGTCCAGCAGTCTAAGTGGGCGGTCAACCCGGGCGGTAGGTTAGATGGGCGCTTGGTGCGGAACGCTTCGGCCTCTCCCGCGGCTCCGGTTGGCGTTGTCCCCACCGATCCGGTGGATACAATCCATAGCCTGACGAGAGTCGGTTATTCCCTTCCCAATAGTACAGCCCGGCGCGGGGAGTCAAGCCCGGCGGGCTCGGCTCCTGCCAGGACGGTCGACGCAAACTGAGGAGCGGCAATGGCTTTTAACCCGTTTCACACCTTCAGTATCCGCAGTAAAGTGGGACGGGCGACCATGGCGATCCTCGGGATCGTCGTCATGTTCACGTTCGTCCTCTCCTCCGGGGCGGTGGGATCGGGAAACGACTTCTTCGACCAGATCGGAAGCATCTTCGGGACCAAGGGCCGCGGTGAGGTGCTTGCCGTCGCGTACGGCGACAAGATCCGCGACACGGACCTGGCCGAGCTCCGCCTGCAGCGCCGGGCCGCGCACGACTTTCTCGAGTTGGCGATCGAGTCCTCGTACACGAACTGGGCCCGCTCGTTGAAGGCCGACCTGGACGGGTCGCGGCTGTCGTTCGACACCAAGACGGCCCTCGGCCGGTTCGTTAACCTGCGCGTCAACTTTGCCACCGACCCGCAGGCGTATCGCCGCTTCCTCAACGGGCTTGTGCCCAATCAGTTCAGCCAGGGCAGCCCGGACCTTCAGCAGTTCTTTCTGGCGCGGTCGCGGGCAAAGCCGGGCTCCGAGGACCAGCGAGCGCTGGACGCTGCCGCGACCATTCTCCAGCACGACCTGGGCTTGACCCCCCTCCTGTTGACCCCGGAGCTCGGCTGGAGGCCGGAGGAACGCGACCAGGACGATTCGATCCTGAACTTTGCCCTGTTGCTCAAGAAAGCGGATCGGGTCGGGATTAACTACTCCGCGGACGGAATCCGCGAGGAGGTCGCTCGGCTGACTCAGGGCCGGCTGAGCAAGACCGACAACGCGGAGATCGAGCAGACGATGCGGAAGAGCGGCCGCTACGGCGCGGGAAATCGCGGCGGGACCGGCGAGTTCACCAGCGACTGGCTGATGAACGCAGTCGGGAACGAGTTCCGGGCCCGCGACACGCTGGCCACAATGCAGGGCTCGTCGTTGCTGGCCGAGATCATCCGCAAACAGTCGGCGGCCCAGATGCAGATTGCGTTCCTTCTCGGGATTGACCCGGAAAAAGGAAGCTTGCCGGGTCAGGCGGCGACATTGAGCGCCCCGCCCGGGGCGGTCACGCCGTATCAGTTCTGGGAGTTCTACAAGGACCGGTGCACCGAGAACAACTTCACCGTGCTGGAGGTCCCGGCCGAGGCGTTCCTCGACCAGGTCAAGGAGGAGCCGACCTCGAAGCAGCGCGAGGACCTGTTCAAGAAGTACCGCGGCGACTTGCCCGACCCGGCGCGCGACACCCCGGGGTTCAAGGAGCCGCGGAAGGTGAAGGTGGAGTTCATCACGCTGGACGCGAAGACCGACCGGGTGACCAAGGCGATCCCGGCCGTCCACGCGGCGAGCGTGTTCCTGTCCGCGAGCGGCGGGGCCCTGAGCACCAACGCGGTCTCCGCCGGCGCCCTCGCCGCCCACCCGGCGGACGCCCACCCGGCGATCGGGTCGGATCTCGTTATCCGCGAAAAGGTCCGCGAGAAGCAGGAAGCCAATTTCAGCCGGTACATGGGGAGCGAGCAGTTCTATTTCACCCCGCGCGACACCAGCATCTTCCGCCCGCGGCCGATCGTCTCGGCCCTGGGGATGCTGGCCGGCAACCCGGACGTCACCACGTTCGCCGGCGCCGCTGCGAGCGTCCACCAGAACGTTGAGATGATCGACCACCAGACGCGCATCCCGATCCTGGTGCAGCCGCTGCTGACCCCGTTCAACCCGACCATCGGGAACGCATTGGGGACGCCGGCCCTCGCGTACGCGCTCAACCCGAAACTGCCCCCCGAGGGGCTTTACATCAAGGCCGCCACCGAGGCGGCCCGGACGGAGCAGCGGCACCTGCTCTTCCAGGCGGACGTCAAGGCTTTTGAGGACAAGCTCCGCGAGTTGATGAAGGATGCCCGGCCCATGTCCATGCTCGGCCAGAAGTTGGACAAGGACAAGGCGGAGAAGGCCCGCGCGGAGACGCGCAAGTACGTGGACCAGTGGCTGAAGGACCGCGGGCTGACCGCTGCCGGGACGAAGGATCCGGCGGACCGGTTCCAGATCGTCACCGACCCGGGGCTGAAGCCCCTGAATGATCTCGCCAAGAACGAGCCGGACGGGACCAACTCGCTCAGCCAGAAGCTGTTCGACTCGTGGGACCCGCGGCAGCTCGGCATCCCCGGGCTCACCGGCGGACCCGAGTTCAACGTGAAGCCGTTCGAGCCGTTCTGGTTCCCGGAAGACCCAATGGGGGACGGGCTGGACAAGCCGAACCACTTCGTCTGGGAGTCCGAAGAGGTGGAGCCGCGAACCTACAACAACCTGGAAAATGCCGACAAGATCCTCAACGGGGAGATGACCAAGCGGGTGGTCCGGGCGTGGAAGGTGGAAAAGGCCCGCGCGCTGGCCCGCGCCGATGCCGACCGGCTCGCCGAGGAGGTCCGACAGATCGGCAAGACCGCCGCGACGGACCCGGGCGGGGTGGAGCGTCAGCTCAAGGACCTGGCGGCTCAGAAGAACTACCGCAAATTCGAGATCGAACGGCTGGCGCTGCTGAAGTTCGACCACGCAGCCACCCGCGCGGAGCAGACTTATTTGCCACCCAAGATCGACAAGAACCTGGTCGTTTACCAGACCCCGAATTTCGCCAGCCAGCTCCTGGATCTGCGGAAACAGCCCGTCGGGGCGGTAACCGTCCTCCCGGATGCCCCGAAGCGCAAGTTCTACGTCGCTTGCCTGGTGGGCCGCATGGAGAGGAAGGTCGAGGACTTCCGGGATGACGTCTTCACGAAATCCACGGCCGTCGGCGTGGCCAGGAACCCGCTCTACGACATCGCCTTGCAGGACTCACAGGGGCGAGCGACTGCCGACGTTTTCAAGCGACTCCGGGCCGAGGCCAGGCTCGAGGAAATGGAGGCCTTCAAGAACCGCGAGAAGCGCGAGCCCGAATGACGTGGCCAGCGGGCCGGTCGCTCTTACGGCCGGCCCGCCACGATCGATTCACTTCTTCATCAACCGGTCCACTAGCGTCCTGAGTCGCTCGTTGTTTGGGCCGTCCTTGAACGGGTTCGGACTATCCTTCTGCGGCGCGAACCCGCCCGCTCCCTTGCCCTCAGCCGGCGGCCGGTAGCCGACCGATTCGAGTGTGACCCGGTCTTTCTCCACTACCTTGAGGATCGCATCCAATCGCGCCTTGGCGTCGTCGTCCTTGATCTCCGTGGCGGCGTCGAGGCCCTTGAGTTGTTCGACGATCGCCGTCCGCTGGTCGTCGGTCAGGGTCAATGTGACCGGCTTGTCCGCGACCTTCTCGAGGGCGGTGACGAGGTTGGCAAGCTGCGTCCGCGGGCTGGGAGCCTGGATCCCGCCGCCGGGCGGCCCGCCGCCAAACCCGCCCTTCGGCATGCCGCCGCCCTTCGGCATGCCGCCGCCTCCCCCACCTGGACCGCCGCCGGTCGCCGGTACGGGTGGAATGCCGGCCTGCTCCGAGGACTCAACCTTACGGGGCACGTAACCGAAACTGGCCATGAGAATGACCCCGAGCGCCAGCCCGGCCATGGTGCCTCCGATCCCGGACGTGATCACGGACGGGACCGCCATCTTGCCGGCGCCGAGGAAGTAGAGGATGACCCCGAGGAGGAAGACGACACCCCCGGCGATCGCAAAGTAATGCCACGTCTGCATGTTGTTGATGTCCATTTTCAGGCTCCGCGTGGAAGAGGAACGGGAGGAAGTCGGGCTTGAGCGTACCGGGTGCGACCGCTGATAGGTATTAGAAACTCATGAGTGTTTTCGCCGCCCCGGCGCATGAAGAACCCCGCGGCAATCGCCGCGGGGCGTGGCTCGCATCACGGGCCGATCAGGTGCCCGGCGCCGGCTGCGGGGCAGGCGCGGGGGCCGGGGCCGGCGCGGCGGGCTTGGGTTGCGACGCCCGGACGCGGGTCTCGCCCTCTTTGAGGAGCTCGATCAGGGCCGTCTCGCCGGCGTCGCCGAGTCGGCGCTTGGTCAGCTTCATGATCCGGGTGTACCCGCCCGGGCGGTCCTTGTACCGGGGCGCGAGCACGTTGAACAACTTGCCGAGCACGGTCTCGCCCGTCCCCTCCCCCTTGGCGGTGTGCAGCTCCACCTTAGCCACGGGCCCGAGCCGGGCCATGACCAGCCGGCGGGCGTGTAAGGCTTTGGCCTTGTCGCCGGTCGCGAGCCCGCGCTTCGCCAGCGTGATGAGCCGCTCGACGTACGGGCGGAGTTCCTTGGCCTTGGGCACGGTCGTGGTGATGCGCTCGTGGGCGAAAAGCCCGAGGAGCAGATTTCGCTTGAGCGAGGTGCGGTGGGCGGCGTTCCGCCCGAGCTTTCGGCCGCGCTTCAGGTGGCGCATGGTCAGACACCTTCGTGATGGTTAGCCGGCTGCCACGGGCGTCCGGGGGACGCGCTCGCCCGGCCACTATTGAGCCGTTAGGACCTATAAGTCCCACAGGACTTATAGGTCCTATGGGAACTTACCGCCGGGCCGGGATCCGCATCCCGAGCTGCAGCCCGTGCTCGGCCAGTTTTTGCTTCACTTCTTTCAGCGTCGTCTCGCCGAAGTTGCGGACCTCGAGCAGCTCGTCTTCGGTCCTAGAGACGAGGTCGCGGACGGTCGAGATGTTCTCCGACTCCAGGCAGTTCGTCGCCCGGACGGACAGCTCGAGCTCGGCCAGGCTCATGTTCAGCTTGCGGTCCAGGTCGGCGTCGGCGGCGTCCCGCCCGGCCCCGCCGGCTTCAAACCGGTCGTCAATCGGCAGCTCCGTCCCCGGCTCCGTGTATTGGACGAACGGATTGAGGTGTTTGCGGAGGATCTTGGCCGCCTCGACCAGAGCCATCTGCGGCGTCGTCGTTCCGTTCGTCCAGATCTCCATGACAAGCCGGTCGTAGTTGGTCCGCTGCCCGACCCGGGTCTCCTCGATCTCGTACTTGAC
>DATFWZ010000690.1:0-9351 GCA_035258765.1 Gemmataceae bacterium
ACCTGCCTATAAGCAGCGCCCGCCATGAGCGAGAACTGAATCTCCGCCCGGGTGCCGCTGATTCGGTTGCCTGACTCTAACGTGTATTCCAAGATTGAACGTCTCCATTCGTCCCCTCGCCTCACTCGCTGTCATGAGCGGCCAACCGACTCCGCCCCCGCCGGAGCGCCGGAGCGCCCGCCGCCGGGCCCCGCGCTCGGGCGTCTCGATCACATTTCGACCCGGAAGTCTGGGCTTGGGCCCCGACCTCGCGCTCGCACTGGTGGACCTACACGAGGACGGGCTGTGCATGCGCCTCAAATCAGCTGTCAACGTCGGGATCGAGGCGGAAGTGACGCTCAGCCCGTCCGGGCGGCGAAAGCCCACCAAACTGGACGCCGCGGTCCGGTGGTGCCGTGAGGCCGGCGACGGCACCTTCCTGGTCGGTCTGTCGCTTCGGAAGCGAATGTTGCACAAGGACCTGAGCGAGCTGGTCAAGGGGTTCGGCCTGGTTTGAGCAATCGCACGACAATCGCGGTCCGCTGCTTGCCTCCCTCGGACGTGTGTTCCATGATTGAATGACCCATCCGTCGTCCCCTCGCCTAACCCGCGAACTGCCATGAGCGGCGATTCCTCGTCCGCCGGGCCGGAGCGCCGGAAGACGCACCGCCGTCAACCCCGGCCAGGCGTGACGGTCAACTTCCGACTGGGCACTTTGGGACTGGGCCCCGATCTCGCACTGGGGGCGGTTGACCTACACGAGGACGGGCTGTGTCTGCGACTGAAAGCAGCTGTCAACCCGGGGGCGGAAGCCGAAGTCGGGGTTAGCCGGGCCGGCTGGGGCCGGGCGCTCAAGTTCATGGCCGAAGTGCGTTGGTGCCGGGAGGCCGGGGACGGGACCTTCCTGGTTGGCGTACAGCTGCGCAAGCGGATGTTGCACAAAGACCTTAGCGAATTGGTCCGGGGCTACGCCATGGCATGACAATTCGCCCCCGGGCGTTCGCCGGGGCGGACAACGATTTCGCAATCTGGGCGATTTTTTCCGAGTTGTCCGGAAAATTCGATTCTATGGTTGGGTGACCCTTGGGGCTCGCAGGCCGCCTGTGCTTGCGCCCGTCCGGCTTTTGCCGGGCGGGGCGGTGGCAGGCGACTCGTCGCCGATCGGGCCCCCGTGCCGCGCCCTCATTCCAACGGCATCGCATGACGTCGCCCGGCTCCTCGCGCCCGACGCCACGGCTTCTGCGGACCGCATCGAGGTTAGGCACGACCACATGACGCCGCGGGATGATCCCGCGGCTCGACCGACTTTGGACGTCCACCCGTGTCGCCCCGCCGCCCGAAGGCGGGGGCGCGCCCAACCGGTTCGGTTCATCCTCAGGTCCGCCCCGCGGACGCGCAGGAGCACCCATGTCGGATCGCCTGAAGGTCGCCCTCCGTATCGAGCCCATGGAAGATCGGACCACCCCCGCCACATTCGGCGAGGCGTGGCTCGACGGACAACACCTGACCCTCAGCTTCGCCCCCGAGGGGACCCAAATCGGCGGGGTCGGCAGTTCACTGGCCGGCGTCTTCAGTTCCTACGGCGCGTCCGACGGCCGCCTGGAAATGCTCAAGGCCTTTCAGGTCTGGGTGGCCCAGGCCAATTTGAATGTCGGATTGGTCACGGACCTAGGCCAGTCGTTCGAAACGGCCGGGGCCGTCCAGGGCGACCCGCGTTTCGGCGACATCCGGATCGGCGGCCGCGCCCTGGCCGCGGACGTGGTCGCGCTCACCAACCCGTCCGGACCGTGGAACAGCAGCGCCGGCGACATCGTCGTTAACACCCAGAAGGCGTTCGAGCCGGGCGCGTCAGGGGTCGGGGCCACGTACGACCTGCGGACCATCATGTACCAGGAGGCCGGGCACGCGTTCGGGCTCGGCAACAGCCCGAACACGTCGTCGGTAATGTACGAGGTCTACCAGGGCCCGCGATCCGGGCTGTCGGCCGCGGACCAGGCGGCCATCCAGGCCCTGTACGGCGCCCGGGTCGGCGACGCCTTCGAGGGTGAAGGCGGGAACAACACCCGGGAGACCGCCACTGCCATCACCGGCCCGATCGCGGCCGACCTCACCACCACCACGGACGCCGACTGGTACTCCTTCACTGCCCCGGCCACCGCGGGCAGCTGGGTCCGGTTGAAGGCCGCCGGCCTCAGTATGGTCACCGCCCGCGTCCAGGTGTTCGACGCGGACGGCCAGCCGGTCGCCAGCGGCGAGAGCACCGACCCGCAAAACAACGACGTGAGCGTCTGGGTGCCCGGGTGGACAGCCGGGGCCAAGTACTTCGTCAAGGTGTCGTCCGCACGATCGGACGACTTCGGCGTGGGGGCGTACCGCCTGACGGTGGAGTCGCTCGGGTCGGCTCCGATGCCCGACCCTTACGCCATCGTCGATACCGAGGCCGGAGCGAACGACACGACGGGGACGGCCATCACTCTCGCTCCCGTGTCGTCCGTCGTCCCGCGCCCGGGGGACTACCTGACCCGTTCCAGTCTCGCCGCCGCCGGGGACGTGGACATGTTCCGCGTCCACAGCCCGGCCGGCACCGGCTTGATCAACATGATCGTGTCCGTGGCCGGGGTCGGGACCACCAGTCTAAAACCGAACGTCGAGGTCTACAACGCGAGCGGCCTCCGCCTGGATGCTGCTGTCGTATCCCAGTCCGGCAACCACCTGAACCTCACCGTGTCCGGGCTGGCGCGGGGCTCCGACTACTTCGTCCGTGTCAATTCCCCGACGGGCGGGATCGGCAACTACGACCTCGCCGCCGTCTTCCGGACCGTCCTGCCGACCCGGAACGGCTCGGTGGGAACGTTGTGCCCGTCGCTTAAGTCGACGGCGGCGACCATGAAGGTCTTCCAGAGCCAGGTATTCCGGATGACCCTCAGCACGAGCGGGGTGGTCAGCGGCGACAACATGATCTGGGTGACCGTGTACGACGCGAACAACCAGGTGGCTTTCCAGCTGGCGGCCGGGGCCGGGCAAGTGGACACCGGGACGATCCTGCTCCCGCGCGGCCAGTACCGGGTCGAGGTCAAGGTGGTCGGGTCGGGATCCACCGTGTCCGACCTCTCCTACTCGCTGCAAATGTTCGGGCTGACCGACCCGACCGGTTCTTCGACGCTAGACACGACCACGACCCCCCCGTCGAGCGACCCGCTCGGGACGCCGCCGTCGGACGGGTCCACGGTCCAGATCATTCCACCGCCGCCCCCGCCGTCGAGCGTCGTCGTGCCCCCGACATGGACTTGAGCCGGTCGTGGTGACTCATGTCCGGGCCGCGGCCCGGGTTTGCCACCGACGAGGCCCGAGGAGCCCAACCCCGATGAACGACCGCACCGTCACCGTGCCCGGGCCCGGCGAGGCCCGGGACGTCGCCGCCGCGTTCGAGCGGGCCTGGCGGGCCAACGGGGCCGCCGACCTGGCCGACTACCTGCCCCTGCCCGACGACCCCACCTACGCGGGGCTACTGCGCGACCTCATCAAGCTCGATCTTCAGTTGCACCGGGAGGCCGGGCGGCCGCGGCCGGTCATGGACTACCACCGCGCTTTCCCGGCGGCGTTCGCAGAGGGCGACCTCGCGGCCCAGCTCGCCGAGCAGCTGCCCACTGACCGGACCCGGCCGATCGTGATCAAGGGGGACGGCCCGCCGACCGGGCGGCCCAACGAAGGCTCCTCACCGAAGACCCGGGCCGCCATCGTCGCCCCCCCGGCCATGCCGAAGCCGGGCGACCGCTACCTCCAATTCGACATCGTTCGGGAACTCGGTCGCGGGGTGTTCGGGCGGGCGTTCCTCGCCCGGCAAACCGACCTGGCCGACCGGCTGGTCGTCCTCAAAGTTACGTCCGAGTCGGACGCGGAGCCGGAGCTCCTGGCCCGGCTGCAGCACACCAACATCGTCCCGATCTACGCCGTCTACCAGCACGGCGCGCAGCAGACCATCTGCATGCCGTACTTCGGGCCGATCACCCTGGGCCGGGTGATCCGGGACCTGGCCCGGAACAACAGGACCATGCCCGGGACCGGTCGGGGGCTGCTCAGCACCCTGTTCGAGGCCCGCGACACAGTGGCCGAGGAGTCGGGCGAACTCGGCAGCATTGAACTACTCGGAGCCGGCACCGCGCCGACCGAGCGGACGCCTTCACTGAAAGCCCTGGCCGCGATGACCCAGGTGGACGCGGCCTTGTGGATCGCCGCCCGGCTGGCCGACGGGCTGGCCCACGCCCACGAGCGGGGCGTCCTCCACTGCGACTTGAAACCGGCCAACGTCCTCATCGCCGACGACGGCCAGCCGATGCTCCTGGACTTCAACGTCTCCGCCGACCGGCGGGCCAGGCGGCAGAAGTCGTGGCGGCTCGGCGGCACCCTGCCGTACATGGCCCCGGAGCACCTGGAGCTGGCGCAAGAAGGTGTCGGAGAGCTGACCCCGCAGTGCGACCTGTACTCGCTCGGCGTGGTCCTGTACGAGCTGCTGTCCGGCAGCCTGCCGTTCCGCGAGCCCGACCCCGAGCCGGACAACCTGGTGCAGTTGTACCTGACGCTGCACCGACTGCGGCCGGAGGCGCCGAGCCGGAAGAACCCGGCCATCTCCCCGGCCGCGGACGCCATCGTCCTGAAGCTGCTTGACCCGGACCCGACCCGGCGGTACGCCGAGGCTGCCCACGTCCGCGAGGACCTCGAGCGGCAGCTGTCCAACCGCCCCCTCGCCTACGCTCGCGACCCGTCGCCGCGAGAGCGGCTGCGGAAATGGCGGCGGCGGAACCCGCGGCTGTCGGTCGGACTGGCCGTGGCCGCAGCCGCGCTCCTCTTCCTGGTCGCGCCATCTACTGTGCTGGCAATCCGCCATAACCAACTGGCCGAGCGGCGGCACGAGATCGCCCGGTCCGAGGCGATCCTGACCCAGCAGCGGGCGCTGCGAGAGCTGCGCACCGCCCAGGCCCTCCTGGCCGACCGGGCCCCGGACGCGGCCGTCGTCCGGGACGGGCTGGCCCGCGCCCAGGCAGTGCTCGACGAATACGGCATCGGCACGGACGCGGACTGGGCGAGCCGGTCAAAGGTGACACTGTTGTCCGACCGCCAGCGGGACGAATTGCAGCGGGAGCTCGGCGAGGCGCTCCTCTTCATGGCCCGGGGGGAGGTCGTCGTGGCGCCGGCCGGGGACAAGGCGGCCGCGGCCGCTGCCTTGCGATGGAACCGGCTCGCCGAGGGGTGCTTCCCGGTCGATGGCCGGCCGCGGGCGCTCGCCCGGCAGCGGGCCGCCCTCTTGGAGAAGTTGCCCGGCGAGGCAGAGGCAATCCCGGACCCGGGCCCGGGCCCGATGGACGCATTCCACGAGGGCACGGACCTCGTGGCCGCCGGCAAGCCGGGCGAAGGTCTTGTCAAACTGATCCCGTTCACCGACGACCACCCGGACCATTTCATGGCCTGGTACGCTCGGGCCAGCGCCCACGAGGCCGTGGGCCAGTACGCGGATTCGGCCGCCGCGTTCACCGTATGCGCGACCCTGTGGCCGGACTTCGCCCGCGTCTACTACAACCGCGGACTGGTTCGGCTGCGCCAGGGCAAGTACGAGGGGGCCGAGGGCGACTTCACCCGGGCGTTGGCTGGTAAGCCGGAATGGACCGACGCCCGGATCGCCCGAGCCCTGGCCCGCAACGCCCGCAAGGATTACGCCGGGGCTGACGCGGACCTGTCGGAGGTGGTCGGCCGGTCAGACGCCCCGACTCGGGTGTACTTCATCCGGTCGCGGGTGCGGCAGAGCCTGGGCAACAAGGCCGGGGCCGAGGCGGACGCGGAAGAGGGCCACAAGCTCACCCCCACGGACGACATCAGCTGGGTGACCCGCGGGGTGTGGTCGCTCAACCGCGATCCGAAGGCGTCGCTGGCCGATTACGACGAGGCCCTCCGGCTCAACCCCCGGTCCCGCGACGCGCTCCAGAACAAGGCGGTCGTCCTGGCCGACTACCTGCACCGGCCGGCCGACGCGGTCAAGGCCATGGACCGGCTGCTGGAGCTGTACCCGGCGTACACCGAGGCCCGGGCCGGCCGCGGCGTGTATCTGGCGCGCGTCGGAGAAGCCGAGCGGGCCAGGGCGGACGCGGCCGTCGTCCTGCGCGAGGAGCCGACCGCCTTCCGGCTCTACCAGATGAGCAGCCTGTACGCCCAGCTCGCCAAGTCCGACGCAACCGGGGCGGCCCGGCAAGAAGCACTGCAGCTGTTAGCCCGGGCCTTCCGGACAGGGTTCGCCAACTTCGACCTTCTGAGAACGGATGACGACATGATCCCGTTGCGGGACGACCCGGAATTCAAGGAGATGGTGGAGCACGCGAAGAAGCTGCTTCCGGCGGGCAAGTGATCCCAGACGGCAACGAAATCGCGCCCCCCGGTCCGGGGGCCGTTTCTCAGGCCGCCAGTAACGACGCTCTGGCGCCCGGGCGAATGGGCGCAAGTCCTTACCGGCACGGGCGGCCCGTCAGGCCGCCTCAGGCCGCCACACATGCACACCGAGTGGCGGCCTGAGCAATTCCGGACACTTTCCGGGGGATCCGACCTTGACAACCGCGCCCGCGGTTTCCCTCGGCGCGTCGGACCGCACTGAACCGTCGAGTGTTCCGCCACCCGATTGAGCTGTGGCGGAACTTAGTCTCCCTCGCGGAATCGGTAGCCGATCCCGCGGACCGTCTCGATCAGGTCCGGCGAGCCGCCCTTCACGTCCCCGAGCTTCTTCCGCAGCGTCTTGATGTGAACGTCGATGGTGCGCTCGAGCACGATCGACCCTTCGCCGATCGCCGCGTCCATGAGTTGGTGGCGCGTGAACGCCCGCCCCGGCTGGCGGATCAGGCACTCCAAGAGTCGAAATTCAGTCGGCGTCAGGTCCAGCTTCCGCTCGGCGACCGTCACCTGGTGCCGGACCCGATCCAACTTCACCACCAGGTGTTCGGTGACGTCCGCGTCCTCCCGGGCCGCCTCGGCCCGGCGCAGGATCGCCTTCACCCGCTGCAGGAGCACCTTGTTGCTGAACGGCTTGGTGACGTAGTCGTCGGCCCCCTTGGCGAACCCCTCCACCTGGTCGGCCTCCTCGGCCCGGGCTGTGAGCATGACGATCGGAATCTGCCGCGTCTTCTCACCGGCGCGCAGCTCGCGGCAGACGTCCAGCCCGCCCATGCCCGGGAGCATCAGGTCGAGCAGGATCAGGTCGGGCAGCAGGGCCTGGGCCTTCCGCAACCCCTCCGCCCCGTCGTGGACCGCGACGGTTTCGTACCCCTCCCGGTTGAAGTACCAGGTGAGGGACTGTACCAGGCCCTTCTCGTCTTCGATCATCAGGATGCGCGGGTTCGGCATGGGATCAGCGGTCAGGGGTCAGTGGTCCGGGGTCGGGCCGGGTATAGGTCCCATAAGTCGCATGGGACCAATAGGACTTATGCCCGGGCCGACGCCTATTCGCTGCCAATGGCCTCCGGCCGGTGTTTGACGATCTCGCCCTCGATCAGGTAGATCACGTCCTCGGCGATGTTCGTGGCGTGGTCGGCGATCCGCTCCAGGTGGCGGACGACGGTGAACAGGGTGAGGCCCGGCTCGATCAGGTCCGGGGCCTTCTTCATCCACCCGGTCAGATCGGCGATCAGCTCGTCGTTGTACCGGTCCACCTCGTCGTCCATGCGCACTACCCGCCGGGCGAGCTGGCTGTCGAGGTGGACGAAGGAATCGAGGCTCTGGCGGACCATGCTCAAGGCCACGTCAGTCATCTGCCGGAGCCGGCCCGGGATCTCGACCGGCGGGACGGCCAGGACCTGGGCCGCCTCGGCGATGTGCTTGGCCAGATCGCCCATCCGCTCCAGGTCGGTCGTGATCATGAACGTCGTCGCGATCCGCCGCAAGTCGGTCGCCACGGGCTGGTGCAGGGCCAGCAGCTTCAGGCACTCCTCCGCGAGCTGGTTCTCGGCCTGGTCGATCGTCTCGTCCCCCTCGATGATCTCTTCGGCCTTGGCCCGGTTGTGGTCGTGCAGCGCCTGCATGGCCTGGTAGATCGACTCCTCCACCATCCCGGCGAATCCGACGATTCGCTGTTGCAGGTGCTCCAGGTCCCGCTCCAGGTGTTTGGACATCGCGCGCCCCTTTAGCCGAACCGGCCGGTGATGTAGTCCTCGGTCTGTTTCTTGTTCGGCTTGGTGAAGATCTGCTGGGTCGGCCCGGTCTCGATGACATGGCCCTCGTAGAAGAAGGCGGTGAAGTCCGAGACCCTAGCCGCCTGCTGCATGTTGTGGGTGACGATGACGATGGTGTACTGCTTCTTCAGGTCGTCAATCAGGTCCTCGATCTTGGCCGTGGACTTTGGGTCGAGGGCGCTGGCCGGCTCGTCCATGAGCAGGACTTCGGGGTCGGTGGCCAGGCTGCGGGCGATGCACAGCCGCTGCTGCTGCCCGCCGGACAGGTCGAAGGCGGGCGCGTTCAGCCGGTCCTTCACCTCGTCCCACAGGGCCGCCTGCTTCAGGCACCGCTCGACGGTGTAGTCGAGCCGCGTCCGGTCGCGGACCCCAGCCACCCGCGGGCCGTAAGCAACGTTCTCGTACACCGTTTTCGGGAACGGGTTCGACTTCTGGAACACCATCCCGACCCGCCGCCGCAGGTCCACCAGGTTCACGTCCGGGGCGTAGACTTCCTTTCCGTCGAGGGTGATCTTCCCCTGCGTCCGCGTGCCGTCGATCAGGTCGTTCATCCGGTTCAACAGGCGAATGAACGTGGACTTCCCGCACCCGGACGGGCCGATCAGGGCCAGGACGGATTTTTCGAGGATGGTGACATTGACGTCGAACAGGGCCTGCTTGGGTCCGTACCAGAAGTCCACCTTCTCGCAAAGGAACTTGGGCTTCAGGCGCGTGAGGTCGCCGGAGTCGTCGCCCTTGCGGCTCGTGAAGATGTCCGAGTATAGCCGCGACACAACCCACCCCCAGTCCCGCGCCACCCGGTCGCGGCGGAGTTGTTCTAGTTCCGCCGCGCGAAGAAATCGTGTAGACGGTGTGAAGGTCGGCCCAGAGGCCATTGAAACGCCACGGCGGCGGCGCTCCCTACGGGAATCGGGGTAGGCTGACCGTAAACGTAGTCCCCTTCCCGACTTCGCTCACCGCCTGAACCGTTCCCCGCATGGCCTGGGCCAGGTGTTTGACGATCGCCAGGCCCAGGCCGGTGCCGCCGAGCTCGCGGGAGCGGGCCCGATCGACCCGGTAGAACCGCTCGAAGATCCGCGGCAGGTCCCGTTCCGCGATACCGGGGCCGTTGTCCTCGACTTTCAGGGAGACGCCGGTCGGCCCGGCCTCCCATCGCACCCGCACCGTC
>DATFWZ010000691.1:0-42298 GCA_035258765.1 Gemmataceae bacterium
GGCGGAGTCGGCCGCCGGCTCGCGGGACGCTAACGACCCGCCGCCTTCCGGCGCGCCCGCGTGCGGGCGGCCTTCCGGGCCGACGCGGACCGCGCCGCCTTCGGCCGGGACGCGGACGCGGCACCGCCCAGTCGGCCCCCCTTGTGGGCCGGGGCCCGGTTCGGCCGCTTGCCTACGCCCGAGCCCCCCTTCTTGCCCCCGCCGGTGGTCGCGTTCACCGTGGCCCATGCCCGGCGCTCCGCCTCCTCCTCCGGAATGCCACGCTCCTCGTAGCCCTCCTCGATGTGCTCCGCCATCCGTTTCTGCTTTCCCGTGTATTTGGATTTGTCGCCTCGTGGCATTGCTCGGCTCCTTCGTGCCAGGGACTGGGCGGAGGGTGTCAGCTCTTTTTGGACGGGATCTGCGTCCGTCGGGCCCACTCGCTGTCGGAGTATTGGCGGGCCAGCTCGTCCCAGCTGAGTTGGAGCTCGGCTGGTTCGTGGGTCGCCTTGTACCGAGCCACCCCGAGCCAGTACAGGGCCTCGGCCCCGGCGTCGGTCCCGGCGTGCCGCCGGGCCACCTCCTCGAAGCGCTCGGCCGCCTCGGCCGGCTGGTGGCGGTTCAACTGCCACCGGCCAAGGCCCAGCGACAGGTGGGCCACGAGGTCCACCGGCGGGAGATAGCCCACCACCCGGTAATGGACGCGGCCCCGGTCGTCGGCGATCACGACGTCCGGGGTCCAGCTGACCAGGTACTCTTCAACCAGTGCCCGGTTCGCCTTGACGGGGATCCGGACGGGGACGAAATAGGCCGTGGTGAAGTCGGCCACGCGGGACTCGGGATACGTCACGGTATCCATGGCCACGCATCCCTTTCACTCCGGGGCGGCGCTGAAGTCGATCAGCACCGCCTTGCCCTCCCGGGCCGCGACGTCTCTCGCGTGCTCAACCGATGTGTCCCAGGCGATTTGTTCGGCTTGTGCCAGCATGGGTTTTCTCCTTCGTGGGCGTAAGGGCGTTCAGCGGTTGGGCTCGGCCGGCTCGGAGACCGCCTCCAGGATGTTCCCGGCCAGCTGTTCGTCTTGAGTCTCCACCGCCAGGTCGCCGATGGAGACGATCCCGACCATCCGCTTGCTCCGATCGAGAACCGGCAGCCGGCGGACCTGGTTGTCCCTCATCAGCTGGGCGGCCTCGGCCACGTCCTGGTCGTCGAAGCAGAAATGCACACCCGCGCTCATGGCGTCGCGGACCCGGGCGTCGTTCGGGTCGGCCCCGGCCGCGGTGGTCCGCACCGTCATGTCGCGGTCGGTGACCATCCCGATCAGGCGGTCGTTTTCGCAGACCGGTAGAGACCCGACGTCGAGGGCCTGCATCCGGATCGCCGCCTCGCGGATCGTGGCGTCCGGGTGGGTGCACTCGGCCCCACGGGTCATGACTTCACTGACTCGCATGGCACACCTCCTCTTAGGGGGGCTCACGCCCGATCCCGGAGCCCGTGAGCCCCCGACTTCTTGGCGCAATGGGCGCAGCAGTACATGGTCCCCCCCTGCTCAACCCCGTGGCCAATCACGCGGCAGCCGCAGTGGGCGCAGACGGGCGCCAGGGCCTGGATGGCGCACTCGAACGAATCAAACGTGTGCGTCCGCCCGGCTGCCGTGACCGTGAACGCCTTGTCGTAGTCGTTTCCGCACACTTCGCACGTGGTCATTGCGGTTCTCCTGCGGTTGCCCGGCGGCGGACGGCGACCCGCCGCCGGGCCGCCTGGCGTCCGGGTTCTGTGCACTGAAAATCCGTGCAAAGAGGATGCCGCCGGATTCCGCGCGGCGATTGGATCGCGATCAGATAACGACCGCGAAGGCAAAGGATGGGAAAAGTGATTCCCGGTTGTCCGTCAGCGACCGGCGACGCGCTTCTTCCAGGCCGGGTATTCTTCATTCCTCCCCCGGTCGAGCACTGACTTGTACCGGCATCGACTCGTGGCGAGAATGACCGTCGTTCTGAACTCGAACCGGAGGTTCGCACATGCTCCACCGACTGTCGCACTCCGTCGTAGTCCTGATCCAGTTCGTCGTGGCCGCCGCGGTCTCCGCCCAGCCGCCGAAGAAGGAGCCCACACCAAACGACACGCTGGTCTCCCCGGAAGTCCTCGCGGATCGCAAGGTGACGTTTCGCATCTACGCGCCAAAGGCGTCGGAGGTCACGGTTCGCGGCGACTGGATGGAGGCCGGGCCGGTCAAGCTGGAGAAGGACGCGAAAGGCGTGTGGGCCGCGACGGTCGGCCCGCTGACGCCCGACTTCTACAGCTACGCGTTTACCGTGGACGGCGTCCGCACCCTCGACCCGAGGAATCCCACCATCAAGCAGGGGATCGGCAGTGTCGACAACATGTTCTTCCTCCCCGGCAAGGAAGCGGAATTCCAGGACAACCGGACGGTCCCGCACGGCGAGGTGCGAAAAGTCTGGTACGAGTCGTCCACTCTCAATACGCAGCGGCGGATGCATGTCTACACGCCGCCCGGGTACGACCAGAGCACGCAGCGCTACCCTGTCCTTTACCTGCTCCACGGCGGCGGCGACGAAGATTCCGGCTGGAGCACGGTCGGCCGGGCCGGGTTCATCCTCGACAACCTGATCTCCGAGAAGAAGGCGGTGCCGATGCTCGTGGTGATGCCGAACGGCAGCCTGCCGCGACTGGCGGGCACGTCGAGCACCCCGACGCCCAAGGGCGCGTTCGCCGACCGCTTCACGGACGAGCTGCTCAAGGACGTGGTCCCGTACGTGGAGAAGAACTTCCGCGTGCAGGCGGACCGCGACCACCGCGCCCTCGCGGGGCTCTCGATGGGGGGCGGGCAGACGCTGCGGGCTGTGGTCACGCACCCGGACAATTTCGCCTACGTCGGCGTGTGGAGTGCCGGCATCGGCAAGAACCCGGCCGACTTCGAGAAGCAGAACGCGGCCTTCCTCGACAAGGCCGATGAAGTGAACAAGCAGATCAAACTGTTTTCAATCCGCGTCGGCGACAAGGACTTCGCCCTGACCGGGTCGAAGGCGCTGTCGGAGGTGATGACGCGGAAGGGGATCAAGCACGAGCTGGAAATGAGCGGCGGCGGGCACACGTGGATCAACTGGCGGCACTATTTGAACGAACTGGCGCCGCGACTGTTCCGGTGAGGTGGTCCGGTCTGTAGGGAACGCCGTCCGTGGCGTTCCGCAACGCCAGCCCCCGCGGAAACGATGTTGAGCCCCCCGGGGAGGCCAGCGCCGCGGAACGCCACGGAGGGCGTTCCCTACAGGGACCGACTACTCCTTCTTCTTCCTCATCTGCGTGAACCCGAAGCACTTCGACGCGGTCGTCTTGTCGATGTAGACCAGCACGTCGAATTGGTTCGGCACCGCCTGCGGGAAGAACTGCTCGTCCATCGCCAGCGCCCCGATTGACCGGAACTGGTGCGGCCGCGCGAGCCACTTCGCGTCCGGGTCTGTGGCCGCGGGTCGCAGGTCCAGGATGAAGTTCCTGAGCCCGGCGTCGCGGAACGCCTTCTCCAGGCTCCCATTCTTCGGGGCCTTCAGCTCGTTGTCCGAGGTCAGCCCCTTGCCCCGCCGGATGGCCGTGTAGGTCCCCTCCCCGCACCCGAAGCCGACGATCACCATCTCCTGGCCGTACTTCTTCGCCAGGTGCTGACCCATCGCGCCCTCGGTCCGCCCGACGTGGCCGTTGTGGGCCCACAAGACGATCTTCGACCCCTTCGGGGCGTGGTCCAGGATCCAGCCGACGTTCTCGGCCATGCACTCGTCGCGGTAGTTGTGGGTGGCCGCCGCGTTGCGGGCCGCCTGCGCGGCGATCCGGGCGTCCAGAATCCCGCGATCCACCTCATCAACTTTCATCGCTTTCAAGTAGGCGTCGCGGTTCTTCTCGAGGTGATTGACCACCGCCCACGCGGCCTCCGCCCGCTCTTTCTTCTCGGCCGACTTCATGGCGTTGAGCGCCTGGTACCCGGCCTGGTCCTTCGGGTAAAGAGGGCCAGCCTTCTCGTAGTTCGCCTCCGCCTCCTCGGCGAACTTCGGATCGACCTTGGCAATGAATGCCTTCGCATTCTCCAGTGCCACCGTCCCGGTCTGCATGTCGAACCCGAGGAACTGGACCTTCCCCTTCCCGGACTTGTTGAACTCGCGCATCCACTCGATCATCGCCAGCACTTCTTCCGTGTACCAGGTCCAGAAGTAGAGACCGGCAAGCGCCTCCTTGGCCTCGCCGGTGCCGTTGAGGACGTAATCGTTGACCTTGAACGCTTCGGTCATATTCGCCTCGATGGCGAAGTGGGTGAAGCCCATTTCGGTGACGAGGTATTCGAGCAGCCGGTGCTTCATCTGGAAGTGCTCGCGGGTCCCGTGTGTCGATTCCCCGAGGGAGACAATGCGGGCGTCGCCAATCAGCTTCTTCAACGGTTCTAGGTCCTTGAACCCGTTGCCCGCCTCGACCGCGGCCAGCGGAATAGCAGCCTTCTTGAGCCACGCGCGCTCCGCGTCGGCGAGTGGCTTGGCCTGCACGCGCGCCTCTTCCCCCTGCCCGTCCTCGAACCCGAGGTTGACCGGGGCCTCGGGCAGCCCGTCGGAATTCGCCAGCCCCTCGCCGCCGGCCTCGGCGGGAGTCTCGGCGGTCACCTTCACGTCCTTCCCGACCGCTTCCAGCTTGACGTCGTCGATCCAGACCGTCCCCTTGCCGCCGAACAGGATCATCCCGAAGGCGATGCCGGTCGCCTTCTCCGGCACGTCGAGGACGACTTCGGCCGTGGCCCAGTCGTTGTCCCCCGCGACCTTCCGGCCCCACATGTTGTCGAAGCCCTGGGTGCCGTCCGGGGTGTCGATCCGCATCCAGAGCCCGGCTCCCGGGTCGGCTCCCTTCGTCTTGACCTGAGCGGTCAGGCGGACGCGCTTCCCGGCCAGGTCCTTCGGGGCGATCATCTGCGTGAGCGTCGCCCCGTTGCCCGGCTTGTCGGCGCGGATGAACCCGGCCGCCTTGCCGGACTTGAACGTCTTCGTGTCGAGGCCGATCGCGTACTCGCCCATGCCGAACGCCCCACCACCCCAGCCCTTGGGGAACCCGACCTTCATCGGGTCGGCGGCCGGCGGCGGGTCGGCGGGCTTGGACTTCGCGGGCGGGTCCTTTGGCGGGTCGGCCGACCCGGGGACGGCGACCAGGGCGACCGCGGCGACGGCGGCCAACGCGGCGACTTTCACGGTCAGGCTCATGGGTGCGAACCCTCCGGGACAAACTGCGAGCAGATGGGCCGGGGCGGGCCCGCGGGCGAGGCCGACGGCGGCCCGCGCGAGCGAAGCGGGCACCGTCACGACCGCCGCGGCGCCCAGGGTGATGCCACGACGCGTCAGCCGGACGCGCAGCCGCCGGCGGGCCGTGAAGAGCTGCGACTCGATCGTCCCGAGCGGGCGGCCGAGGTCACGGGCCGCCTCCGCGTTCGTCTTGCCCTGCAGGTGACACAGGACGAACGGCGCGCGGAACCGCTCGGGCAGCCGGTCGATCTCCTCGTCCAGGACGGCCCGGACTTCGGACCAGTCAGTTGACTCAGCGACCGGGCCGACGGGCTCGGCGGGCAGCGTCGCGAGCGCCAGCCGGTGGGCCTGGACCCGCAGCGCCACGCGGAAGGCGACGCGGTGCAGCCAGCCACCAATCGAGGTGCCCGAACGGATTTGCGCCGCACGGCGAACGAGGGTGAGGAAGGCGGCTTGGAACGCGTCGTCGGCGTCGGCCGACGGGCCGAGGACGCGGCGGCAAGTAGCAAGGACCATCGGCCCGTGCCGCCAGACGAGGAGCTCGAACGCGGACTCGTCGCGGCCGTTGACCCACCGTGCGAGCAGGTCCTCGTCCGGGACGCCGTCGGCGGTGCGACTTCCGACGGCCCGGCGGACCCGGCCGACGAGGTCGGGCAGCGGTCGTGTTGTCATCCGGGCCTCCTCCCACGCTCCTAATAAGCATGAGCCGGGGCCGCGGACGACCCTTCGATTTTTCTAGAACATTATCCTTGCCGCATCCTGGCGATGAGCACGTTCGCCGTCTCCGGCCGCATGATTCGCGGGTCGGGCAGCTTCCCGGCCCGCAATTGCTCGCGCAAGTCGCGGCCGCTGATTGAGACCGGGTGATATCCCTTCGGCCCGTACTCATCGACCAGTCCGACGTGGCCCAGCTCCTCGAAGAACGCCGCGAACCCGACCTTCACGGGCTTGATCCGCAGCTCGCCTTTCAGCTCGTCGAACTTTCGCTGGGCGGCGAGGCCGTCCCAGATGTCCTTGCCGTCGTCGTACGGGGCGTCCGCGTGCTTGCGGCCGATGACGATGTCGGTGAATCCGAAGTTCTGCCGATAGATGCCGTGCATGATTGCTTCCTTGGGCCCGCCGTAGAACATCTTGATGTCCAGGCCCAGGAGCAGCACCTGGTCGCTGAACTTGCGGCCGACCTTCGCCCACAGTTCGTCGTCCGTGTCCCCCTGACCGAGCACTTTGTTGTCGATCAGGGCCCGGTAGGTGCGCATCCGGGTCAGGGCGTCTACGTCGTCGCTCTTGGTCTCGCCGATCAGCGGATTCAAGACCGCGGCCGCGAAGTGACCCGCGCGGGTCAGGCGCTCCAGGCCGACGACCAGCGCGTACTCGTGCGCCCGGTGCAGGGCGTTGCGGGTCTGAAACGCGACCACCCGCGCGTACCCCTTCTCCTTGAACAGCCTTCGTGTTTCGCGGGGGGTTAGTACGAGGTGCCCGTACTCCGGGTGCTTCGGCGGCGGCTTCACCCACACGTCCCCGCCAACCAGATGAGTGCGCTCGTCCTTGAGGGTCATGTGCCCGCCGGGGTGGTCCGTGCGGTCGGTCTGGTAGACGACCTTGAGGTACTTCGTTTTGTCCCACGGGTAGACGTCCTTGACGTCCAGCGACCCGACCACGTCGCCCTTCGTGTTGACCACCAATACCGCCTCGCCGACTTTCAGTCCCTTGGCGGTTACCTCATCGACCGGGAAGGCGATCGGGATCGTCCAAGCATACGTCTTGCCGCCGCGGACGATGACCTCCTCCTCGAGCACCCGGTCCCACTCCTCGCGGGTCATCGGCCCGGTGAGCGGGGACAGCCCGCCGTCGCCGATCCGATATAGGCTCGACAGGTCGGCGTCGCTGAGCGTCACCTTCCTGGCGTGCGTGCCGATTTCGGCGCGCGTCCGGTTGACGGGTTCCGTCAGTCCGCCATGGGGCGGGATCAGGTCTGGCATCCGTGCTTACTCCTTTCGCGGTGAACAGTGATCAGTGCGGGTCTCTTTGACCACTGATCACTGATGACTGATCACTGATTACTTCAGATTTGGTAGACGATGTCGTACTCGGCCTGCGAGCGGTGCACGAGGTCGGAGAGTGTGGTGGTCTCGAGGATCTTCCGCTGGGCGGCGAGGATCTGGGCCCAAACCCCGTGGACGGCGCGGGACAGGGAGGTCGGGGCGTCGTCCATGCGGGTCGGTTCCGGCGGGTCGATCACGTTGACGACGTCGGCGATGGTGATCCGCTCCGGCGGCCGGCCGAGGTGATACCCCCCGGACGCGCCGCGGGTGCTGGCGACGAGCCCGGCCGCCTTGAGCTGCAGGAGGATCTGGACCAGGAACCGGTGCGAGATGTCGTGCTTCTCGGAGATGGCCTTGAGGCGCAGTGGGGTCGGGTCGTTGTGGTGCAGGGCCAGCTCGAGGAGGGCCACGCAGGCGTACTCCGTCTTGGCGGAGAACAAGGAGCTGCGCGCCGGCCGCTTCTCGGCCTTCTTCTCGGCGAGTAGTTTCTTGGGCACGACCATCTCCGGTGGGTTGTTCGGTGGTTTGGTGGCTTGGCGGTTGGAAACCTACCCAACCACCGAACAACCCAGCCACCTATCCACCCAATCAGATCCCTGACCCCTCCTCGTGCTCGATCACGTGCAGCCCGCACTCCTTCTTCCGCGACCCGGCCCACCGGCCGGAGCGCTCGTCGCCCCCGTCCTCGACTGGGGCCGTGCACGGCCAGCAGCCGATGCTCGGGTACCCCTGGTCGTGGAGCGGGTTGTACGGCACCTCGTGGTCGAGGATGAACTTCCACACGTCTTTCTTCGTCCACCGCAGCAGCGGATTGACTTTTACCAGGCCGAACTTGGCGTCCCACTGGACGACCTCCGCGGCCTGTCGGTCCTGGGTCTGCTCCCCGCGGATGGCGCTGATCCACGCCGCGTAGCCCCTCACTGCCCGCCGCAAGGGCAGCACCTTGCGGTCGTAGCAACACTGGTCCGGGCGGTGAACGTACAGCGGCCCGCCGTGCTCGCGCTCGTACTCGGCAACCGTCGTGTCCGGGCGGACGTATTCAACCGTGATGCCGTACCGCTCGCGGATGCGCTCCCGCAGCTCCAGGGTCTCGGCGAATTGGTAGCCGGTGTCCAGGTTGACGACCCGGACGGTCGGCTCGATCTCGCCGAGCATGTGCAGGATGCAGCACCCCTCCGGGCCGAACGCCGTGGCCATCATCAGCTTCGGGTGGAACCGGCGGACGGCCCAGCGGAGGACCTCGTGCGGCGTGGACCCGTTCAGTTCCCGGCAGGTGGCGGCGATCTCGTCATCGGGCGGACGCGACGTATCCATAACCTTCAGCCACTCCGCTCATTCTCTGAAGTATTGTTATCGGCATTCTAAGGTATCCAGACAAGGGGATCATATTTCCATGGCCAGCTTGTTTGCCGCGACCTTGCTGGCGGGTGCCCTGCTCCTGTTCGCGGTGCAGCCGATGACCGGCCGGATGCTGCTTCCATTGCTCGGCGGCTCGCCGGCGGTCTGGAACACGTGCCTCGTCTTCTTCCAGGGCATGCTGCTCCTGGGCTACCTCTACAGCCACCTGACAACGCGCTATTTCGGACTGCGACGGCAGCCGATCGTCCACCTGGTGTTGTTGGCCGTTGTGCCAATGGCGCTGCCGATCGCGGTGACGCGAACCGACCCGCCCGCCGGCGCCCCGGCCGCGTGGCTGCTCGTAACGCTGCTGATCTCGGTCGGGCTGCCGTTCTTCGCGGTGTCCACGACGAGCCCGCTGTTGCAGCGGTGGTACGCCGGGACGCGGGCCCGCGGAGCCGCGGACCCGTACTTCCTGTCGGTGGCGAGCAACGTGGGGTGTCTGGCGGCGCTCCTGGCGTACCCGGTCCTGATCGAGCCGGCGCTCACCCTCTCTGAGCAGAGTGACTGGTGGCGATGGGGGTATGTGGCTTACGCGGGGCTGGTTGCCGTGTGCGCGGTCGTCATGTTGGGGAGCCGGCGACAAACGACGACCGGTCTTTCTCCCTCTCCCCCCGCTTCGGGGGGAGAGGGCCGGGGTGAGGGGGGTCTTGGGCGAGCGGAGCGGCATGAGCCGCCCGACGATGACAAAATCGGGCCCCTCACGGGGCACCCGCTCACCAATACCCCCCTCACCCCTCACGCCTCTCCCCCCGAAGTGGGGGGAGAGGGGAACCCGAACTCGGCCGGCGCTCGGGCTTACTCCCCCTGGCGCTGGCTCCTCCTCGCATTCATTCCCGCCAGTCTGCTCACTGGCGTTACGCAGGCAGTGACCACGGACATTGCGCCGATCCCGTTGTTGTGGGTCGTGCCGCTCTCCTTGTACCTGATCACTTTCATCATCGCGTTTACCCCGGGGCTGCGGCTTCCGCTCGGGCGGCTGGGCAAGGTTCTGGCGATCTGTGCCATTGCTCTGGCATTCACACTCCTGACGGGCGCGACCGAGCCTGTTTGGCTCGTCCTGCCGATCCACCTGGTCACGTTTTTTGTCGCGGCGCTGGCATGTCACGGCCGGCTCGCGGCCGAGCGCCCGCCGGCCGACCGGCTTACCAGCTACTACCTGTGGATGTCCCTTGGCGGGGTCCTGGGCGGGGGGTTCAACGCCCTCGTCGCCCCGTACCTGTTCCACCGGCTCGGATTCGTCGAGTACCCGTTGGCGCTTTTGGCCGCGTGCCTCGTGCGGCCGGTGCCGGCCGATCGGTTGCGGCTTCGCGGCCGCGACTTCGTCGGACCGATCGCCCTCGGCGCGGCGGTGGTCGGGATCATCCTGCTCGCCCAGAACGACGCCCCGACCCGGTGGGTTCGCGGGCTCTCCGAGACGACCGCCCTGCCGGCGGAGATGATCAAGAGCGCCACGTGCTTCGGATTGCCGCTGATCTTCGCGTACATGCTCGTGGAGCGGCCGGTGCGGTTCGCGCTCGGGCTCGGGGCGATCTTCCTGGCGGGGACGTTGGACGCGGGGGCCCAGGGCCGGCCGCTGCACGTCGAGCGCAACTTCCTCGGCGTGGTGAAGATCACCGCGTCGCCGGACGGGCAGTTCACCCGGATGGTCCACGGGAACACGGTTCACGGCCAGCAGCGAAACGCCCCGCGACCCAAGTACGTCGCCAGCTTCGCCCACGCCGTCGGAGCAACAAGTGCGCTCAATGAACTGTCGATCCTGGCCATGGCCGACGGCCGTTGGGACGACCGCCGCCGGCCCCTCACCTACTACCACCCGACCGGCCCGGCCGGGGTTACGTTCCGTCTTCTGGTGGACGGCTGGACCGGCCCGCGACGGATCGGCGCGGTCGGGCTGGGGACGGGCGCCATCGCCAGCTACGCCCGCCCGAACCAGGACTGGACCTTCTACGAGCTCGACCCGGCCGTGGAGAAGCTGGCGCGCGACGACCGCTACTTCACGTTCCTGCGCGACTCGCACGCCCGGTCGCTCAACGTGGTGATCGGCGACGCCCGGTTGCGACTCGCGGCCGAGCCGGACGCGACTTTTGACCTCCTGGTCCTCGACGCCTTCTCGTCCGACGCGATCCCGATCCACTTGCTCACCGCCGAGGCGTTCGCGATGTACGAGAGGAAGTTGGCCCCGGGCGGGGTGATCCTGCTTCACCTGTCGAACCGGTATCTGGAGCTGTCCCCCGTGGTCGGGCGCGTGGTCACGAGCATGCCGCGGCCAATGGTCATGCGGCAAAACGACGATATGCCATCCGAGCGGGAGAAGGAAGAGGGGAAGGACCGGTCGGTGTGGGTGATCGTGGCCCGGCGGGACGAGGACTTCGGTCCGCTGCAGAAGTCGATCCGCGGCTTCTACCCGGCCCGGCGGATGAACGGCCCGCGCTGGACCGACGATCGGGCGAACTTGTGGGGGACGTTTAGGCGGTCCGAGGACTGAAGATTAGGCGAATCGCAGTTATTCACCCCAATCGACAACCTCCCGACCACCCTTGAATTGCAACACTTCGCGGAGGCTGCCGTCGCTCCCATAGAACCGCCATTCGCCTTCTTGAAGTCCGTTGACGTATTGGCCTTCAAGGGAGACTTGACCGTTCGACCAGTAATCGCGGTACGGACCATGGCGAACGCCATGCTGGTAGGTCGTCTCAGTCAACAGGGAGCTGTCATCGCGGTGTTCGGTGACCAAACCATGAGGTTCCGCCACGCCCATCTCCGCTCCTTCCGCCGAACGGCTTACTTCTTCTTCGCCGGCTTCGGATCCAGATTCTGCTTCATCTCCTCATCCGTCACCGCCGATCGCACCCCGTCCTTCGGCACGTCGAGCTTGCAGATCCAGACCAGGGCGTTGAGCACGACCTTGCGGAAATCGTCGTTCTTCCAGTTGGAGTGGAAGTGCCCGCCCGTGAAGCCAACGCCGCGACCGCCGTCGTCGCGCTCGACCGCCCACATCATGTGTTCCGCGCGGCCCTTGGCCTCCTGGATGTGCTTGTACGGGCCCTTCGGGTAGACGTACGGGCCGTCGCGGACCTTGTCGGGCGGGACCGCGGTCAGGATCCCGGTGACCCCCTTCATTTCCGGTCGGAACCGCATGTTGAAGTACCACTCGTCCTCGGCCGCGAACGGCTGGACGCCGTTCGCGATCGGGTGTTTCGGGAACTCCTTGAACTCCGGCCGCCAAATCGGGTTGCACGACCACGCGTCCTCGTAGTAGCCGCCAATCCAGTCCTGGAATTCCGGACCGCCCTTGTCCTTGGGCACCTCGACTCCGTAATGGGCGCACATCAGGCCCACACCCTTCTTCATTAGGGCCGCAATGAACTCCGGTCTGTTCTGCTGGATGGCCGGGTGGTTTTTGCCGCCGTCCATGTACAGCAGGATGCCGGCCGCGTTGTCGAAAGCTGTCTCGTTTTTCGGCCAGCCGTTCAAGTTGACGCTCAGCTGCAGGCCCGGGAAGTCCTTCAAGCACTTCGCGAGCAATTGCACACACCCGCGTTGAACTCGTGCGCACCCGACGGATGGCTCGGGGTGCCCGCGATCAGGACGAGCTTCTTCGAGTCGGCGGCCAGGGACGGGCCGGCAACGATCGCGACCGCGGCAGTGCCGACGAACTCCCGTCGGGAGAGCTTGGACATGGCGAAACCCTGACGAATGGACGTGCGGAGATTGTAAGGTTCCTCCGCTCAGTCCTCGGACTCCTCGGACCCGTGGGCCCTCATGTGCGCCTCGATCAGCTCGCGGGCCCGGTCGGCGTCCTCGGCATGGACCATGACGGACACCTCGGGGAGGGCCCCGGTAAACCCGCCCTGGGACTCGCCGGCCACTTCCGACGCGATACCCTCGGCCTCCAGCATGCCCTTGATGATCTCGGCCTCGGCCGGACTGAACGACGTGTACACCTCGACGGGTTCGTTCGGGTCCACGGGTGCCTCCGGTGCGGAACGGGCGAATCACCATTAGCAGTTTCCGGGCCGGGCGTGGTCGCTGTCAAGCATCGGCCCGCGAGGAGTTGCCTCGCCCCGGCCCGGCCGGTAATCTCTCGTCAACCTGCTTTTCACCCCGGAGCCTCTCCCATCATGGCCAGGAAAGTCCGCGTCGCCATCGTCGGCCTCGGGTTCGGGGCCGAGTTCATCCCCATCTACCAGGCCCACCCGGACGCCGAGATGGCCGCCATCTGCCGCCGCAACAAGGCCGAGCTTGACCGGTGCGGCGACCAGTTCGGCATAAAGAAGCGCTACACTGATCTCAGCGAGCTGCTCAAGGATCCGGACATCGACGCGGTCCACATCAACAGCCCGATCCCGGACCACGCCCCGCAGAGCCTCGCGGCCCTCAAGGCGGGCAAGCACGTCGCCTGCACTGTCCCGATGGGCACCTCGATCGAGGAACTGCACCAGCTCTGCAAGGCCCAACGCGACAGCGGCAAGACGTACATGATGATGGAGACCGTCGTTTACAGCCGCGAGTACCTGTTCGTGAAGGAGCTGTACGATCGCGGGGTCCTCGGGAAGATCCAGTTCCTTCGCGGCAGCCACCAGCAGGACATGGACGGCTGGCCCGAGTACTGGCCCGGGCTGCCGCCCATGTGGTACGCGACCCACTGCGTCAGCCCGTGCCTGGCGATCCTCAGCGAGCCAAACAAGCCGGCCCTCGCCGAACATGTTGTGTGCCACGGGTCCGGGCGGATTCGCGACGACCTGGTGTCCAAATACAACTCCCCCTTCGCGATCGAGACGGCGACGTTCGCGATCAAGGGTTCGGACGTGTGCGCGGAAGTGACCCGGAGCCTGTTCGACACGGCCCGGCAATACCGCGAGAGCTTTGACGCGATGGGCAGCCGCGTGAGCTTTGAATGGCAGCAGGTGGAGAACGAGCAGCCGGTGTTGCACTACAAGGGGCTGCCTGAAGGCGAGATACCGCGACGGGTGAAGGTCCCCGACTACGCGGGCCGGCTACCTGAGCCGATTCGCAAGTTCACCGGGGCGATCCACGACGCGACGCACCTGAGCTTCCTGCAAGGCGCCGGCCATGGCGGCAGCCACCCGCACCTGGCCCACAACTTCCTGATGGCATGTCTCGGCAAGCAGCCGGCCTTCCCGGACGCGCCGACCAGTGCCAATTGGACGGCCGTCGGCATCTGTGCCCACCAGTCGGCGCTGAAGAAGGGGGACAAGGTTAGGTTGCCGGACTTCTGATTGGGCGCTTCATGAACTGAACGACTTCGCCGTACACGCCGCCGGCGACGTCGTCGGGCGAATCGTGCTCGATGTCCTCCGCGCCGCCCAACTTGCTTGTCCACAAGCCCGTGGCGAGTTGCCGAGCGGCGTGCGTGTAGTGCAGCGCGCTCTCCGCATAGAGGGCCACCTTCTCGAAGCCGGGCTCCGGGGCCTCCGACTCGCACGGCTCAAAGCCCAGGTGCCGGAAAGCGGTCTCCAGGGCGCCGACCCCGAACTCATCACGACCGACCGACAGAGGCCAGAAGCGACCTGGCTCCCACCAATGGGCGGTGTCCCCGGCCGCCCAGGCAATGCAGTTGTAGTCGGTCGTGGCCGGACTGGTGACTCGGTGGTTGGCCGGCGTCAGCCGCGGGAATGCAGGACCCATCATGACGAGACGAGCCCATGAGCCCTGCCCCAATCAACCCATGCGCGGGCCATTTCGCGAACTCTCCCGGACGCATAGGGCGGCACGGGGTCCTCGCCAGTAATTGCCTCCAGGGCCCAGAACCATTGGTTCGGCTCGCGGTCTAGCTCGGCGAGGATGAGGGGCACGACCGCCGGCCCCAGACCGATGATCCGCTGGTACGGTCGGAGCATGGCCATCTGGGCCGTGTTCGACATGTACCGCGACTGCGCCTTCCACTCGGCCGCAAGCCGGGCAAACTGGCCACGGACGTCGGTGCCATCAGTGCCCGAGTTAATGCTCACGCACTCCATGAACTCGAGCTGACCGTCGTATGTGCCGGGGACCCCCGGGGGAATCACACTCTCTCCGGAACAGTTACAACCCACGAGGTTCCATTGCCCGATTGCCGCGCTCCATCTCCATTGCGACTGGCCGGTGGGAATGTTCGGGGTGACTTTTTCGCACGGTCTTGGATCGAGGCCGGCGGTCGGGCTAGGCATGGGTTTCCCTCGGATAGACGCATCGGCAGTTGGCTGCCGGGGCGCCAGCGCCGCAGTCGGTCGGCAACGGCCGACAGGCCGCCCGGACGTCGACTCCCGGTCCCGCCGTGGATGAAGCGCTCATAGCGCTCCTGTGCATAGATGCCGGGCCTCACACCGTCGGCACGACTTCCTGTGGGACGTGGTCGGTCGGCTTCAGTCGCGGGCGGACTTGCCGCAGGGCGATCCGATTAATCACTTGCAAGAACGCCTGGGCGCTCGCCTCAATCACGTTCGTATTCAACCCGCGGCCGCTCAGCTTGCGGTGGTCGTGCTCGACTTCGAACGTCGCCTCCGCCTGCGCGTCCAGCCCGCCGGTCACGCTCCGGACCCGGTAGTCCGTCACCTTCAACTCCACCCCGGTGCCGCTCTCGATCGACTTGAGCACCGCGTGCACCGGCCCGTCCCCGACCGCCGGCTCGCACACCAGGCGACCGTCCTGGTGCCGGAGGGTCACCGCCGCGGTCGGCGGGACGCCCGAGCTGGCCGAACAAGTAAAGTTCACCAGCGTCCACACCTCGGACGTCCCGCTGTGAAGCTGGTTGTCCACCAGGGCCTCGATGTCGGCGTCGTAGATGATCTTCTTGCGGTCCGCGAGTACCTTGAACGCCTCGAAGACCCGCTGCACCTGGGCGTCGTCGATCTGGTACCCGAGGTCGGCGATTCGCTGCTTCAAGGCGTGCCGGCCGGAATGCTTGCCGAGCACCAGGTCCGTGCTCGGGATGCCGACGTCCTCCGGCTTCATGATCTCGTAGGTCGAGCGGTTCTTGAGCATCCCGTCCTGGTGGATGCCGGCCTCGTGGGCGAACGCGTTCTGGCCGACGATCGCCTTGTTCCGCTGCACCTGCATCCCTGTGACCATCGAAAGCTTGCGGCTCGTCGGCACGAGCAGGCGCGTATTGATCCCGGTGTGGAGCTGGTAGAAGTCGTTCCGGGTCTTCACGGCCATGACAATTTCTTCGAGGGCCGTGTTCCCGGCCCGCTCGCCGATGCCGTTGACGGTGCACTCCACCTGGCGCGCCCCTTCCAGCAAGGCCGCGAGACTGTTGGCAACCGCCAGCCCCAGGTCGTTATGACAGTGGACGCTGAACACCACCTTGTCGGCCCCGCGGACGTTCTTCTTCAGGTAACGGATGATGTCCGCGTAGTGCGACGGCACCGCGTACCCGACCGTGTCCGGGATGTTCAGCGTGGTCGCCCCGGCCTCCACGGCCCGCTCGCACACCTGGGCCAGGAAGTCGAGCTCGGTGCGGGCCGCGTCCTCGGGGGAGAACTCGATGTCCTCACAATACTCCCGGGCCCGCTTGACGCTCTCGACCGCCCGGCGGACGATCTCCTCAGGCGTCATCTTGAGCTTGAACTCCCGGTGGATCGCGCTGGTCGCCAGGAAGACGTGGATGCGCTTGTGCGGGGTGTCCTTGAGGGCGTCCGCGGCGCGGTCGATGTCGGCGGGGTTGCACCGGGCCAAACCGCAGATGGTCGGGCCTTGGATTTCGCGGGCGATGGCCTGGACCGACTCGAAGTCGCCCGGGGAGGCGATCGGGAACCCGGCCTCGATGATGTCCACGCCCAGGTCGCGGAGCGCCCGGGCCATCTCGAGCTTCTCCGCGAGGTTCATGGAGCAGCCGGGCGACTGCTCGCCGTCGCGGAGGGTGGTGTCGAAGATGAGGACCCGGTTCGGGTCGGTCGGCGTGGCCATGGGTCGGACTCCCACCAACAAAAAACCCCGAGACTTCTTGGTCCCGGGGCCGGTTCGGATTCGCTTGGAGCGGACGGCTTACGGGACCTCTAGGAGGACGGCAGTAGGAGCGGCAGTCGAAGCAGATCGCGCATCATTCGCCCGGTCGTCAGGACATAGGTACTTTAAGGGATGAATCGGGAAAAGGCAACGCCAGTGCGAGGTCGCCGTTGTCGCGCAGTGGTCTTTCTGGCGACATCGCGCCACCCATCTTCAGAAATGGCATCCGAGCCCGGAAATGCGATTTGAGCCCAGAAATGGCATCCGAGCCCGGAATGACAACCATTTGAATGTCGGCGCCGAGGAGTGAATTCGCCGTCGGCCGGGCTTTCGTTCGTCGGATCGCGCGGATATCTGAAGGGGAGCGATGTCACGCGGCTGCCATCGAAGGACCGGACCATGACCGTTGACGATTGTGTGGACCTGGAAGACCTGCCGAACATCGGCCCGAAGACCGCGGCCGACTTCCGGCTCCTGGGCATCACGCGCCCGAAGCAGCTGACGGGGAAGGACCCGTATCAGCTTTACGAGAAGCTGTGCCGGGCGACCGGCGTGCGCCAGGACCCGTGCGTCCTGGACGTGTTCATCTCGGCGGTCCGGTTCGTGGGCGGGGAACCGGCCCGGCCGTGGTGGTACTACACGAAGGAAAGGAAGCGGACGCTGTCCGCCCGGTCGAGATCGTGAAGTGTGGCGAGTTTTGTCCGTCCTCGGTAGGCCATTGGCTTCCCGGCTCCAGCCGCTTGAATGGAATGGTCAGACACTGGACTTGGGCATTGGGTGATTAAGCGGCTACGGCGCGGAATCGGCTGGTCCTTCGTCGTCTGGCTTGGACCTGTCGTCGGCCGCTTCCGTCGTCGAGTTCTGAACTTCAGGTGCGCGCTGTACGCGCGCGCATAGTTCACGACACAGTTTGTCGAATGAAGGCGAGTTCCTTTGGCAGCCCGCGAGGTCCATGGCCTGGACAAACTCCTTCGCGTCGACGGTTTTCTTGTATTTTCGGGTTCGGTCGCGACTTCGAAGTTGTTCGTCCAACCACCCTGCACCGCTCAAGCCCTCGATATCCTCCGGCGGCTTGAGATCATCGGGAAGCCCATTAGCGCCGACTAGGGTCGAGGAACCGGCGACGATCCAGTTCTCCAGCATTCGCTTGGCGAGCACGCAGGCAATGTCCGTGTCGCGCCTCGCCATGCGTGCCGTTTCGAGTAGTCGCGGGGCAAGTCTCGCCGGGCAGTCATCCTCTGCATCCAGCAGGATTAGCACGAGTGACCGCCCCTCCAGATCCTTCCGAGCTTTCGCTTGCAGCTTCACGAACGCCTTTTGAACTGTCTCCGTCAGCGCTCGCCCCTCCTGATGTACGAGGGCATCCCGGTGCCCTCGGAACGGCTCGAGCACTTGGAGTCGCTCGGCCCGGGCCAGCACTTCGGCCCAGATGCGATGGAGCAGCCGAGCGAGGCAACCCTGCTCGGTCTGACCCTCCACGATCGGGGCGATGTAGAGCGTCATCCCGGCATTTCCTGTCCGTTGCGGGACTCTTGCCGCTGCCGATCCAGGTCATCGGGGTCCGGCTCCAATTGGTTCTGCCGCTCTAGGCCTCCCAGGGTATCGAGTTTCTTTCGGACGATCTCCACACTGGCCGCATCGACTGGGCCGATCACCGTTTGGCCGTCGACCATTTCTACAACCCGAACGTTCTCGGGATGGATCGTCGGATTGTCGAGCATGTCCGCACTGTGAGTCGTCAGAACGATCTGCGATCGCAGCGTAGCCTCGTCAAGGGCGTCTACAAGCGCACGCGTGGCGGCCGGGTGCAGCGACGTCTCAGGTTCTTCGATCGCGACAAGTCCAGGGCCAATCGGTAGTTGGATTTGGAAAGCGGCTACAAGCGAAGCCAACACGCGCAAGGTTCCATCGGACATGTTGGCTGCGTTCAACCGGAGAGGCGCGTGCCCCGGGGGGGCCCGAAGCTCGAAACCGATAGTCTCGTAGTCACCAAGGCGAACCACGTCAAAAGACTCCACGTCATCAACGATTTCGCGAAGATAAGCGCCCACGCGTGCAACACCGTCTTCGTCGATTTCTCTAAGGCCCTCAATTGCGCGAGCAAGGTTTCTCCCGTCGCGCTCAAGGACTGGACTGCCGAAGCTCATCTGAAGTTGCCGCATGGTATCGGGATGGAATCCGTAGCACTCTATCGTCTGTAACCGACCCGACAGGTCGATAAATGGTTGGTTTCCGATCACCGCAAGCAAAGGACGGGCAGGACGATAGTGGTCAAAAATCGATGGGTAGTTGGGCCGGATCGAAGTGCCATAAGAGCAACCACTCGCGATTCCCCGAGTGTAAGCCTCGGCGAACTCCTCGAGGCCGTTCCAAGTGACTATTCCGCGGACGGCTGAGAAACCGCACCGCAACCGGCGTGAATCGTCGGTAAGATCGAGACTCTCACGACTAATCTCCGCCTGCTTGTGACCGGTTGGAATCAACTCCACTTGGTAGGATGCCCGACACGTTGTTTGGTAACTCGGAAACTCCGCCTCGATTTCGTAAGCGATTCGTCTATCGGCATTGAGTCGAGAGAACACTGTCTCACCGCCGTGTTGTAGGACAGCGGCATCTGCACCTAGCGCAAGCAGGTCGCGAAAGAATGACAAAGAACCGAGAAAGTTACTCTTTCCGGACGCATTCCGACCTACGAGGAGCGTCAACGGCTCCAATGTTACATCGCAGAAGGAAATGCTCTTGAAGCCACGCACCTTGACGCGCCGAAGGAACGGCGATTTTGCCCGCTCGTCCGCACCTGTCGCGCTGGCAGTTTCTGTCGCTGTGGACATGAGTATGGTCCAATCCCTTCGGGCACCGCCGGAGACGGTCGGTCTCCTGCAATAGTAGAGTCCGGCAGCTCTAGCAACGATCGTGCGTTCCTATCCACGATCCGACAATAGTAACTTACCACTCGGTGCTTTCGACGTCGCGTGCACAGCGTCACTCCACCCCGGGCCGCTTCCCCCGCGGCCGCATCGGCGGCGCGCCCGTCGGCAGCTTCAGCTCCACCCCCGTCATCTCCTTCACGATGAACTGCAAGATCTGCCGCTGCGCCCCGGGCCCCAGCCCATGCCGGGCCCGCGGGTAGACCATCACCTGAAAGTCCTTCTCCGCCTTTTGCAACTCGTCCACCAATTGCAATGTGTTCTGCACGTGCACGTTATCGTCCATCTCGCCGTGCAGGAGCAGCAGCTTGCCGTGCAGATTCTTCGCGGCCTTCACCACGCTCGACGCGTCGTAGCCGGCCGGGTTCTCCTGCGGCGTGCTCATGTACCGCTCGGTGTAGATCGTGTCGTAGTTCCGCCAGTCGGTCACCGGGGCACCCGCGATCCCGGCCGCGAACTTCTTGCTGTGTGTCAGGGCATACGACGTCATGTACCCCCCATAGCTGTGCCCGCTCAACCCGATGCGCATCGCGTCCGCCCACGGGTTGGCCGTCAGCCAATCGACCGCGTCCTCGAGGTCCTTCAGCTCCTGCACCCCGAGCTGCTTGTACGCGGTCCAGGCCGAGCAGACGCCCTTGCCGCTCGCACTTCGCGGATCGACCCGGAACACGACAATCCCGGCCCCGGCCAATGCCTGGTCCTGGTGCCGGCCGCCGTCCCAGCTCTCGCGGATCGACGGCATGTGCGGGCCGGCGTAGGTCATCATCCACACCGGGTACTTCTTCCCCGGGTCGAAGTCCGGCGGCTTCACCAGCGTGCCTTCCAGGTAGAACCCGTCCCGCGTCCGCACCTGCACTCGTTCGACCGGGCCGAACCGGAATTCCTCCCGGGCGTACACCGGGTTCGTGTCCAGCGTCCGGGCCACCGTGCCATCCACTCTGCAAAGGTGGACCTGTGTCGGGGTCTTCGTATCGCTGCGGCTGTCGATGAAGTACCTACCAGTCGGTGCGACCGCGACCGCGTGCGTGCCCTCGCCGCGGGTGAGGCGCTCGAGCCCGGTGCCGTCCGTCTTGCAGCGGTAGAGGTTGAGGGAGTTGGTCCCGTCCCTGGTCGCGTTGAAGTAGATGTACCCGTCCTTGCCGTCGGTCTTGTGGACCGACCGCACCTCCCACTCGCCCTCGGTGATCGGCGTGCGGACCTTGCCGTCCTTGTCGAAATGGTAGAGGTGCTTCCAGCCGCTCGCCTCGCTCTCCAGGACAAAGGAGCCGTCCGCGAGGAAGACCGGCCCGCCCAGGTCCTCGACCCAGGCTTTCGTCGTTTCGCGGAAGAGGCGCGTCAAGGCCCCGCCCTCGGCGGGCATAGTGCAAAAGTCGAGCCACGTCTGGGTGCGGTTCTGGAAGTAGGCGAAGACGCGGGAGCTGTCCGGCAGCCAGCCGACGCGGACGATGAGCGAGTCGCCCGGGGAGTAGTTGGCCTGGTCGGCGAACACCGGGTCGCCGCCCGCGACCGGGACGACGCCGAGCTTGACGATCGGGTTCGGGTCCCCGGCCTTCGGGTACGGGATCTTCTCCACGCGCTGGCGAGTCGGGATCTGGTCGAGGACCGTGAACGTCGCGACGGGGGTGTCGTCGAAGCGCATGAACGCCAGGTGCTTCGAGTCCGGGCTCCACCAGTACGCCTGCGGCCGGCGGTTGAAGATCTCCTCGCCGTACACCCAGTCGGCGTCGCCGTTGCGGATGTTACCCCCGCCGTCGGTGGTGAGCTGGCGCTCGGCCTGCGTCTCCACGTCCACGACGAACAGGTTGCCGCCGCGGACGAAGGCGACGAAACGGCCGTCGGGGCTGAAGGTGGCGTGCGCCTTCGGGCCGGGGGCCTTGGTGAGGCGGACGGCGCCGGAACCGTCGAGCTTTGCGAAGTACAACTCGTCTCCGTGGGTGAAGAGGGCAGCCTTGCGCTGCGGGTTGAGGCGGTATCCCGGGCCGCCGGCGAGTTTCTTGGCGTCGTCGGGCTTGATGGCCGGTAACGATTCGAGCGACCTGGCCAGCTGGTCCGGGTCCACGAACAATTCCGCGCGACCGGTGACCGCGTCGACCTTCCACAGTCGGTTGTCCTTCACCTGCAGGAAGTGCTCACCGTCGTCGAGCCAGGTGAGCCCGCTCACCGGGTTGCCGGCGAAGTTGGGCACGTTGCGGCCGAAGAGCGTCTCCGGCGTGATCGGCTTGTTGCTCCCCCGCTCCTCCGGCAGCGGCCGCACCGGCCCGCGAGTGAGCGGGACGTCTTTCGGCAGCCGCACGACCGGGAAGTCCTTGCCCTCGGCCAGGCCGTCGTCGAAGAAGTTCCACGCGGTGAGCCCGTCCTCGGCTTGTGGCTCCAGCAGGTACGCGGCCAGGGTGCCGAGCTTCTGGTCGGTGCGGACGACGATCAGCCCGGCGTTCACTTTTCGCGTCTCGTCGCGCCGGGCGACTTCCACCGTCTCCAGCTTGTGCTTCTGGAAGACGCGGTCGGCCTTGTTCACCTTCTCGACCTTGTAAACTTGCAGGTCGAGCTCGATGTCCTCGCGCAGCTCCTCGACGGTGATCCCGTGCCGCTGGAGCGTCTCGATGGCGGCGGTGAAGGTGACCGGGAACAAGTACGCGGCCGGTCGCTGTACGACGGTTGTTGGCTCGACGCCGGCGACGAGCGACACCGGGTAGTCCTTCGTCTCCTTCGTCGCGACGCGCTTGCCGTCCTTCGTCTCCTCGACGAACCCGAGGACCGTCCGCTCGCCGAGCGAGACCGTCCTGGTGCGGACGGGGATGCGGTCGTGGGGCTGGTCGGCCTTGGCAAGCAGCTTGCGCACCTCGTCCGGCCGGGCGGCGACATGCTGAAAGATGCCCCGGGCGTACGCCTTGCCGGCGAGGATGCGGTCCTTGAACGGGGCGTAGGTGTACGACTCGGAGAGCAGGGCGATTCTGTTTCGCAGCGCGAGCCACTGGATTCCGAACCGCGGCTGGGCCGGGTACGACTCCCACGTCTTGCGGTCGGCCGAGAAGTTGCCGTAGAAGAAACTCCTGTAGCCGGTGGCCTTCTCCATCGCGGCGCCGATGTCCGGCAGCCACTTGTCGCGGACCGTTGTAATCACGTCCGGGTCCGCCGCCGGGTGCCGGGGACCGTCGTAGGTGAGCGTGTAGCGGTGGTATGACCCGTTCGTGGTGTGCATGTCCACGACGACGGCCGGGTCCCACTTCGTGATCACCTTGGCGAGGGCGCGGATCTCCGGCGTCTCCAGCTTGACGAAGTCGCGGTTCAGGTCGAGCCCGGCCGCGTTCGCCCGGATGCCGACGCCTCCCTCGGGCCCGTTCTGTTCGGTGCGGTTGGCCTTGTCGATCTTCTCATTCCCGTCCGCGTTCAGGATCGGGACAATCAGGATGACGAGGTCCTTGAGCAAGGCCCGGTCGTCGCCGCTGGCGATGTCGCGGGCGAGCATCTGCAGGGCTTCTTTGCCGTCCACCTCGCCCGCGTGGATGTTGGCGAACGCCAGGACGACGAGCTTCTTGCCGCGGGCGGCTTCCTCGGGAGTAGACACTGGCGGGTCGGCCAGGATCCACAGGGGCAGGGCACGGCCCTCGCCGCTCTTGCCCAGCTCGGTGACGCGGACGTTCGTAGACTTTTTCGCCAGCTCCTCGCCGAAGGCGACCACGTCCGCGTGGCGGGACGTTGACTTGTAGTCGGACTTCTCGGCGACGGTCTGCTGGCTGAGGGCGGTGAACGGGACGAGTAGGAGCGCGAGGAGGGTACCGAGGGTGCGAGTCACAGGGGGCCTCCGGGGAGATGGATCGAAGGTGGTGTATGCGTGTCGAGCGGGATAGCCAGCCGGCCCCGGTCGGTGGGGACCACGATCGGGACCGGAAATCGGTCCCGGGCCGTTAGGTTTTGCCTCGCCGGGCCGTACGGGTCTTCGGTTCCGACAACAGGGTCCACCGAGCAAAGGAGTTTGTCATGTTGAGTGCATTGAGTCGATTGATGGGGTACGGGGAGCGGTACGATTGCAGAGGCCGGCCGGTGCGGCGGTGCGCGCCGCGGCTGGAAAGCCTGGACGAGCGGGCCGCCCCGGGGAGCGCCGCCGCGGGAGTTCTCGGGACGCTCATGACGGGACCGACGGCGCAGGTTGGGTCGCTCGACACCGGCGTCCACGGGTAACCGGCGCCCACCGTGCAGACGGTACCGGCAACAGGCCGCGCGGGGCCGAGGGATTCCCTCGGCCTTTTCCATTGAGGCGCCGCGGGGAAAAGTTGGTCCCCCCGCCGTTAGGTTTCATCCCGCGGGGCCGTACGACTGGTGATTCCGGACGCAGCCAACTTTCGCTACCTGGAAAATTGCCATGACTTCCGCCCTTCGCCCGACGACCCGCCTCGCCCTCGAGCCCCTCGAGGCCCGCGAGGTTCCCACCGCGAGTCTGGTCAACGGCGTCCTGACCGTCCGTGGCACCGACATGGCCGACGAAATCACCATCGACCGCGTCGACACGCCCGACGCGGTCTATGTCCGGGTGACTGAGAACGGTCAGGCCACCGACTTCCGGGCCTCGGACGTGCGCCGCGTCCGGGTGTTTGCGAACGGCGGCGATGACTACATCGCCCACAACTTCGCGGCGCTCAACGCGGTCCTCTACGGGGGCGACGGCGACGACACCATCTACGGCGACGACGGCCGCGATTACCTCAACGGCGGCGCCGGATTCGACACCCTGCATGGCTGGGGCGGCAACGACACGCTCGTCGGCGGCGACGGGAACGACAAGCTGTACGGCGAGGACGGGTACGACCACCTGTACGGCGGCGGGGGGCGCGACTGGCTGAACGCCGGGTCGGCGGCCGAACCCGCCGACGGCGGCCCCGGGCGGGACTTCAACGCTTACGTCTGGGTCTACAACGGCGCCCGCGCGACCGACATCAACCAGTTGGCATCGCAGACGTGCTGCTTCCTGGCCTCCCTGGCCGGGGTGGCCCACACGGGCCTGATCGACATGGGGGGCCAGATATCTTACGTCGGGGACGACACCTACAACGTCCGGCTGTTCGTGAACGGGGCCTGGCAGGACGTGTCGGTATTCTTCAACGGCGAGCCGACGCGGGATGACAACGGGATTTACGACGTCCGGAGCGACCGGGAGGGCGAGTTCTGGCCGCTGTTGTATCAGCGGGCCTACATGCTCATGATCGGGTTCGACCCGTACAGTGCGGCGTCGATGGCCTCCTTCGACGGGGAGGCGAGGGGAGATCAGTCGTTGACCATGATCTCCGGGTGGTCTGCGCAGACCGCCCTCATCGACGCGACCATGACCCCCGAGGGGCTGCAGGGGATGGTCCGGGGCGGGTACGCGGTGGATGCCTATTACGCCGCCCACTGGGGCGCGGTCACCGACGTCTTCCGGTCCAACGGCACCTGGTTCGTCCGCATCTACAACCCGTGGGGCCATGACGGGTGGCTGGGCGAGGGCCTCCGCCCCGTACGCGACGGGGTGAACGACGGGTTCCTGACCATGACCTGGGCCAACTTCATGGCCAACTTCGGCAAGTACAGTTGGGCGTGAGAGCGCCCAGGACCGAGCCCACTTTCAGGAGTCTGCCATGATCGCACGACTGGTCCGGTGGCTGGGCCACCGGTTCGCCCGCCCGACCCCACAGCCGGCCCCGGACAACGACATCGGGGCGTACATCTGAACCGCCTCGTGCCTGATCGGTTCGTGTCCACCCCGCACCCGTTTCTTCCAACCTGCTTCGAAGAGAGTCTGCCATGACGCGCGCCCGCTGTTTCATTCGACCGTCGCTGGAAGTCCTGGAAGTCCGCGACACCCCGGCCGGGACGGTGACCGCCACGTTCGCCGGCGGCCGGCTGATCCTCACCGGGGACGCGGCCGCGAACGCCGTGCTCGTCACCCAGGAGCCCGACGGTCTCTTGACCCTCTCCGACGACGCGGCCGGCACGCAGTTCCAGCTCAACGGCGGCCCGGCTCAACCCGCGATCACCCTCCCGGCGCCGGTCACCGGCCCGGTCACGATCAACCTCGGGGCCGGGGCCGACGGGCTGATGATCGACGCGGTCGAATTGCCCGGCGCGCTGGCGATCAACGGCGGCAACGGGGCCGGCGACGGGCCGGCCGGCAACAACATTTTCCTGCGCGATGTCCACGTCCGGGGCAACCTGGGCATCACCAACCTGGCCGGGGAGGACAACATCTACCTGTGGGGGACGGTGACCGTGGACGGCGGCCTGGGCATCCGCAACGGCCCCGGCCGCAGCACCGTCTTTGGCGAACAGGCCACCGACCTGCGCGTGGGCGGGGTGTTCTCCGTCGCCGGCGGGCCCGGCAACGACAAGGTCGATCTGTGGGGGGTCGCGAGCGTCGCCGTCGGCGGCCTCGCGTTCAACAGCGGCTCGGACCGCGACGGCAGCTACTTCGCGGTCCACCCGTTCGGCGACCTGACCGTGGCCGGGGCGGTGCGGTTGACCAACGGACCCGGGTCGGACGCTACCGACCTGGGCGGCCAGAACCTGACCGTCGGCGGGGCAGTCATTGTGCAAAACGGCGACGGCGGCAGCTCCACCGTCCTGCGCGCCGACGCGGGCCTGTCGGTCGGGCAGGTCATCATCACCAACGGCGCGGGCTACGATGACAACACGATTGACGGCCACGACACGGCCCTGGTCCGCGGAAACGTGCGGATCACCAACGGGGCCGGCATCGGCGCCAACTCGGTCTTCGGCGGCAGCCTGCTGTCCGTCGGCGGCAGCGTCACGTTCGTCAATGGGAGCGGGCAGGGGGAGCACCTCAACACCGTCTACGCGGCCGACGCCCGGGTCGCCGGGGCCGTCACGGTTCGCAACGGGGACGGGGACACCGACACGTCGGTCGCGGCCAACACCCGGCTGTCAGTCGGCGGCCCGACGCGGATCACGTCGGGGGTTGGCATGGACCAGGTCACCGTCGGCGTGGGCCGGGTGGCGGGGGCCCCGCTCCCGACGGCGGATCTCGGCCCGGTGCGAGTGAGCAACGGCGACGGCGGGAGCCAGACGGCGGTCGTCGGCAGCCGGCTGGCCGTCCGCGGGTCGGTGGACGTGGCCGCCTGGGACGGGACCGACGGGGTGGTCGTGGCCAGCGTGCTCGATAACGGGTCGGTGGCCGGGCACGTGTTCGTCGAGGTCGGGCCCGGGGACCAGCAAGAGGTGGCGGTGGGGGCCGGTGGGGTGCTGACGATCGGCGGGGCGCTGGGGGTCTGGGCGGACGACTCGGTCGGGGTGAACACGATCAGCCTGGCCGGGGTGGACGTGCGGTCCTGGACGGAGGTCTGGACTGAGGGCGGGTCGGACCAGGTGCGGGTGACGAGTTCGACGTTCCGGGGCGAGTTCGACCTGGACACGGGGGCGGGGGACGACTCGGCGTACCTGGAGTGGAACGGCGCGGCCACGTCCTTCCGCGGGCCGGTGTGGGTCTACACCGGGGACGGGGACGACCGGGTGCTGGTGGCCGGCGACCCGGAGAACCCCGGCCAGGTGGTGTTCACGGGGGCAACCCACTGGGACGGCGGGGCCGGGGCGGACGTGTTGGCCGTGCGGCTGACCGGCGGCGTGTTCCTCGGCCCGGACCCGGTGGTGACCGGGATCGAGGTCTCGATCTGAGCCTGTCAGTGCAAGCCACGCATTCCTGGCGGACATGAACCCGGCCGGATTCACTCGTCCCCGCCGACGCTCCGGCGGGCCGGGCCCGCGTCCGCCGGCTCCTCGTGGCCGACGGTCTGGATGTCCGGGTGCAGCCGTCGCGGGGCCTCACTCGGGCCCGACAGGGCCGCGATCTGGTCCGACGCCGCCTTGAAGTTCGGGTCGGTCTGCAGGGCCAGGCCGAGCTGCTTCTTCGCCTGTTCCGGGTGGCCGTTGTGCAGCATCATCATCGCCAGGTTGTACCGCGCCTCCGACTCCTTCATGCACCGGCTCAGCCAGGCGTACCCCTCTTCGTAGCGCTCCCCGCGGGCCAGCGTGAACCCGAGGTTGATGCGGTACATCCGGTTCTCCGGGTCCAGTCTGGCGGCCTGATGGTAGTACTCGGCCGCCGCGTCGAAGTCCTTCGCCTGCGCGTGCCGGACGGCTAGCCAGGCCCAGACCTTGGCGTTGTTCGCGTGCATGGCCCGGGCCTTCTGCTCGACCTCGTTCAGCTTCGCGAACTCCCCCGACACCTGGTACATGTGCCCCAGGCCGAGGAGGGCTTCCACATTCTTCGGCTCACGCTGGAGCACCTCGTGGTAAGTCTTTTGGGCTTGCGCCAGGAGCCGCTCCCGGTCGGCCGCGGGCTTGTTCGGGTCGTTGGCGACCGCCTCCACCCACATGTTGGCGAAAACGATCAGGGTGGACGTCGCCAGCGGGCCGTCCTTCTTGCCCCCGTCGTCGGGCGGCTCGGGGACGTACACGGAGTTGGCGGAATGAGACGGCGGCGGGGGGGGTGTCGGCAGCTCGGGCATCTTGGGCGTGCCCGAGCAACCCATCAGGCCGGACAGGACGAGCCCGCCGGCGACAGTGACCTTCCAGCGACCGTCCATGGTCTGTCCTCTCAAAGCGAAGCGGGATGCCCGAAGGCATCCCGCACGGCGTGGCGCTCGGGTAAGCCGTGCCGGTCAGTTGAACTCGGCGATGAAGCTGTTCGCGGCCTCGGCGATCAAGTCGCGCGTCAAATGCACGGGATGCCGTCTGTATCGACAAATCGACTGGACGATTTCCAGCAAATCCCGGCAGTCGGACGCCCGCGGGCTGCGGCCCCGGGAGTAGTAGCGCTCGTACATGTACTCGATCGCCTCCGGGCAGTGCTGCATGCCCAGCTTGCGGGCGTAGTTGTAAAAGATCCGCTCGTACACGTCCCGGGTCGGGGCGTGCACCTGCACCTTGTGCCGGATGCGCCGCAAGAACGCGTCGTCCACCAGGTCCTTCGGGTCCAAGTTGGTCGAGAAGATGATCAACTGCTCGAACGGCACCTGGAACTTCTTCCCGCTCGCCACGGTCAGGAAGTCGTGCCGGTCTTCGAGCGGCAGGATCCACCGGTTCAGCAGCTCTTTCGGGCTGACGATCTGGCGACCGAAGTCGTCGATCAGGAACACGCCGCCGTTGGCCTTGAAGTGGATCGGCGCCTGGTAGAACTTGGACTCGGCGTTGTACTTCAGGTCCAGCATCTCCAAGGTCAACTCGCCGCCGGTCACGATCACCGGCCGGCGGACCCGCAGCCACCGGGGGTCCACCACCCCGGAGTTCAAGAGCCGCTTGACGCTCGAGTCCGGGTCGATGAAGCTGGCGTCCTGGTTCTCGTCCACCTGGTGCAGGGACGGGTCGAAGACCGTGATGACGCTGCCCTCGGCCATGAACGCGTACGGGACGTAGATGGCCCCGCCGGCCTGGTTCATGAACTCGCCGATCGACCGGGCCATGGCCGTCTTGCCGTTGCCCGGGGGGCCGTAGATGAACACGCTCTTGCCGGAGACGATGGCCGGGCCGAGGGCGTTGAACATCTCGTCCTTGATGACCAGGTGGGAGAACGGGGCGGTCAGGCTTTCCGGGGTGCACCGGATGCCGGTGACCGCCTGCCGGTACGTCTGCTCGACGTAGTCCTCGAGCGGGACCGGGGCCGGGCCGCAGTAGGCGCACATCTCCATCGCCTCCTGGGCCCGCCGTCGGCCCAGGTCGGTCAGGGAGAACTTGTAGCTCACCTCGCCGACCAGGTCGCCGCCCATGACCTCGATTTGTTTCTCATCCTTGAGGAACTTGAGGCCCTCGCGGACCACCTTGAACGGCAAGCACAGGAACTGTCCCAGGTCGCGGCCGAGCATGGCCCCGCGCAGGTACAGGCACTTGAGGATCATGTCGTTGAGGAACGCCAGGGTGAGCCCCGCCTCCTTCAACGACTCGGGCGGGGACGGGGCTTCGGGGGCGGTGGCGTCGAGGTCGAACGACGAGCCGGACTTGAGCATCATGGGTGTCGAGCCTAGGGAGTCAGCGGGCGTCTGAAGTGTAGGTCACAAAAGTGCCGCGCCCCGGCGCCGGGTCGGCATTCTCGGCCGGGGGCGGCACTCAGCTCTTCCGCCATTTCCCGCGGGTGATAATGAACAGGGACGCGATCCCGATAATGATGATGGTCACGACCACCCCATTCTGGTCGCCAAGGAAGGCGCTCCAAAATTTCTTGAACCCGAACCAGTAAGTAGACGCGTAGGCCGGGGTAGGAGCCAGGAGCAGGCAGCCGGCGGCCGCGAGGGCCGCCGGCTTCCACACGGTTTGTTGCACGGTGCGTGACATGGTGCTCGTCGGTTAAGACGCCGGCCGGTCGCCCGGTTACATGCCGGGTTGCCGCGTCGTGCCAGTGGTGCCGCCCGGGGGCGGGGGCGTGCCGCCGGTGGTGCCGGACGGGGCCGCGCCGCCGCCGCCACCCACTCCGCCGACCCCGAACACCGGGACAGGCGGGATGTTGGCTCCCTTGCCGCGTTCCAGCGGGGACGGGAAGTACACCCGCGGGGCGACGCCCGGGTTCACGTCGATGCCCGGGGGCGCCGGGTCATGGACCTGGATGTCGAATACGACCGGCCGCCCGGTCAGGGTGGCGTCCAGGTACTTCTTGATCGCCTCAATCCGCTTCTTGTCCAGCTCGTCGCGCCGCGGCCCGTAGTCGCCCGGCTTGGCCGAGTCATACGGGATGTCCCGGGCCGTCTGCAGGAACAGCCGGGTGTCCGGGTGCGGCCGCCGCCGGGCGAGCTGGTCCAGCTTGTCCATCCCGGCCCCGTTCAGCCGCTCCGAGTTGTAATCGAAGTGGCTGTTCCAAATCGTCTGGTCCAGGATGTGGCCATTCTCGACCTGCGGCTCGAACGCGGCCACCGTCGCCTGCCGGGCTTCGTTGCTGTACCGGTCCGGCCAGCACGGGTCGCCGTGCCAGATGGACCCGTCCCCGTGATGACACCCGGACGACAACGCTGCTCCGCCAGCCAGGACCGCCCCGGCCAGCACCTTACTCGTGATACCCTTCATAACTCCCTCCATGGAGAACTGTGATTCGCTCCCGGTGATTTGTGATTTGTGATTTGTGATTTGTTCCGGCCAATCACAATTCACAAATCACAATTCACAAATCACTCCGATCAACCCTTGAACAGCCCGTGCTGAATCTGGATCGCGGCCGGCCCGACCAGCACCACGAAGATGGCCGGGAAGATGAACAGGACCAGCGGGAAGATCAGCTGGACCGCCGTCTTGGCCGCCTTCTCCTCCGCGATCTGCCGGCGGCGGACCCGCATCGAGTCCGACTGCACCCGCAGGGCCTGGGCGATGCTCGACCCGAACCGGTCGGCCTGGATCAGGATGGCGGCCAGGGCCTTCATGTCGTCCACGCCGGTCCGCACCCCCAGGTCGTGCAGCACCTCCCGCCGCGGCCGGCCCATCTGCAACTGCAGGTTGGCCAAGGCGAACTCCTCGCAAATCGTCTTGGCGTGGCTCTTCATCTCGTCGGTCACCTTCCGCATGGCCGCGTCCAGGCCCAGCCCGCTCTCAACGCACACGACCAGCAAGTCGAGGGCGTCCGGCAGGGTCAGGAACACTTCCTTCTTCCGGCTGGTCACCAGCAGCCACAGCGCGAACTGCGGCAGGTAGAACCCGATGCCGCCGAGCACGATGATGTAGAAGAAGGCCTTCTGTGTGAACCCCTCCATGAGCAGCATGACCGCGCTGGTCGGCACCAGGAACAGGGCAATGCACAGCACCCGCAGCCCCTGGTAAATCATCGGGGCGCTGTCGCTGCGGAACCCGGCGTTCACCAGCTGCAGCCGCAGCTTGTTCTTCTCCAGGTCGGACTTTCCCTCCATCGCCCCGCCGAGCGACGCGATGGCCTCCTTGATCCCCTTGAACCGCTGTTTCGGGTCGATCAGCCCGTCCACGTCGCCCACGGACGACGGCCGGCCCAGCCGCGCGAGCCGCTCCTCGGCCGCGCTCGTCCGCCGCGACAGGGCGGACATCAGGAACCAGGCCCCGACCACGATCGCCCCGAACACGACGATCGGGGTTATCTCCGAAACGCCAATCGCCAAAAGCGCGGTCATGGGTGCAGACTCAAAGGAGTTCGTTATTCGCCGCGGTCCGCCCGTCGGCCCGGGCCCGACCCGGTTTCACTCGTCACCACTCGCCAACCACGGTCAGCCAAACTCACACCTTGATATCGACAATTTTCTTGATCGCGTATGAGCCGATCAGCATCAGGATGATCGCGCCGATGCTCATGATCCTGCCCATCGGGTCTGTCCAAAGGAGCCGGACGTAGTCCGGCTTCATGTGCAACATCATCAGGAACAGACCGATCGGCAGGGCGATCAGCACGATCCCGGACAGCCGCCCCTCGGCGGTCAGGGCCTTCACCTGGCCGAGGATCTTGAACCGCTCCCGGATGATGTGGCCGATCCGGTCGAGGATCTCGGCCAGGTCGCCACCCGTCTGCCGCTGGATGTTGACGCTCGTCACGAAGAACCGCAGGTCCAGGTTCGGCACGCGGTCGCACATGTGCAGCAGCGCCTCCTCGAGGCTGACGCCCAGGTTCTGCTCCTCGTACACCCGGCCGAACTCCTTCGACACCGGCTCGGGCATCTCGTCGGCGACCACGTGCAGGCCGGCGGCCAGCGAGTGCCCGGCCCGCAGGGCCCGGGCGACCAGCTCCATCGCGTCCGGCAGCTGGGCGGCGAACTTCTTCAGCCGGCTATTCCGCTTCCACCACAGCCAGATGAACGGCAGGCTGAACATCACGGCGCCGCCCACCGGGGCGACGTAGATGTTGACCAACAAGGTGCTGATCAGCCCGCCCACCAGCCCGAACCCGAGGGCCAGGCCGAACAGGGCGCTCGGCCTGATCCTCAGGTCCGCCTGCTCGAACATCTTTGAGACCTTGAAGAACTCGGGGGTGAGTCGTTCAAGGATGCTCTGCTTGCCCACGTCCTGCAGCGCCTGCTTGATGAGCAGGTCGGTGGACGAGTCCTTGCTCCGTCCGCCGCGGCCAATCAGGGCGTCCAGCCGCTCGCTGGCCCGGCCCCCGGCCGCTCCGCGGAGGATCAGGAACGACACCGCGCCCACCAGGCCGGTGACCCCGATGAATACAAACAGTGCCAGCAGCAGCGCGCTCATGGTTGCAACTCAGTGGGTCGTCCGGCCTCGCTCGCAACAGCTCTTCCCATAGGTCCCATAAGTCCTATGGGTGGAGCCCCTTACCCCTCACTAATCCCGCAGCAGGACGCGCTCCGTGAACATGTTCGACGGCAGCTTGACGCCCTTGGCCTCCAGCCGGTTGACGAAGCTCGGCCGCACGCCGGTGGCCTCGAACTGGCCGAACGCGCGGCCGTTCTGGTCCACCCCGAGCTGCCGGAACCGGAAGATCTCCTGCATGATGATCACGTCCTGCTCCATGTTCATCACTTCCGTGACGCTCGTGATCTTCCGCGGTCCGCCCTGGAGGCGGTTGGCCTGGATGACCAGGTCCACGGCCGACGCGATCTGCTGCCGCATGGCCTTGATCGGCAGTTCGAACCCGGCCATCATGATCATCGTCTCCAGCCGGCTCATGGCGTCGCGGACGCTGTTCGCGTGCAGGGTGGTCATGGACCCGGAGTGGCCGGTGTTCATGGCCTGGAGCATGTCCAGCGTCTCCGCCCCACGGCACTCGCCGATGATGATCCGCTCGGGCCGCATGCGCAGGGCGTTCCGGACCAGGTCCCGGGTCGTGATCGCCCCCTTGTTCTCGATGTTCGGCGGCCGGGTCTCGAGCCGGACCACGTGGTCCTGCTGCATCTGCAATTCGGCCGCGTCCTCGATCGTCACCACCCGCTCGTCCTGCGGGATGAAGCTGGACATGGTGTTCAGCAGGGTGGTCTTGCCACACCCCGTCCCGCCGCTGATGACCACGTTCAGCCGGGCCTTGATGCAGGCCTCTAGGAGCATGGCCATCTCGGCGCTGAACGACTTGTAGTTCAGCAGGTCCTCCAGCTTGAGCGGGGTGGTCCCGAACCGCCGGATGCTCAGGCTCGACCCGTCCAGGGCGATGGGCGGAATCACCGTGTTGACACGGCTGCCGTCCGGGAGGCGGGCGTCGCACAATGGGCTCGTCTCGTCCACCCGCCGGCCGACCTTCGACACGATCCGGTCGATGATCTGCATCAGGTGATCGTTGTCCCGGAAGACGATATCCGTCTTCTCCAGCTTGCCCCGCCGCTCGACGTACACCTTTTTCGGCCCGTTCACCAGGATGTCGGAGATCGTCGGGTCCTTCAGGAGCGGCTCCAGGGGGCCGAACCCGAGGGTCTCGTCGAGGATCTCCTCGATCAGCTTCTCCCGCTCCATCCGGTTCAGGAGCGGGTTCTCGGTGTCGCACAGGTGCTCGATCACCCGCCGGATGTCGCGCCGGAGGGCGTCCGAGGCCAGGTCCTTGACCCGGGTGAAGTCGAGCCGCTCCACCAGCCGGCTGTGGATCTGCTTCTTCAGCTCGTCGTAGTTCTTCGACCCGCCGCCTGACCCACCCGCGGTGCTCAGCCCGCGGGCGCTGACGCCGTTGATGCTGTTCAGCTTCGACAGACCCTGTTGCAGTCTGGACATGGTGCAATCTCTTAGTCGTCAGCCCGCCGCCCCCGGTCCGCAGTCACTTCGGGGACTGGCGACGGGGGGCCGGGACCTTGGTTAACTGCTGAACCAACCCTTCTTCTTTTCCGGGGCTGCCGTCGGGGCCTTCCCGGTCAGGGCGTGCGCCAGCCCCTGCACGCTCTGTTGGGCTTTCGACTTCGGGGCGAACTGGATGAGCGGCTGGCCGGCCACCCGGCACCCGATCATCGGCTTCGGGTCGTTCGGGATCTGCCAGAAGATCGGCTTGCCGATCACTTCTTCCGCTTTCTTGACGGTGATCCCGTCTTCGTCCCCGAGGTCCAGCCCGGCCCGGTTCACCACCACCCGAATCTTGTCCCCCAGGTCCCCCTCCAGGCTCAGGCTGTGGATCAGGCGGACCACGTTGCGCAGGCTCGAGAGTTCCAGCTGGGCCATGAGCAGGATGAGGTTGCTCATCCGCAGGGCCATCAAGTCGGTGGGCAGAAGGGCCTTGCTCAGGTCGAGGATCAGATGGGTGTAGCTGATCTTGAGCAAGTTTAGAATGCGTTCCACGTGCCCTTCGTGGATGCCCCCGATTTCATGTATTTCCAAAGGATGCCGCAGGATGCACAGGCCCGTCTCCAGGTGCTTGGCCAGGGCCCGCCGCAAGTAGGTCATGTCCAGCCGCTCGATGTTCCGGGCCAGGTCCCCCATGGTCACGTTGTCGGCCCCGGGCAACTCCACCGCGATGTCCGCGTCGCCCATCGCGAGGTCCAGGTCGATCAGGGCGACCGAGTTCTCGTGCCAGGTGGCCAGCGTGGCGGCCAGGTTGACGGCCAGGCTGGTACACCCGACCCCGCCCCGCGACCCGAGCACGCTGACAATCTGGCCGGCCGTCTTCGGTACGGCCTGCGGCACCCCCGGGCGCGACGTCGTCGTCGGCACCTCGGCCAGCGACCGCCGCAGGGCACTGACCAGGTCCTCCAGCGTCACCGGCTGAGTGAGGAAGTGCTTGGCCCCCCGCTGCAGCGACTGCAACAGGGCCTGGCTGTCCGCACTCACCGTCAGGATCGGTAGCCGGGGGTATTCGGCCCCCAGCTGGCCGACCATGTTCAGTGCCTTCGCCTTGTCCCCGTCGAGGGCGACGATCACCAGGTCCGGGGTGGACTGCTGGATGACGTCGAAGAAGTACTCGTACCGGGCACACTCCGCCTCCAGCCAGACGAAGTCCACCCCCAGGAGCATGGTCCGGAGGGAGTCCCGGCTGGCCTCGCTCGGATCGACGATGGCGATACGATGCATGTCCGATCACCCTTCACGCGTGCGGAGGTCGGGGTGGCAGTGCGGGCCGGACGGCCCGCACTCCACACCCCGCTCCCCGCACAGATCGCTCAGCGGTCCATTCCGCCCTTCATGCTGCCGCCGGCCGGCATCAGCCGCGGCGACGGGTCGGCCGACACCGGCGGCAGGCTGGACGGCGGGGTGACGATCACCTTGCCGTCCGGGCCGGTCGTCCGGCTGGCGGTCCCGCCGGCGCAGTTGCCGCTCGGGCAGCCGGCCCCGCCCCCGTACGGCCCGCTGCCGCCGAGGCAGGGGTAGATCGCGGCGGACGGCCCGGCCTGCCAGGCCGGCGTGTACTGGTACCCGGCCCAAATGGTGCGCTGGCCGCGTGGGGCCTCCAGGATCGTTTCGAGGTAGAACTCGAAGTCGTCCGGCCTCCGCGTCTCCGACCCCGGCAGGGCCTTGGGCATCTGGCTGCAGTCGGCCGGGTCCACCAGCCGCGGGGTCACCAGGATGACCAGCTCGGTTTCCTGCTCCGTCGTGGTCGCGAAGCTGAAGAAGTACCCGAGGTAGGGGATGTCCCCGAGGCACGGGATCTTGGTCACCGACGAGGCCTGGTTCGTCTGGATCAACCCGCCGATGGCAATCGTCTGTCCCGGCTCGACGATGACGGACGTGTTCATCCGCTGCTCGTCGAAGGCGGGCGAGGTCCCGAACGTCGTCACCAGGGCCTGGGCGTTGTTCACCGAGGTCACCTTCGGGCGAATGTCCAGGTAGATCTTGCCGTTCCCGTACACGACCGGGGTGAAGTTCAGCGTCGTGCCGATGTCCTCGTACCGGACGCCGGGGCCGTTGATCCCGGCCGCCGGGCTGATCACCGGCACCCGCCCGCCGACCAGCAACTCGGCCGTTTCACCGCTGCGGGTCACCACGGTCGGGGCCGACACCAGCTTCGCCAGCCCCTCGGTCTTGAGGGCCGAGAGCAGGAGGTTGATCTGCCCCGGGGCGTACCCGGCGATGATGTTGGCCGACCCGGAGGGGACGATCCGGGCCGCGGTCGGGATCGCCCCGACCGACTGCGTCGCAATCGTCGCCCCTTGCCCGCCCGTGATCGTGGTCAGCCCGCCCAGGACGCTGGCGACCGAGACGGTGCTCCCGTTGACGACAAAGTTTGCCCCGCGGCTCCGGGCCCGGCTACGATCCACCTTGGCCAGGGTCAGGTCGAGCTGGACGTGCGGCACATTGCCGCCGCCGCCGACCGTCATCGTGTTCACCGCCACCTTCAGGCCCAGGGCCTCGGCGAGCTGCTGGACGACCGCCTTGTCCTCCTCGCGGGCCGCGTACCCGCCCAGGATGATGTTGACCCCGGACTCGCCGATCGGGGTCACGTCGACCGCCGCAGTCGGCACCGTCTTCCGGATCAGGTTCTTCAGCAGCTCCAGGTCCCGCTGGACGACGACCAGGTAGGACTCCTTGCCGCCGTCCGCGTCCGTCAGCTCCAGCCGGCTGGTGCCGGCGGACCGGCCCAGCAGGATGATCGCGGTCGGGTCGGTGGCGTCCGGCCGGACCTCGACCACCCGGTCGTTTTCGTTGAACACGTCCCGGATCCGCTTCTTCGACTTCATCTGGAACCGTTGCTGACCGCCAATGGTGACGGTCACGGCCCCGGTCTTGTCGGCCGAGACGGTCGGCTCCTCCTTTTTCTTCTCCTTGTCCTTTTCCTGTGCCCCGGCCGAACCGGCCAAGACCGCGATGCCCATGGCGAGCACGGCGGCGGCCGTCCAGAGTCGGGTTGCTTTCGTCGGGTGCATCCTTTCACCTCTCCTGCTAGGGCCGTTGTTCGTGACAAGGTGACGCGGGGCCGCCGGCCGCCTCGCCACCCTGTCACCTTGTCACCTTGTCACGAGCGATCAACCATCCGCCGGCACGGCGCCGGGCGGCTCAGTTCTTCTTTGTCCCAGCGTTCCCCTTCTCCTTGCTGGGGTCGTAGTCGTCGGCGTCCTTCTCCGTGTCAAACCGGCGCCAGTCGTTCGGCCTGACCTCCATCCAGTACACCGTGATGGTCCGCCCCGCTTCCGAGATCGTCTGCGGGTACCACGGGTACCGGTCGCGGGCCCTGGGCGGGGGCTTCGGCTCCTTGGGGATCTGAACCACCGGCTCCGGGGCCGCCACCTTGACCGCCTCCTTGCTGATCACGCTCTTGAACACGTTCTGCCCGGGGTCCAGGGCCCGGTTCACGTAGAAGCCCTTCAGGTCGTCTGCGTTCCGGACCGCGCCATCCGGGGCCGCCTTCACTTCCATCGTCGCGAACAGGTCGTTCACGTTGTCCGCGTTGACCAGGGTGTTCAGCGGGACGGCCTTCCGGGCGACCACCACCGTGTCCAGCTTGATCGGCGGCGGCGGCTTCACCGGCTCGGCCGGGGCCGGGCCCGTCTGGTCGAACGGGTCGTCCATCCACTCGATCCCGTCCACCCCGGCCACCTTGGCCGCGTCCGACTTGCTCACGTCGCGGAGGACCAGCTTCAGGTGCCCGCGCTGCTCGGCCAGGGCGATCATCGTCCCCTGGCGGTCGGTCACGGCCAGCGACACCGAGTCCACCTGCTGCATGGCCCGGGGCTGCCCCTCAACCAGCCGGTCCGTGGTGTTCACGGCCAGCACCAGCATGTCCCGCAGGATGATGGCCGCGCGGGCCTTCCCACTCGGCAGCCGCTCGATGTACATCACGTCCACCTTGGCCCCCGGGTGGACGAACCCGCCCACCCCGTCCACCTGGTTGGACTTGATGGTGATCTGCTTGAACCCCTCCGGGATGGCGATGGTGTCCTTCACCCCCACGTCGCTGATGGTGATCGGGTTGCCCTTCTTCAGGGTCCGGTTGAGTGCTTTGCCCTTGACCTGCTCCAGGTCGGTCACCGCGTCCTGCGGGACAATATTTCTGGGGACGTCCGCCCAGACCAATTGGGTGTCGAGGTCTTTCTCCTCCAACTTGGTATTGACCGGGATGTCCTTTTTGGCGACGAGGACCTTGACCATGTCCGGCCCGGAGCCGCCGCTCGCGCTCAGCTTGGCCACCGCGATGGCGGCCACAAGTCCGCACCCGACGGCCACGCCGAGCATGGCCAGATTCTTCTGTTTCATGGCTGCCAATCTCTGATGAAGCCTGCCTGGTCCGATCCCCTCGCCCGGCCTTGGCCGGCGAGTTCCCGGCGGGGCCCGCGCCCCGCGCCATCCCTGGACTTTGTTCACCACCCGCGGGCCCCCGGGCCCGGGGATTGTTTCGCGTGCCCGGCCGCCGCCTCATCGGCCGCGGATCCGTGGGCGGGCGTCCGGGTTCGACCGGTCCCGCCGACCTTGCCCGGACTGACTATTGGGCTGACCTCGCGTGTGGTGCCGCGGCTTCGCCCTCTTCTGTCGTTGCCGGGGATACCTCACACGCCGTTTCTTTCGACCGTCCCGTGACGGACTCTTCAATCTTTCCACCCCTGGCGGGACTGCCAAGGACAGCGAATCCACCGCCTACGCCGAACCGGCGCGGCCTGGCGAATCTGCGGGCCCTGGGTAGATCCCTGACGCCGAGCCGCCGGCGATTGCGAGTCCCGGGCGGCTGGCTCATTCCGCTGTGTCCTCTCACATCCCGGGCGTCGGCAGTGTGCCCTCGAGGTACCGGTAAGCCAGGTAGCCGAGGAAGCCGACACACAGGGGGATGCCGTACGGGAGCCGGTCCCAACCCGGCCGCCGGGTCTGCGACCGGGCCGCCGCGGCTGACGGCCCGACCGTCGCCAGCACCTTCAGGTCCACGGCGATCTCGCGGAAGTTGCTCAGGTTCTTCTTGAACTTCCGCCGGGCCACCATCATCACCATCCCGCACAGCCCGCCGACCACCGCGCCGAGGCAGAAGGCCCAGACCAGGATCAGCGCGCCGTCCTGGCCGCCGAAGTAGGCCCCGACCCAGGCCCCGAATCCCATCAGCATCTTCACGTCCCCCTGCCCCATGCCGACGATGGCCAGCAGCGGGAACAGGAGGCCGAACCCGATTGCCGTGCACAACAGCGAGGACCAGAACCCGCCCACGCCGGCGTCCACCGGTACTCCAAATGAATGCAGGGCCCCCAGGGCCCACCCGCTCAGCACGAGCGAGAGGGTCAGCCAGTTGGGGACCTTGAACGCCCAGCCGTCGATGACAGCGGCCAGTACCATCCCGAAGCAGACCACGACCAGTGGGGCGTAGTTGGGCGAGCCGGGGGCGGCGAGAACCTTCCAGACCTGATGACTCAGAAGGGAGGCCAGGACCCACCCGGCGGCGAACACCGGGACGCGGGCCATCTGCATTACGAACGCCCGGTCGATCCCGAGGTCGTCGGGATTCGGGGTTGGGGGGGCCGGCAGCACGTTAGTGCCGCCGGCCGTCGTTTCACTGGTCATCGGAGCAGAACCTCGCCTGTGGGCGGCCTTGGGGGCCGGGCCGGGGGCCCGGGGTTCGCTCCCGCGAATCTATGAGAGGACCACGTCGGGCCGGGCGGCCGGCCGAACCGGAACGTCAGCTCCCGGCAGACGCGTTGAGCGCCACGTTCCCGAACGTCTCGTTGGCGTTGCTGCCCAGGGCCGTGATGGCGAAGATGCACACCACGATGATCAGGGCCAGCATGACGGCATATTCAACTGCCGTCGGACCGTCCTCTTTTTTCAGGAAGCGAACCGTTTTCTTTAATATTGCCCGGTACATGTCACGCTATCCTCCTCGACTGAGCGCGGGTCGACTGTGCATCGGCCCGTGGATGAAACCGATCACCCGTCGGACAGGAGGCCCGCGCCATCGCCCACGTTGGCGACGGCCGGCTCGGCGGATGAACCAAGGCGGGGGCGAGTCGGACGGGGGAGCCGAAACGTCGCCCGGGTCAAAGGCCGCCGATGGACCGGCGACCGGATACGCCAAAAACGTAGGTCGCGGAATCCCTCAGTCAAACCGTCGGGTTCGGGATTCGCGAAAATCCGGGCAAAACCCGCGAATTCGGCACGTTTGGCACGACCCGCTTTTGCGCCTCATCCGGGAAGTTGAGAACCGGGAGAAGTGGGGAAGATGGGGGCCCGGCGTGGCCCCCTTTCGGGCCGGCTCTTTAGCTCGATTCAGATAACACAGCTGATAGGCGCCGGGCAGCGCCAGTTTGAAGAGACACTACCTTGGCGCCGACGCAGCCAGGATCCCGGTCAACTCGCACTGTGGGGCCATGTACCAGAGTCGCGGCGTCAGACCGACCGCCAACTGGTGGAGGTCGGGGGTTCCGTCGGCCCGGGCATTGGCCCCGAGCAGCACATTCCACAGGGACGGCGGCCGCTCGTAGTGCACCACCCGAAACTCGCCCAGTCCGGCTGCCGTCGCGGCCGCGGTGACCGCGTCCTCCAACAATCCGAAGTCATCGATCAGTCCAAACTGCTTGGCCTCCTGGGCCGTGAACGACCCGCCGTCGGCCCGGACCCGCTCGACCGGAACTTGCTTCGGCTTCCCATCCGGGCCCGGGTCCACGTTGCCCTTGTCGTCGTAAACGTTCGCCTGTTTGCGGATGACCACCTCACTTTTCAACTGCTCCTTGGTCAGTGCCGGCCGGCCCTTGGCGACGACGTCGAGGAACTGGTCGTAGGCCTGGTCCACCATGTCCTGCCACGGCTGCCGCTCCTCGGCGGTCAGCTCGTGGAGCGGCGATCCGCTCCCCTTGATCCCGCCGGCCTTGATCAACACCAGCCGGACGCCATGTTCGGACGCCAACTTCGACACGTTTGGCAACGCGGCATACACGCCGATCGACCCCGTGAGCGTCGCCTTCTCGGCGAACACTTTTGAGGCCGGCATGGCGATGTAGTAGCCGCCCGACGCGGCGATCGACCCCATCGACGCGACCACCGGGATGGCCTTGTACTCGGGGAATCGCGGGTGCTTGCCGGCGCGCAGCCGCGACAACTCGCGGTGGATGTCCTCGCTAGCGCCGATGGTCCCCCCGGGGCTGTCGATCCGGACGACGACCGCCTTCACCGCGCTGTCCCGGCCGGCCTTCTGGATCTGCTTGATGATGTGGGCGTCAAGCGACTCGACGAGGGGCCCCTCGGCGCGGACGACGGCTACCTTGTCGCGGGCGAGCTTCGGGCCGTACAGGTGCTTCTCCCGCGGGCCGTCGTCCTCCTGCTCCGGCCAGACGAGGACGCCGCACAGGAACAAATTCAACAGGACCGAGGCGGCGAGCAGGAGCGTGAGGAAGCAGCCCCACGAACGGCGTCGCGGCAGCGGGGGAGGGTAGGCGGTGCTCATGGGTTCGCTCGGGAGAGAGATGAGGAGAATGATAGGCTTGCGGCCCCGGTCGCGGACACGCGACAATACTCCGCGCCCGCCGGAGCCGCACATGTATCGCCACGCCTTGCTCGCCTCGGTGATCCTCGCCCTTCCCGCCGCGGCCGACGACGCGACCGAAGCGCTCGCGAAGGAACTCCGCGACTACGCCACGAAGGAGCTGGCCAAGGTGCCAGGCAAGGACGGCAAGTACAGCACCGCACTGGCCGACTACCTGCGCCAGGAAATCGGCGAGGCCAACAAGTCCGATCGCGAGGCCTGGGCCAAGATCCAGTCGCGGGAAGACTGGGAGAAGTTCCGCGACCAGCGCCTCAAGGCCCTCCGCGACTCCCTCGGCACCTGGCCGGACGTGCCGAGGAGCGTGCCTGCACGCGTCACGAAGACGATCGAGGCCGATGGTTATGCCATCGACAACCTACTTTACGAGAGCCGCCCCGGCGTCTGGGTGACCGGGAACCTCTATCGACCGACCGCGAAACGGGAACG
>DATFWZ010000692.1:0-12231 GCA_035258765.1 Gemmataceae bacterium
CGGTCAGCCGGCGGGGGGTGACGATTTCATTCATGGCCCAGTCGCGCCAGTGCCTGATCCAGCGCCACATCGAGGTCCTCCCCCGCGGGGCCCGGTTGGGCCCCGCAGATGAGACACTCCGGCGAACGGGGGATGCGAAACCGGAACGGCCGCAGGGCCTCGGCGAAGACCCCGTCCACCTTCGCCAGCGGTAAGAGCCAGCTCGTGAACCCCGGGTCGGTCCCGGCCAGGAGCCCGAGCGTCACCGTCGTGTGCAGCCCGGCAATCGTCGCGACCGCCGCCTTGCTCGCCGGGACCGTCGTCTCCGCGACGGCCGCCCCCGGGTTGGCATAGTCCGGTGACGGGCTGTTGTCGGTGGAGATGGTGCGCTGCAAATGACTGGCCACGCACCCGTAGCACGCCTCGCCCGGCCGGAACACGTGCACCCACCCGCCGATCCCGCCGCTGAGCACCTCCCCGAGGGTCCAGGGCTTTTGGTGCTTGCGCATCAGGGCGTCGAAGTGGTACTTGGCCGGCTCGACGTCAACCGCACATACGCCGAGGTCACACCCGGCGACGGCCGTCTCGATTTGCGGTTGCCGCTCGCGGTCCATAAGGTCCACGGCGAGCGTGGTCACTTCCAGATCCGGGCGGAACTGGCGGAGCCACCGGACGGCCAGGTCGGCCTTCCGCTGCCCGACGTCATTATGACCGAAGTAGTGCCGGTGGACGTTGTGTGATTTGTAGACGTCCGGCTCGACCAGGACGATTCGGCGAATCGATGGCTCGCGGCAGAGCAGGTCGAGGACAACCATGCCGCCGGACCCGGCACCGACTTGGAAGATCGTAGGCATGGTGGTGGCTCGGCCCATCGGTCCTATAGGTCCCATAAGTCCTATGGGACCTATGAAGACCACCACTTAACCCGTCTATTTGGCCTCCGGCAGCGGCCACTCCCCGGTCTCGTGCCAGATCTCGTAGCAGGCCAGCCACCGCCATGCGGCCTGGATGGCGAAGATGCAGGTGAACTTCGCCGGGTCCCACCGGCTCGCGTCACGCGTTGAGCCCTGCCGCCACAGGCACAGCGTCTGACCCTCCAGCAGGTGCGGACAGTGCCGCAGTGGCGTGATGACGCGAGTCTCGGGCGGGACAGTTGGGTAGCCGGAGTGGAGGCGGGTCTCCAGCTGGTAGACGTTGTGGCACGGCTTCAGGCGGTAGCGAAGGGTGAGGGCCGACCCGCCCCGGACCACCTGGACTTTAAAGTCCGGGTCGCGGCCCTCGTTGTACCGCTCAATGGCTGGGATCTCGACGCACAACAGGCGCCGCTTCCCGCCCTCGGTGTCTAGCAGGCCCATAGCTATCAGCGTTCAGCGGTCAGCGATCAGCGGAAACCACCCGGCCAACCGCTGATCGCTGATAGCTGATAGCTCAGTAGTGGCACGGGACCGACCGGATGGCGTTGATCACCTCCTCGTCCGGGACCTCCTCGGCCGTGCCCAGGAACGAGGTCGTCTGGCGGTCCATCAGGACGGCCAGGCCGTCCTGGGCGTTGCCGCGGAGGGCGGTGATCAGGTGCTTGCGTTCGGTTTCCGTCAGGGGGCGGAAGTCCATGGCCAGACTCCTCGCGGGCGAAGGACACGGGTTATGGGCGATCGCAGGGTTCAGGTCGCCGGGTCGCGCGACACGGCGGGGCTCACCGGGCGGCCAGTTCCGACAGCATCAGGAACACGCCGACATCCACACGATCCTCGCGCAGGTCGGCCGCCAGGGCCCCATCCGGGGTGAGCAGCCGGTAGCGCACGTCCTTGCCTTCCAGTTCGACCCGGACCGATCGCCCCTCCTCCGGGAGGGGCACGGTCAGGGTCAAGGCGGCCTTCTCCCTTCCCGCCGCCACCTCAAACTTGACCCGGCTCAGTTGCCGGGCCAGCCGGTCCAGTCGCTCGGCGTGGGCCTCGAGCTCATCCCACACCGGCCGCAGGGGGGCCGCCAGGTCCGGGCCGATGGTCAGCCCGACCGGCAGCGGGCGGTAGTTGCGGTCTCGTTTCCCGAGGACGTACCAGGACAGGCACAGCTCGCCGAAACACTGCACGTTCGGTGCCGGCTGCCAACTGATTCCGGCGTCGGGTCGCGGCTCCGCGTCGGCCGTCCCAATCCCGAAGACGCCCTCCCCGCCCCGCAGGTTCGTCACCCACTCGATGTCCCCGCGGAAGTCCCCGGTGCTCGGGTGTCGCAGGCTGCCCGGGTGGGTGTGGACCACGCCCAGGAGTGCTAGCTGCCTGTGCCCCTGCCGCACCACCCGGCTGGCGAACGCCTGGGCGGCGCTATTGAACTTCACGTGGGCCTCGTCCGCGTCGCGGGCGGTGCCCGCCGGCAGAGTCGCCAGTGCGACCGCCTCGTCGGCCCGACGCAGCCCGAGCAGGGCCCAGCCCGTCTCCTCGCCGCCGCGGTCGGACGACCGGTGGGCGGTGAACTCCGCGAACAGGGCCCGGCTGACCTCGTCGGCCAGCACGACCCGCCGCAGCGGGGCCAATCCCACCGGGGCGGCGCCCGCAGCCGCCGGGGACTCCAGCCTCCCGACCGACCGCCGGCCGGCCGCCCGAACCAACTCCCGCAGCAGCTCCCTGAGCGTGATCGCCAAATACCCCGCCGGACCGTTCCGACAAACGAGTGTCCGCGCCTGAATGTTCCGCTGGGAGAGGTGGAGGGCCGGCCGTGGCGTCGGGGATCGGGTCGGTCGCATCTCTCGTCGTCGTCGTGCATGATAACCTTCCGGCCCGGGCGTGTCAAAACTTCCGCACCACCCGCACAGCCGGCAAACCCGGCCGTTCCGTCGCGCCCGCGTCAAGGCGGGCAACCTGCGCGCCTTGTGCGGCCGGGGTCATTGACTTCCCCTATAGCGCGGTTAGAGTGGAAATGGTCCCCGTTTTTGAGTCCTTTCGGCGGCCCGCGCACCTCCTTCCCGGCCGTCCCTATCCCTGGAGCGCTTCGTATGGCCAAGAAGACCCAACCTGAAGGCCCCGGCGTGGGCATGATCATCACTCTGGTGTTCTTCGTCCTCGCCAGCGTCATCCTCGGTGTCACCACGTGGCTGGGCTTCGACGGACAGAAGCAGCTCGAAGAGGATGCCAAGAAGGCCAACGAGGCCAAGAAGAACGCGGAGACCCGCGTCGCCGAGGAAACCACGCGGCGGAATTTCCTGCGGATCGCTGTGGGGGATGAGGACCCGCAGGATCGCGAGGACTTCATCGGGGGGGCCAAGTCAAACACGGCGGCCGTCCTCGACGAGCACAAGCGCCTGACGGACAAGCTCGGAGCGGCCGGCACGTTCCCGGGTAATAAGAAGGACGGGTTCTACTGGCAGCTTGTGACGGAAGCCGCCGCGAGCGGGGGTGACGGGGACAAGAAGCCGGCCGCGGGACCGGCCAAGACCATCCCGCAGATCGCCAAGCAGTGGTACCAGATTGCCAACGACTTCAAGGCCAAGTACGAGGCCGAGGTGAACGCTCGCAAGAAGGCCGAGGCCGAGAAGACCGCCGCCGACAAGCGGGCCGACGACCAGAAGACCGCGTTCGACGCCGAGGTGGACCGCCTCGGCAAGGAGGTGAAGGACAAGATCACCGCCATGGACGTTGCCTTCCAGGAGCTGAAGAAGGAGGCGGACAAGAAGGGGCTCGACTTCAAGAAGTTCCAGGACACCTGGTCGGAGGAGAAGGTCAAGTTTGAGGAGGCGCTCGCCGACGAGAAGAAGAAACTGCAGGCTGAAAAAGAGAGGCATCAGCGCGAACTCGCCAACGCGGACAGCGACCTCCTAGGCCGGTTCAAGAATCTCGACCTGGTCAAGATTGCCGACCGGATGGGCCGGATCAGCGACCAGTCCGGGGAGTTCGTGACCATCCGGTTCTCCCAAAAGCTCGGGCTGGTCCCCGGCCAGTCGTTCGTGGTCATCGCGTCGGACGGGTCGCTGGTCCAGGTGATCGAGCGCGAGAAGGATCTGGAGAAGCGGCACCACACCTACTCCAGTCTGGGGGCCCGCGACCTGTTCAGCGACAACGAGATGATCAAGGGGATGGTCGAGATCACCGACGTGACCGGCGCGGACACCGCCCGGGCTCGAATCACTTACCACCCCTCGCCGATCCGCAACCCGATCGCCAAGAACGATCAGCTCTTCAACATCGCCCTGAGCACGACGGAGAAAGAGCACGTCGCGTTCGCCGGCATCATCGACCTGGACGGCGACGGGCTGCCGAACAACGAGGAGTTCGTCCGCATCCTGGAGAAGAACAACCTGATCGTGGACGCCTACCTCGACCTGAAGACCGGCGAGGTGCGGAAGCGCGACGGTGGCATCTCGTACAGGACCAAGTTCCTCATCCTCGGGACCGACGCCCCACTCGTCGGGAACGTCAAGAAGATGGTGGACGAGGCGAGGGAGAAGGGCATCCAGACGATCGACGCTCGGCGGTTCCTGTCCCTGATCGGCGTGAAGCCGCCGCGGAACCCGGCGGCCCCGGAATACAACCGCTTCCAGCTCGGCGGCGAGGGCTCGAAGAACTCGGGCGACCCGGACGCCCCGGTGGCCCCGAAGGAGGAGCCGAAGAAGGACAAGGACAAGTAAGACAATAGGCAAAGAGCTAAATGCAAAAGGAAGACTGGCCTCTGCCGGTCTTCCTTTTGCATTTTGTCATTTTGCATTTTGCATTGGTCTTTCGACCGCTCCGGCTGCCAAATAGCCCGCCGCGGGCTCCCAGGCGAACACCTCCCACCGCGTGCCGGCCGTCGCGTCGCCGTCCAGCGAGACGAGCGCCGGCGGTTGACCGTCGGCGAACGTCACGTCGCAACAGTCGAGCGACTGCACGCCGCGGCCGATCGCCTTGAGTACCGCCTCCTTGCGCGTCCAGGCGCGCAGGAACGCACCCGGGCGATCCTTGATCGGCAGAGAGCGGAATTGCTCGGCTTCGCGGCGGCTGAAGAAGCGATTGACCAGGGCGTCCGCGTCCGGGACTGGCCGGGCGCGCTCCACGTCCACCCCGAGCCGGGCCCGGCCGACGGCAATCACCGCCAGCCCGGCCGTGTGCGACAGGTTGAACTCCAGGCCGAACTCCGCGGGCAGGTACGGCTTGCCGCCGTCGGCATAGCGGACCGGAACATCCCGCGGCCCGAGCCGGAGATAGTGGCCGAGGAGCCGGCGGAGGTAGCCCCGGGCGGCGATGAACTGGTCGCGGATTTGCGGCAGGCGGAACTTCGCGGCCCGGTCGTGCTCGTCCGTGGTCAGATACGGCAGCAACGGGTCCGGGTCCCGCAGCGGGGCTGTGTAGACGTGGGTCTCGCCCGCGGGTACGCTCGCCCGCGGCGCCTCGATCTGGCAAAAGACGACGGCCATGCCGACAGTGTATGGGAGGGTGAGTGGTGAGTGGTGAGTGGTGACCACTCACCCCCACCTACCGCCCCTACATCATTTCATGTACTGTGAGAGTACACTCGACTCTCTGGAAGGTTTCCCATGCCGGCCGCGCCGCCGAAGTCCGTCGCCATCCACCTCCGGCCGAATGACAATATCGCCGTCGCCGCCAGGCCCATCCCGCCCGGGACCGAGGTCCCGATCGACGGCCGGGCGGTCACCGTCCCCGCGGCGGTGAAGCTGGGTCACAAGTTCGCGGTCATGCCGATCAAGGAAGGTGAGCCGGTCCTCAAGTACGGGCAGATCATCGGGTTCGCGGCCCGGGACATCGCGGCCGGCGAGCACGTCCACGTCCAAAACGTCAGGCTCGGCAAGTTCGACCGCGACTATGCCTACGCGACCGAGACCCCGGCCCCGCTACCGCCGCCGGCCGAGTACCGCACGTTCATGGGCTACGACCGCGGGCCCGGCCGGCCGGACCACCTGCGCTACGGCACCCGCAACTACATCGCGGTCATCAGCACGGTCAACTGTTCGGCTGCCACTAGTAAGTATGTGGCCGAACGCATCCGGGCGCTGGGGGTACTCGACCGGTACCCGAACGTGGACGGCGTCGTGCCGATCGTCCACAAGCACGGCTGCGCCATGGCCTACGACGGGGCCGACCACAAGCAGCTCGACCGCACGCTTGCCGGGTTCGCCCGGCACCCGAACGTCGGGGCGTACCTCCTGATCGGCCTCGGCTGCGAAACCGGGCAGGCCGTGCACCTGGTCGAGGGCGAGCACCTGGACTTGATCACCCTCGGCGGCAAGAAGAAAAAACCGCTCGTGCTGACGATCCAGGAGTCCGGCGGGATCGGCAAGACGGTCGAGGCCGGAGTCAAGGCGGTGATTGACCTTCTGCCCGTGGTCAGCGAGTATCGGCGTGTCCAGCTGTCGGCCAAGCACATCATGCTCGGGACCAACTGCGGCGGGTCGGACGGGAACAGCGGCGTGACGGCCAACCCGGCCCTCGGTGTCGCAAGCGACCTGATCGTCCAGCAGGGGGGGACCTCGATCCTCGGGGAGACGCCCGAGATCTACGGGGCTGAGCACTTGCTCACGCGGCGGGCCGTTTCGCGCGCTGTCGGTGAGAAGCTGGTCGAGCGTATCAAGTGGTGGGAGTGGTACACCGGCATCTTCGGCGTGGAAATCAACAACAACCCGTCGGTCGGCAACAAGGAGGGCGGGCTGACGACGATCTACGAGAAGTCGCTGGGCGCGATCGCCAAGGCCGGGAGCACGGCGATGGTCGATGTGGTCCAGTACGCGGAGCCGGTGACGGCGAAGGGGATGGTGGTGATGGACACGCCCGGGTACGACCCGGTGAGCATGACCGGGATCGTGGCCGGCGGGGCGAACGTGCTGGTGTTCACGACCGGTCGCGGAAGCGTGTTCGGGTGCAAGCCGGCCCCGAGCATCAAGGTGGCGACGAACACGCCGCTCTACAACCACATGCTGGGCGACATGGACATCAACGCCGGCAAGGTGCTGGACGGGGTGCCCGTCGAAGAAGTGGGTCGCGAGATCTTCGAGAAGATCCTGTCAGTCGCGAGCGGGGAGAAGACGAAGAGCGAGCTGAACGGGGTGGGGGAGGAGGAGTTCGCCCCGTGGGGGATCGGGCCGACGCTGTGAGGGAGACCATGGGTCCGAACCAGCCAGACGCTGCCGTCCCTGAACCGGTGCTTGACGATTTCCAGGACTTGATGGAAGCCGCCCAATCTGCGCTGGGCTTCTGGGACGACCCGGACGACGACAAGGACTGGAATGCCTCTCCGGCACAACGGAATCGTTCTGGTAAGATGGCCGATGCGGACGAAGGTGACACCCGATCACATCGGGCATAAGTTCGCCGCGACGACGGGCCGAAAGGAGAGGCAATGGTTACCGTTGAATCCTTGTTGGAGCAGGCAAAGTCCCTACCCGAGTCTGACCGGGGGGAGCTGGCGCGGCGACTGTACGATACGCTAACGCCGATACCGGAGATGCCCCCCGAGTGGGCGAACGACGAAGAGGCGGAGGCGGCTTGGCAGGAGGAGTTACAGCGTCGTCTGGACTCCATCGCCGACGGGTCCGCTCAACTGATCGACACCGACCAGATGTTCGCGGACATTAAGGCCTACCGGGAGGACAAACGTCCGAAATGACTTCCCGCAGCCTTCCTGAAGCCCAGTGGGACATCATTGAGGAATCCGAGTGTTACGACAACGTACGGGCCGGTTTAGGTGACGACTTTGTCGCTGAGACGCGAGAGGCAATCAGCCGGGCCGTCGCTCGGCCCCGCCTGTATGCACAGGTTGATCCGCCCGTTCGGGCCCGGGAGGTCCGGCAAACCCTCGTTCGCCGTTTCCCATTCAAGGTCATCTACGAGGTCACTGCAACCGAGGTGATCATCGTCGCGGTGACTCACGTCCGCCGGCGGGACCGCCGTTGGCGCCGCCGACTTTGACCGTGAGGGACAGATGCGCCACATCCCCGACTACTCCCTCTGGCTCGGCCACGCCGGGGACGCCCGGGACCGGCACGAGCTGTTCCGCGTCGGCATCGGGGCCGTCGTGGATCTGGCCGTCGAGGAGCCGCCGGCCGTCCCGGGGCACGAGATCGTCTACTGCCGGTTCCCGCTCATCGACGGCACCGAAAACCCCCCCTGGCTTCTCCGGGCCGCCATCGACACCACGGTCACCCTGCTCCGCGAGAAGGTGCCGACCCTCGTCTGCTGCAGCGCCGGCATGAGCCGGGCGCCCGCCATCGCCGGCGCCGCCCTGGTCCGGCTCGGCCGTCCAACGCTCCAGGACGCCCTCCTCTATCTGGCCGCGTTCGGCCACTGCGACGTGTCCGCCGGGCTGTTGCAGGATATAGTCAACGTGGTCAGCGACTAACCCCTCCTGACGTGACTCGTCAGGTCGAACTCGGTCACCAACTCGTCCAGCCGCGGGCCGACCTGGTCGAACGTCGCGTTCCCCATCTCCAAGGTCACCGTCACGCGGTCAGCGTCCGCGAGCAGCGGCAGCTCCGGCACCGGGTCGAGCCGCAAGGCCAGCAGGGCATCGCGGCCGAAGCCGGTCAGCTCCAACTCCGGCAGGTCCGCGAGCTCGTGGAGCAGGTCCGCGAGCAGGGCGGGATCGTACCGACCTTGCGCCTCCCGATTGTTGAGCAACACGTTGAGAGCCTTCTCCCTGGCATCAGACAGGTGCACGACCGACACCGGGACCTCGGTCACGCCCATCGACTTCAAAATGGCTAGCCGGGCGTGGCCGCCGACCACGTGCCCGGTCCGCTCGTTCCAGACCAAAGGCTCGACCAGGCCGAACTCGCGGAGCGACCGTTCCAGCTCCCGGTACGCCCTGTCAGTCGGCTGCAGGACCCGGCGCGGGTTGTAGGGCGCCGGCGTCAGGCGGTCGATCGGCAGGACGCGGACGGTGAATCCACTCGCGGACGGATTCGAATTCTCCATATGACACCCTTTCGATACGAAACAGGGGACGCGAATGCGGTTGGCCACCGACGAGTCGGGACGGCGCTACCTCTCCCTTGTCCGTATTGCGAGGGGTGTCGGACCGGAAACTGGATCGGGGACGAATGCCGGCATCCCTCTCCCCCCGCTTCGGGGGGAAAGGGCCGGGGTGAGGGGGGTCTGTAGGGAACGCCCTCCGTGGCGTTCCGCAACGCTGGCTTCATCGGGACGCATCATTGTTTCCGGGGAGGCCAGTGTTGCGGAACGCCACGGAGGGCGTTCCCTACAGGCGGATGCGGGCCGGGGTGAGGGAATGCTCGGCGAGCGGAGCGGCGTGAGCCGCCCGATGTTGTCTTCATCGGGCCCCTCACGACGTACCTGCTTGCCAGAAGCACCTCACCCCTGCCCCTCTCCCCCAGCTTCGGAGGGAGAGGGGTTCCAGACGGTCCGCGTCCCGTTTCTTCGCCTCGCGCTGCTCACCCTACTCATCGCCCCGTCGCCCGCCCTCGCCGCGGGCGGAGACTTGCATGTCCCGGTCGCGGCGGCCGGGCCGTTCGTGCTCCTCCTCCTCGGCATCGCCTTCCTGCCGCTCGTCGCCGGGCGCTGGTGGCACCGGAACCGGAATCGGGCCATTGTCGTCGCGCTCGTCGGTCTACCGACGGCCGGCTACCTGCTCAGCCTCGGCGAGCCCGGCCAGGCGGCTCTACTTCACGAACTCGGCGAGTACTTCTCATTCATCTCGCTTCTGTTCGCGCTGTACGTGATCGCCGGCGGGATCGTCCTCCGCGGCGACCTGGCCGGTCGGCCGCGAACCAACCTCTTCTTCCTGGCCGCCGGGTCGGTGCTCGCGAACTTCATCGGCACCACCGGGGCGAGCATGATCCTCATCCGCCCGCTGCTGCGGATCAACAGCCACCGGCAGCGAACGAGTCACATCCCGGTCTTCTTCATCTTCACTGTGAGCAACGTCGGCGGGCTCCTCACACCGCTTGGCGACCCGCCTCTGCTCCTCGGCTTCCTCAAGGGCGTGGACTTCTTCTGGACCACCACCCTGTGGCGCGAATTGCTCGTGACGAATGGGCTGGTGCTGGCCCTGTTCTATGTCTGGGACACGATCGCCTACCGGCGGGAGGCAACGGAAGACATCCGGAAAGAACAGGTCCGCGTCCACCGGATGCGGATCGCCGGCGTCGAACTGAACGCCCCGCTCCTGGTCATGGTGCTGCTGGCCGTCCTGTTCCAGTCGGCGAAAGTGGGGCGGGGGGCGGGAAACGCGCTCGGCCTCGGCGACCTGACACTCACGCGGCCGTGGGGTGAATTGGTGATGCTCGCGGCGGCCGGTGCCTCGCTGTTATTATCCCCGCGGCACCACCACCGTGAGAACCAGTTCGCCTGGGGGCCGATCGTCGAGGTAGCGGTTCTGTTTGCCGGGATCTTCGTCACCATGGCCCCGGCGCTGGCGCTGCTCAAGGTGCACGGGGCGAAGTTCGGCGTAACCGAGCCGTGGCAATTCTTCTGGCTGACCGGCGGGCTCTCGTCGTTCCTCGATAACGCCCCGACTTACGTGACGTTCGGGACGCTCGCCGCGGAGGGGGACGACTTTTCCGCACTGGCCGCGAACCGCCCCGTGATCCTGGCCGCGATCAGTTGCGGGGCGGTGTTCATGGGGGCGAACTCGTACATCGGCAACGGGCCGAACTTCATGGTCAAGGCGATCGCGGAAGAGGCCGGGTACCCGATGCCGTCGTTCTTCGGGTACATGGTGCGGTACACGGTGCCGGTGCTCGTGCCGGTCTTCCTGGTGGTGACGTGGCTGTTCTTCCTGTAGCCACAAGCTGACAGCTTGCGGCCACGGCGGCTCATCCCCCCGCGGCCGCGTGCCCCGTGCTCCCGAACCCGCCCCGCGTCACCGGCGCCGCGTTCGCCGGACCGTGATACGACGATCCGCCCGACAGGAACGCGGACCGCCCGCCATAGAGCGGCCGGTAGTAGACGCGGCTGCCGCCCCGCGAGTAGCCGCCGGCGGCGAGCGCCGATCGCGGCACCGTCCGCCGGGCCACGACCGGCGGGTGGGTAGCCTGCCACCAGGCGACGAACGGCGCGCCGATTACATGCGCCGGCCCGTCCGGTGGCGGCTGCTCGGTCACCTCTTCCACTTCTTCCGTCGGCTCGCGGCCGTCACACCCGCCGCACGCTGCCAGCCCGGGGAGCGACGTGAGAAGCACCAGCGAGACGTGCCGCGACATCCGCGTGCGGCGAGGTTCGTCGGCCATCGCGCTCTCCCGGTTAGAGGACTACGTGGGCGGCAATGTAGGCGATGGAGAACAGGAGCGCCCCGACGACAATCGCGACTGCTGTGTTTCCCTTGTTAAGCTGCTCCTGGATGTCAATCCGCTTGCTGAGCAAGTCGAACACGAAATACCCGAGCACCAGGAGGGCGATGCCGATGAGGCCGAAGACCACAGACCCGAGTACCGCCCGACCGAAGTCGTGCGACTCGGGGGCTTGACCGAACAGCGTGAGCGGGAAGGACATGCGAGCCTCGGGGTGAGTGGGCCGGCCCGTTGCGGGTCGGGAGGCGCGCTATAATAACCCGATTCCCCCAACGAGTGAACCGGCGAGCCCTCATGCAGATTGTGAAGTACCCCCACCCGGCCCTGCGGCACAAGGCGGAGCCGGTGACCGCCCTGTCGAAGGAGATCGAGCTGTTGGCCGGGGGGATGTTGGAGCTGATGTACAAGCACGAGGGACTCGGCCTGGCCGCCCCGCAGGTGGCCGCCCCGGTCCGGCTGCTGGTCATGAACTTCGCGGCCGACCCGACCAAGAAGGATCAGGAGTTTGTCGCCATCAACCCGGTGATCGTTGAGTTGGGGAAGACGATCGTCGAAGACCGCGAGGGGTGCCTGAGCTTCCCGGACCTGTACGCCAAGGTGCGACGGGCCAAGCGAGTGAAAGTGCAGGCATACAACCTGAACGGCGAGTTGTACGAGATGACCTGCGAGGACCTGCCGGCCCGCGTCTGGCAGCACGAGATCGATCACCTCGACGGGACGCTGTTCATCGACAAGATGGGCCTGGTCGGGCGGATGAACAGCAAGAAGTTCCTGAAGCAGTTCGAGGAGGAGTACCGGGAGGCGCAGAAGAAGGGCGAGATCCCGGCCGACCTGGCGCCGAAGTTCTGAGTCTGCCGTTAGCCGCGACGCGGAGGCTTTGCCGAGCGGAGCGCGCCACCTGGACGAGTCCGGGCGCTGAATCAAGGTCCCCGGCTCGCCCGCGTGACGCGCTCCGCTCCGCACAGCATCCGCGTCGCGGCTTACGGGGGGTGATCCATGCGCCTAGTCATGATGGGCACCGGCAC
>DATFWZ010000693.1:0-2244 GCA_035258765.1 Gemmataceae bacterium
CCGCGAGCGGGGGGTGAATCAAATCCCACCTCTCCCCTTCGGACATCCCCCCGTGAGGGTGAGCGGAAACTCAGACCCGATCGATCCTGCTGGTCTTCCGATCCTGCTCCAGGCGCGTATAGTGCCAGATCAGGTCCATGACACGCTGAGGCTGTTCGATCCCGATGAGAGCGGTTTTCGGCAAGGTCACTTCGGAGGTAACCACGACGACGGTGCCCACATCGAGCCAGCGGCCGATCATGCTCTGTTGAACGTACAGGTCCTTCAGCCGGAGCAACTCGACCTGGTCTAAGTTCGACTCTTTCCCTCTTCTCGGGTTCCGCCGAGGTGAGCCTCCTCGGTGCAATGGAGGGTAGGAACCAACCCTCACATCGCACACAAGGAGACTACCATGGCCAGTATAAACGACCGACGTCGCCCGCGGTCGCCCTCGCTACTACGGCGCAACGCCGATGGCGCCGCTGACCGTCACGGCGCCCGACCGCCGCGCCTGAGCCGACGCCGGAAGAAACGACTCACCCGAGAACAACGCCGCCAGTTGGCCCGAACGGCCGGCCTGAGCCGTCGCCAGCTCAAGCGGATCGGCGGCCAGCTCCCCGCGCCGGTCCACACCGTCTTCGAGCCCCTGGCCCCGGCCCTGACCCGACCGACTCATCGGCGCCTCGTCCTGCTGGCGCTGGCCGCTATCCTCACCGTCGGCGGCCGCACCGTCGCCAACTTGCTCCGCACCCTGGGCGCCTTGGCCCCGGGCCACTCCAGCAGTTATCACCGTGCCCTCTCTCACCGCCGCTGGTCCACCCGCCGGCTGGCGCGCCGCTACATCGCCGCTGTCCTGGACCGCTTCGCCCCCCGCGGCCCGGTCGAACTGGCCGGCGACGATACCGTCACCGAACATCCCGGGGCCAGGGTCTACGGCAAGGGCTGCCACCGCGACCCGGTCCGCTCCACCCATTCGTTCACGGCCTATCGCTGGGGGCACAAGTGGGTCGTCCTGGCGTTGCTGGTCTGCTTCCCCTTCTGTCGCCGGCGATGGGCGTTGCCGCTCCTGGTGGCCTTGTATCGGCCCGAAGAGAAGGGGGTCGATGGCATCTCCAAGCGGGCGCACAAGACCCCGGTAGATCTGCTGGGGCAGATGCTCCGCATCCTGATCCGCTGGTTCCCCGACCGAACCTTCGTCTGCTGTGCTGACGGCAATTACGCGGCGCACGAACTGGCCGAGGTGGCCGCGTCGGATCCCCGGCGGCTGACGTTCGTCAGCAAGTTCTACGCGGATGCCAACCTGTTCGAGCCGCCGCCAGCGTACTCGGGCCAGGGCCGGCCGCGCGTCAAGGGGAAGGAGTTGCCCAAGCCGGCCCAGGTGGTCCGCGACCCGGCGAAGCGGACGGTGCTGACCGTCGCTTGGTACGGCGGGGAACGCCGTCGTGTGGAGGTGGTGACCGGCCGCGGCTGGTGGTACAAAGGCGGCCGGCCGCTGATCCCGGTGTGCTGGGTCTTCGTCCGCGATCGGGACGGGACCCACCGGGATGAGTACTTCTTCACGACGGACGCGACGATGAGCCCGCAGGCGGTGATCGAGACCTACACCGGGCGGTGGAATATCGAGACCACCTTCCAAGAAACCCGCTCCTACCTCGGATTGGAGACGACGCGGGGTCGGGTTCGGAACACGGTGCTGCGGGCCGAGCCGAGCCTGTTGGCCCTGTACGCGCTGGTGGTGTGGCTGTATGCCGAATTGCCGGCGCGGTACCGCGGAGTGCACGCGGTGGCGTGGTTGCGCAAGAGCGACGTGACCTTCTCGGATGCGATCACGGCGGTGCGGCGCTACCTGTGGGTGGAAGGGGTTTTCTCGTTGAGCGGTCATCGCGAGGCCTTTGAGAAACTGGGTGCCCCGTTGCGACAGATCCTGCTCCAAGGGCTGGCCCCGGCGGCCTGAGGCGGGCCGCCGGGCCGGGATCCGTAGGCCGCGAGGCGGTCGAAGCGGTTGCGTGGCGCGTCCGCGGGATCAGGCTGCGCGCCGGGGAAACAAGGCTCTGGAATCGGAAAGAGTGGAACTAAGGTATGGCCGCGAGACGTTCACCGGGACTTTCGATCCCGCGAGCATGACGATCAGACTCCAGGGCGAGACGCTGACGAACCAGCAAGGGCTCGCCCTGGGGACCTACCAGGCCAAGGTTTCGGCCGATGGGAGTATGCTCACCGAGGGGAGCTGGGACGGCTCATCGACGGTGACCTCGCATGATTGGT
>DATFWZ010000694.1:0-16467 GCA_035258765.1 Gemmataceae bacterium
CACCCGCGGCGCGGGTCCGGCCCCGCGCCGCGAGGCCGTTTCCGCCGCCAAGTCCATGACCGCTCGCCTCCCGGACCGCCGACATGATCTGCGTCACCATCGTCCAGGAGTCCCGCCGGCTGGCCTTGGCCGACATGCTCAACGCCGTCCAGCTCGGGGCAGACATGGTCGAGGTTCGCCTCGACAAGTTCGAGAAGGACGCCAACCTGACCGAGCTGGTCGCGGCCCGGCGCAAGCCGCTCCTGTTCTCGTGCAAGCGGCCCCAGGACGGCGGCGTATGGGCCGGGGCCGACGACGAGCGGCTCACCCTCCTCCGGGCGGCCGTCGTCGCCAAGGCCGACTATGTCGAGGTCGAGCTGGACGCGGCCGACCAGGTCCGCCCGTTCCCTGGGTGCAAACGGGTCGTGTCGTACACGAACCTGAACGAGACGCCGAAGGACATCGAGGCCATCTACGACCAGATCCTGACCAAGGCGCCGGACGTGGCCAAGTTGACGTGCCCGGCCCGGACCCCGGAGGAGGCCTGGCCGCTCATCCAGTTGCTGAACAAGCCGCCGGTGCCGACCGTGGTGGCCGGGCTGGGCCGCTCCGCGGCGATGCTATCGCTTTTGGGTCGAAAGATTGGTGCGCCGTGGACGACGGTAGCGCTGGAGCGGGGGATGGAGGCGTTCCCGGGCCAGCCGACCGTGAACGACCTGGTCGAGGTCTATCGGTTCCGGGACGTCGGGAAGAAGACGCGGTTCGTCGGCGTGACCGGGACGGGCGAGCGCGAGTTCCTCGCGGCCGGGCTCTTCAACGCGGCGTTCGCCCACCTCGACATGCCGCACCGGGCCCTGCCGGTCCAGATGGGCAGCCGGAGACTGTTCCGCAAGATCGCCGACGCGGTTCGGTTACAGGACGTGCTCCTGGACGAGGACGCGTACGAGGGGCTGCACGAGATCGCCCGGCTCGACGAGACCGCCCGCGTCCCGGTGCTGGCGGCCGACAGCTTGATGCCGTCCGACGGCGAGTGGGTGGCGTCCAACGCGCTTGGACCGGCGGCGGCGGCGGCCGTGGAGGGGGTGTTGCGCGACCGCGACGCGGCCGACTGCTCGCTCGAGGGCCGCGTGGTGTTGCTGGCCGGGTGCGGGCCGCTCACGCGGATGGCGGCAATCCCGTTCAAGACTCGCGGCGCCTCGCTCATCTGGGCGAGCAAGAGCAAGGACGCGGCCCAGGCGACGGCGCATGCCTTCGGCGGCCGGCAGGTCCTCTGGGACGGGATGTACGGCACCAGCCACGACGTCCTCGTGGTCGGCCATGACGGCCCGATGGAGGGGACAATTCACCCGGGGTATTTGAAACCGAACATGGCCGTGATGGACCTGACGGCCAGTGTGCGGCCGACGGACTTCCTGCGCGAGGCGGCCGTGCGGATGTGTGCGGTGGTCGCGCCGGGCCGTGTGCTGGTGGAGCAAGTTCGGGAGCACGTCCGCAAGTTGGGCGGCGAGGTGCCGCCGGGGATTCTCGAAGAGAGGCTGGCGGGGTGGGTGACGGACTAGAAGGCAAATCGCCAATGACCCACCCAATGACCAATGAAGGTCCAATGCACAATGACCAATGAGGTCGTCAGGGGCGCTTCGTCATTCGATGTTCGTCATTCCTTGGTCATTGGTCATTGGTGGGGCATTGGTCATTGGCCTCAAGGCAGCAGGTGTGGCTTCGTCATCAGCGCCCCGCGCTCGGCCCGCAGGTCGTCGAAGATCTGCTTGTCGTCCAACCCCTTGTCGATCATCTCGGCGATGCGCTTGCGGGCGGCATTCGGACCTCCGCACCCGTTCGGGTTACAGCTCGACAAGGTGTAGAAGTCGCCGGTGCAGATGTCGTTGCCGATCTTGCACGTGCAATACATGCTCGCCAGGAACCACTCGATCCGCTCCTCCTTCGTGCGTTTCCGGCCAAGGTCCGGCGGATAGTCGCTGTCCCGGACTTCTTTCGGAGGTACCGGCATCTTCAGCAACGTCCGCGTGCCCGATTCGAACGGCGCGATGTCCAGCCCGTTCACCACGAGCGTCACCCGCGTCCGCTCCCGCCACGGCTTGACGTCCTTGATAACCGCCTTGACCCGAATGGCGTCCGCCTTCGGGGGAAACCGGAGGGGGTGCTCACCGCTGCCGGTCGGCGGCGGCGGCGGCGGCCAGGGGATCGGGAACGTGTAGAGCGGGGAGTCTTTCGGCCGGGACGCCAGGTCCTCCAGCTCCACCGGGTCCCCGGGCTTGAGCGACCGGCCCCAGCGCATCCCCTCGTGATCCAGGGTGACTTCGACCTCGCCCGACACGTGCGCGAAGGTGACCGTGCCCGGCAACCCCTCGTGGGCCCACAGCCGCAGGAGATCCACGACCTGCCGGGACTGCATCTCGACGAAGTCCTTGGGCAACTCCTTTTCCTTGCCGTGGATGTCCTTCTCGGTCGCCTCGTCGCACAGCATGAGGACCGCCCGCGGGTTCTTCGCCCGGTCGCTAGCGAACCAGGCCCACACGCGCTCCCCATCCTTGAGCTGGCCCGGCCGGCCCCACCAGCCGTGGACCTTCACCTCCGCGTCCGGAAGCAACGGCCACGCCTTCGGGACCTTCTCTCCGTCGATCAAGAGCGTCACCGTGCGCACCTTCGGGTCGAACCCCTTGAACGTCGCGAAGTGCTTGGGCGTGTTGCGCAGGAACTCGGCGGTCCCGGCCACCTCCTTGATCGCGTCCTTCGGGTTCTGCTTGGCCGGCGGCTCCTTCGGGAGTCCGACCGGAGCCAGCGACCCCTCTTTCGGCGGCGACCAGAGCGTCGTCTCCGGCACCTCGGCCGCCCAGGCGAACCACTTCACCACGACCGCGTCCAGGGGAGTGAGCGTCCACCCCTTCAATTCCCCTTCGACCCCGCGACCGGTGATGTCGAACCGCGTGCCGGTCTTGCGGTCCAAGAACGGGGCCTTGCCCGACGTCTGGTCGGCCACGATGTCGAGTCCGGGTCGGCTCTCCAGCAGCTTGCCCTCGACGCTGAGTTTGTCGGTGCTGTCGCGCCTCTCGGCGACCGGCAGGTACGCGGCCCAGGCCGGGGCCTCGGCGTCGAAAAAGACGACGATCTCCGGCCCACCCGGGACCTGGTCGCGGACGACGTGGCCCGTTCGCCCTTTCGCCAATTGCTGAAGCGGATACGCCCGCGCGGTTGGCGGTTTGCCCGGGACGAACACGCCGAGCACCTGGCTATTCGCGTCGAGCCGCTTGTCCGGATCACCGCGGGTCTTCACCGAGTCCGGGTGCTCGGCCTTGGGCAGCTCGGTCGGCTGGTACTTCTCGAACATGTGGTACGCGACCCCGCCGGGGTAGTTCTTCATCACCCACCCCCAGTTGGTCACGATCGTCGGCCACGGCTCCAGCCGGTCCCCCTTCCGCGGGCCGTCGAACGCGACACCGGTCAGGCACGAGAACAGGGTCCCGTCCTTATGCTTCATGACCATGACGCCGTTCCGCCAGCCATGAAAGCGGAAGTCAACAGAAGCGCGGAACGCGCGGGCGTAGCCGGCGTCCGGGTCGTACACGAAGACGCCGTAGGTGTCGCTAATGACGCGGTACGGGTTCAGAAAGAAGCGAATTGGGATGGCCCCGCCGTCGTACTTGCCGCGGGTCCACATGAGGGCGGGATCGGTGTCCTTGAGCTCGTCCTTGCGGCGCTTGGCCTCGTCCACGCAATGCGAGCAGTTCGGGTTGACAAGGGTTTCGAACGCGTCCGGCTTGACGACGAGCTTGGGGTCGGCGGGCGATGCGGCGGCGGCCGCGAGGAGGAGGATGGTCAGGGTGCGCATGGAAATGCCCCGGTCGGTGAAGACAGGGGCATTGTAACGATTTCGCTCCCGCGTGCCGCCGAGTTGTGACGCGCCGCTGATAGGCCTACCGGCCCGCCTTCCCTAGGGCCTTGCGGTCCTGATTCACGTCGCTCTGCAACTGCCGGAGCGAATCCTGGTAGTTGGAGTCGTCAATGTCGTCGGCGTGTACGCGGGCGGTGCCGGCCGGGACCCGGGTCGGCTCCGGCTCGGTGGTCCGGCGGTCGGGCTTATCCGCCTTTGCCGACGTCTCGACCGCCAAAGGCGCATCGGCCTCGTAGGACTTCGGTCCGGTGGTGCCCATGCACCCGACGGCGCCGAGGGCGGCCGCGAAAACCAGAGTGCTCAACTTCTTCATCGATCGCCCCCCCGTGTGGCCGGCCGCCGCGGGGCGGTACGGGCGGCCGTGGCCGGCCGGTCGTCCCGGCCCCGTTCCAGGGCGGCCCGGTCATCGCCGCCCGCCGGCAGCCGGGCCGTCCGTTGCTTGAACACCTCTTCCGCCTGCTGCTCGAGATCCTCCGCCTTCTTCAGCATCTCCTCGTCGCCCTGCTCGAGGGCGATCCGCTTGATCTTGCTGATCGCGTTGAGCCGCTCGAGGAACACGCGCTGCTCCTCGGCCAGGGTGCGGCCCGCAGCCTCCTTGGGCGCCGGGATGTTGGCCGGGGCCTTGTTGACCACGGCCGGCCTGGGCGGGGTCGGCTTGGCCCGCTCGCCGAGGAACAGCCACCGGTACCAGGGGACGGACGGCGGGTCGTCCGCGGGCGGCGTTTCACCCGGGCCAGCGAGCGCGGGCGAAGTCAGTCCGAGGCACAGGAGAATGGCACCGAGTCGGCGCATCGGAATGGGTCCCCCGGGAAAGGAGTGGCCGCCCCCGACCCCCCGATCGGGGGCGGCGCAAACATCTGGAGCCGATTGCCAGAAGTCGGGGGGCCTATGCCAGAAATCGGCCTGCGTGTAAAGGGGATTTTCCCCCCCGCTGGTACAATGCCGCCGTCACTTATCCGGAGGAATGCTCATGCGCCAGTCCCTGTGCGTCTCGGCCGTCCTGGCCGCCGCCCTCGTTGCCCGGGCCGACATCTCGTCCGGCCCCAAGGCGGGGGAGAAGGTGGAGGACTTCAAGGTCTACGGCGTGGTCGGGGCGATTGAGAACAAGGAGGGGAGCTACGTCAAGGACCGGAAAGACGACCCGACGGTGTACGTGTTCGTCCAGCACGAGCACTTCAATCGACCGATGGCCAGGCTGCTGAAGGAGCTGGACACGAAGGCCAAGGAAACAAACGACAAGGCCGCGACCATCGCCGTCTGGTTGACCGAGAAGCAGGACGCAGCCAAGGAGCACCTGCCGAAGATCCAGATGTCTCTGAACTTCGTCAACACGAGCCTGGGGGTGTTCGAGGGGGATAAATCCGGGCCGAACAACTGGGGGATCAACGTGGACGCCCACTGCACGGTGGTCATCGTCCACAAGGGGAAGGCAGTCGAGTCGATCGCGTTGCAGTCGGCCAACGAGACAGACGCGGCAAAGGTGGTGGAGGCGCTGAAGAAGGCGAAATGACCGGCCGGTTGCGGAGAATGCGTGATCAAGCAAGCAGGGGAACGCGGATAACCTGACAGTCGAAGTTTGGACCGGTCCCGGCCAGCGTTCGTTGTCCGTCTGCCGCAAGCAGGTGGCGGGGTCCGGCCTGCTGGCAGGTCCGGCTTCCAACCGAAATGGACTTCGCTATTGCGATTGCATGCGATGCCGCCAGACGGCCGCGGCCGCCTCGCGAGTCAGCCGCGCCCCCGCTGTCCCCTTTGCGAGCCCTCCGAGCACCGATTGGGCTTCGGCCGAGCCGACCCGGTCCAGGACCTCGACACATCGCAGTGCCCGTAGTCGTTCGGGGTCGGACTCCGTCGTCGATTCCCGTTTCTCCAGCACGTCCGCGATGCGGCGGCGCTGCTCCGCCGAAAGCTCCCCGCGCGCCAGCGTTTCGAGCTGCGCTTCGACCACGTCACCTAACTTCTTGAGCGCCGCAGTTGCCGACTCACGAGTTGCGTACTTGTCGTCGTCGAGGCCTTTCACCAGACTCTGAAGCCGGATCGCCGGGATTTCGGGCACTGGCTTCACCCTATCGGCCAGGAATGCGATCGCGCCCGCGTCGGCGGCCAGCCCAAGGATCGCCCGATAGGCCTTTCCGGCGTCGGCGGACGCGAGTTCCTTCCACGCTGCCTCCCGGTCCGTGAACGCCGGTTTGACGCCCGGCAAACCCGACAGGTCCCAGACCAGCGCGTTCCCGTTGGCATGGCCGGAAGCCATTGCCTTGCCATCGGGGCGGAACCCCATCGCATCGACCAGGGCACGGTAGCCGCCCCGCGTCGCCACCTCATTGCCCGTCGCCACGTCGCGGATGGAGATGGTGTCCGTGTCGCTCCGGTTGATGGCGAGGAATCGTCCGTCGGGCGAGACGGCCAACATCGATGGTTCAAATGGCACGGAGAATTCCAACCGCTTCTGGCCGCTCCGGACCTCCCACAGCCGAACGATGCTCGGCTCGGCCGGCTTGCCAGCCATTACGATGCTCGGCTCGGCCGGCTTGCCCGCCGTTGGCTCGGGGGATCGCTTTCTCGTCACGGTGATCAGCGTTTGGCTATCGGGAGTGAAGAGGCTGCGCGGCGTGTGATCGCCCGGGTGCGGCAGTTTGAAGGAGCCGCGGCCGCCGAGGGCGGAACTGAGTTCGATCGAAGTGTCGGTCACGGGATCGCAAACCTGTCGGGCAAGCCACCGCCCGTCCGGGGAAACGACCACCTCGTCCGAATCAAAACTGTTCCGCGACCAACCCCGGTGGGCGAGCAGCTCGCCGGACTCGGCGTCCCACAGGGTGACGACTTCCTTCCATCGAGACTTCGCCTCCGCTGACAGCAACGGGGACGGCCCGAACCGGTGCAGACCCAGGATCGCGGGCCTTCCCGTCTGCGGGTCGCGAGTCAGAGACAACCGCTCCTGATGGAAGCAGTCCTTGGGGTCCGTTACCGTCGCAATCGGCCCGGGCGTGATCCGCTTCAACTCGCGGCCGGTCTTCATGTCGGTCCAAACCAGGGTCCCGTTGCCGGTCGTCACGACAGCGCCTGCGGGAGTGAATACGAATGGCGCGGATGATCCCGACCAGTGCAACGGCGACCCGTGCGGCGCCGACAGCTCCTGATTTTTCCGACCGGTCGCCGCCTCCCAGACGGTGACCGGCTCCTCAGGGTCATAGGAAGCCGTCAGCAAGGTCTTCCCGTCGGGGGTGAACGCGAGGTGCCGGAGGTTGCTTTCGTGCCCGGTGGCCGGGCTCAGCCGGCGGCCGGTGGTGACGTCCCAGATGCCAAACATCATCCGTCCATGACTCGTGGCCAGGACCGTCTTGCCGTCGGGCAACAGCGAGTAGCCGTAGGCCCAGCCGGGCAACTTCACCTGGCCGAGCACTTTCCCGCGAGCGAGTTCCCACAACTTGAGCGTGACACTCGCTTCGGTTCGTGCGACCTCCGCTGCCACTCGCTTGCCGTCGGGTGAGAACCGGATGGATCCGTACCCCTGGCGATTTCCGCCCTCCAGCTCGATGAACTTGGCGCCGCTCTCGGTGTTCCAAATCACAAGCTCGTCGTGCGGCTTGCCCTCGTACCGCCATGCGGCGAATTGTTTCCCGTCCCGAGACACCTCGGTGCAAATGCTGAACGAGCCCGTATTGATTGAGGTCTTGCCAAGGAGCTTTCCTGTCCTCACCTCCCAGCGAGCAAACAGTGGCTTCTTGTCGCTCAGTTGTTCGCCGGCGATCAACGTGCGGCCGTCGCTGGAAAATCGCATCCGCCAGAAGTCAAAGTCCGGAGCATGCTGTTCCAGTTGGACCTGGTGCGGCGTAACGGCGGGGTCGGCGACAATTTCGGTCAGCTTCAGCGTCCGCTTTGGACCGACCGTCAGCGTCCATCGGCCGTCGGACGTCAACTGATGCGGCCAGTCATTCGGGCCGCCCTCCGTCACCCGTTTCGATTCGGCAAGCAACTTCCCCGTCAATGGGTCGTGGAACCGCACGGCGCTGTTCCTCTGAAGGATCAAGAGCCGCGACCCGTCGGGCGTGAAGGCCACGTCGGTATAACTGAGGTCCCACGGGAACTCGCAGACGGGCTTGCCGTCGGGCAACTCCCACACGCGCACCCACCCCCTCCCACGGTCCACGAAGTTCCGCGTGGCGATGAGCCGACCGTTCGGCGACAGAACGGCGTAGACGGAGCCGTTGTTATCGTCGCGATGCCGCCAGCGAATCGACCCCATGCGGGCGATCGCGTCCGGCGGGAGCGGATCGCCGTAGAGGTCCCGTCGCGCGGACGCGGTGTCGGGCCGCGGCGACTCGACCTTGTCTTTTGGGGCCGGCGGCTCCGCCCGGCCGGTCGCGACGATCAGCCCCAGTCCGCCGAGCAGCAATACCCCGGCCGCGAGTCCCGCCGTCATCCAAACACCCGACCAGCCTGCGGCCAGGAGGGCGATGGCCGGCGGTGCCGAGGTGGCAACGTGGACCCGCCGGTCGACCTCCCGGATCGGGAAGAGAGCTGCCACTGCCGTTCCTCCAGACCATCCCACTGGGATTGCCTACGCAGAACCGGCAGAGAGAGGTTCACTCGAAATGGACAAGAAGTTGCAATCTGTGTCATGCGAGCCGAGAGCCGAGGACGCCATGCTTCCGGTTCATGACGGCGATCTGTCGCCCGCTCGATCACCGCCGCCTTCGACCTTTGGGCTTCTTCTGCGGCGAGGCCACCGCCTCCCCTTTCAGCTTCGAGATCTTGTCCCGCAGCTCGGCCGCCCGCTCGAAATCCAGCTGCTGGGCAGCCGCGAGCATCTCCGAGTGCAACTCCTCCAGGTACTCGGCCGTGACGTAGTCCTGCGCCACCTGCCCGGCCGCGGCCTGGGCGAGCTGATGGGCCGCGATCTCCTCCTCGATGACGTTCTTGATGGCCGTGGTCACCGTCCGCGGGGTGATGTCGTGCTCGCGGTTGTACGCGAGCTGCAGCTCTCGCCGCCGGGCCGTTTCCGCGATCGCCCGCTGCATCGACTCGGTCACCGAATCGGCGTACAGGATCACCTCCGCGTTCACATTCCGGGCCGCCCGCCCGATCGTCTGGATCAGCGATGTCTCCGACCGAAGGAACCCCTCCTTGTCCGCGTCCAGGATGGCGACCAGCGAAACCTCCGGCAGGTCCAGGCCCTCGCGGAGCAGGTTGACGCCGACCAGCACGTCGAACGCCCCCTCGCGGAGCTCGCGCAAGATCTGGATGCGCTCGATGGCGTCGAGCTCGGAGTGCAGCCACTTGCACCGCAGCCCGGCCTCGCGGAAGTAGTTCGCCAGGTCCTCGGACATCCGCTTGGTCAGAGTCGTGACCAGCGTCCGCTCCTCGCGCTGCGCCCGGGTCTTGATTTCGTTGATGAGATCGGGCACCTGCCCGCGGGCCGGCTTGACGTGGATCACCGGGTCAATGAGCCCAGTTGGCCGGATCACCTGGTCCACGACCTCCCCGCCGGTCCGGTCCAGCTCCAGAGGGCCGGGGGTCGCGGACATGTACAAGACCCGCTGCAGTCGCTGCTCCCACTCCTCGAACTGGAGGGGCCGGTTGTCGAGAGCGCTCGGCAGCCGGAACCCGTGCTCGACCAGCGTCAGCTTCCGGGCCCGGTCGCCGGCGAACATGCCGCGGACCTGCGGCAGGGTCGCGTGCGACTCGTCCACGATGCACAGGAAGTCTGGGGGGAAGAAGTCGATGAGCGTGTACGGCGGCTCGCCGGCCTTCCGGCCGCTGAACCACCGGGCGTAGTTCTCGATCCCGGCGCAGTACCCGACCTCGCGCATCATGTCGAGGTCGTATCGGCAGCGGGCCCGGAGCCGCTCGGCCTCGAGCAGCTTCCCCTCCTTCTTGAACCACTCCAGTCGCTCGTTCAGCTCCTGCTCGATGCCGACGATCGCGGTCCGTGTCCGCTCATCCGGGGTGACGAAGTGGCGGGCCGGGTAGATGAACATCTCGTCCGTGTCGGAAATGACTTCGCCGGTCGTCGGGTTGATGCTCGCGAGGGCGTCCACCTCGTCGCCGAACAGCTCGATCCGCATGGCGATCTCTTCGGCGCTCGGCCACACCTCGATGGTGTCGCCGCGAACGCGGAACGTGCCCCGCTCGAAGGCGATGTCGTTTCGCCGGTACTGAATGTCCACCAGCTTGAGGAGCAGGGCGTCGCGGTCAATCATCTCCCCTTTTCTCAAGTGGACCATCATGCGCTTGTAATCGCTCGGCGAGCCGAGGCCGTAGATGCAGGAGACGGAGGCGACGACGATGACGTCACCGCGGGAGACGAGCTTACTGGTGGCGCTCAGGCGGAGGCGGTCGATGTGCTCATTGATGGAGGCGTCCTTCTCGATATAGATGTCCCGCTGCGGGATGTACGCCTCCGGCTGGTAGTAGTCGTAGTAACTGATGAAGTAGCAGACGGCGTTGTTGGGGAAGAACCCGCGGAACTCCTTGTAAAGCTGGGCGGCGAGGGTCTTGTTGTGGGCGAGGACGAGGGTGGGCCTGTTGAGGGCCGCGATGACGTGGGCGGCGGTCATGGTCTTGCCGGTGCCGGTGGCCCCGAGCAGGCACTGGAAGCGCTTGCCGGATCGGTAGCCCTCGACCAGCTCCTGAATGGCCTTGGGCTGGTCGCCGGCGGGCAGGAAGTCGCTGACGAGCTGGAACTTGGCGGCCATCGCTCGCCCCCTCGGCTGGATATGCGGGAAAAGAACTGGTAGCGTATCTTAGGCGCTGAGGTAAGCGTAGGTCGGTAGCGGAGCGGGACATGATCCGCCGGGTCAAGTTCGAGAACTTCAAGGCCCTCCGGGACGTCGAGATTTCGTTTGACGAGCGATTGACTGTGCTGGTGGGCCCCAACGGGTCGGGCAAGTCGAGTGTGCTGCAAGGAATTCACATCCTGAGCCTCGCCGTCCAGGACAAGAAGCCTCATTTAGTGTTTTCCGGCAGCTACGCACTCGCGAACCTGATCGGTGAAACACGAGATTCCCGGCTGTTGTTGCGAGCAGACACTCTGACACCGAAGGGATGGGTGGGCTTCCGAGTAATCACCCCTGTCGAGAAGGGTGCCGCACAAGTTCCGCTAAATGGCAAATTGGTTTGGGTGGAAGGGAGTTGGGTGAGGCTCAACGGAGGTGAGGTAATTGGTGCTGGCGACGCCCAGTCGGCTGAGCCATTTTCTTCCGACCTCAAAGCCACGACCCTGATTCGCCTTCTTGCCGAACGCCTCGCCGCGCCATCTCAAGCGAAATCTGCCCGGCCGGTCCTTGAACCGGACGGGGGCGGACTGGCGTCGGTCTTGCGATCCATGCTCGGCAATCAACCGGATCGGTTCGGCGACCTTGTTAGGGCATTTCGGAGGGTAATCCCGACGGCAGAAGGCATCCGGTTCGACCTGGTAGAGATACCAGAGAGGAGCGAGGAGAAGCAGATCTACGACCGAGTACTAGTTGACTTTCGGAATGCCCGAGGAGTGCCTGCGTCAGCGGTTAGCGACGGCACACTCTACATCCTGGGATTGTTGGCGGTCATTTTTGGATTCGATAGTCCCAAAATTATCTTGTGTGACGACCTAGACCATGGTCTCCACCCAAAAGCCCAGATGGAGTTGATCCGCGTCCTCCGCGAGTTGATGACCGAGGTACCGGATCTTCAAATCATCGCCACTTCGCATTCGCTTTATGTCCTGAGCGAGCTCCCCGAGAATTCGATCCGGGTCCTCACGCTGGGGCCGGACGGCGGGGTCGTATGCGGTCGGCTTTCGGACCACCCAGACTACGAAGCCTGGAAGGAGGCGATGACTCCGGGCGAATTCTGGAGCCACGTCGGCGAGGACTGGCTGCTCAAGCGGAAGCCGGTGGCCGTCCCGCAATGAGCACGTCGATCGCCCTCGTTTGCGAAACGCCCGTCGATCGCGACACGGTCACTATCCTGGTGCATGGCCTGCTCTGCGCCTCCGTGACCTGGATCGAGGCAGATTCCGTCCAATCCTTTTGCAGCTTCCGCGGTCTGCTCGCCAGCGAACCGTGCCTAATGTGGGAACACGTGCCGGCTATAGCCAAGCAGTATGGGCAGCGGTTTCCGGGCAAGTTCAAGGGCCTACCCCGCGAGGCTTACACCGCCTTCCAGGCTCTTGTTCTTTTGCTTCTGATCTCACGTGATCGGCCAGACGCGGTGCTGCTGGTCCGAGACTCGTCTCGGAAGGAGAGTCTGCATCAGGCGCGCCAAGCATTGACAACCACCGCCCCGATCGTGATCGGCGTCGCCCACACCAAACGCGAGTGCTGGGTCATCACGGCCTTCGAGGCCACATCGGACGAGGAGCGGCGCCTGCTCGATGAAGTCCGCCGCGAAATCGGCTTCGACCCACGAACCAACTCCCACGAGCTGACCGCCAAACATGGCGACGACAAACACAGTGCGAAGCGAGTTCTAGCGGTGTTGACCGCAAACTCGCGCGAACGGGAAACCGTAGCGCTCCAGACGATCCCGCTCGACACCTTGCGCGACCGCGGCCGCGAAAACGGCCTGGCCGAATTCCTCGCCGAGCTATCAGCCCGGTTACTGCCGCTGTTCGATCCCCGGCCCGCCGGCTAGCCCGCGCCGAACGCCGGCGGCCGCCTACTTTGCCCGCACATACGACCGCCGCCCCTTGTCCAATACGAACGGGTGCTTCTTTCGGTCCAGCAAGTCGAGGAAGTCGTCCGGCGACCGGTCGAGGATGTACTGGCACTCGGCCTCCGTGATCGGCACCACCCAAAGTAGCGCCACCGGATCGCCGTCCACGTCGAGCTTGTCGTGTAGGGTGCTGTCCCGGCCGACGACCGGCTCCAGGAACAGGTAACAGGAGAGGTCCGAGCCGTCGAAGATCGGCCGCGGCGGGTTGCCGTTGGTCATGGTGGTCCCAGGGCTGTACCAGGTCCCCTCCTGGACCAGGGGCAGCCGGGCCAGCCAGCGCAGCAGACCGATTTGTTCGTCGGTCGGCTTGTCCACGTACAGGACTAACTCGGCGCGGCGGAACTCGACCTCCTTGGGGACCCGCATCCGCTTGTCGCTCATCCCGCCGGTGACCAGGGTGTAGAAGTCCCGCTCCTTGCCGCGGCCGTCCTCGCCCGGCTCGAACACGTACACGTCAATGGCCGGCCCGTCCGGGTCTTCTTCGCGGTCCACGGTCCAGTTGGACCCGAAGAACTTCGGGTAAACATTCTCGCGCGCCTTGGCCAGGCGGCCGGGCCCGTTGGCCGGGGCGCGGGCCGGAACCGGAGGCGGCCCGGCGCTGCCGGTCGGGATGTTCAAAGACTTGAGCCAATTCAAGAACTGGGGGTCCGACTCGTTGGCCGGCACCGCGAAGTAAGCCCACTTGGGGTCCTCGGTCGTCCCGAAGGCAATCCCGATGACGTGGGTTGCGTCCGGGTCGACCGGGCGGTCCGGGTCGCGAACCCGGTTCCGCTTGAACACGTCCAGGTTGACCCGGTTCCACAAGGAGCGGAAGGTGGGCAGGTCGATCGGCTGGTCGTGCGTGACCTTGCGTCCGCTCTTCTCGTAGGTCCAGGTGGCCTTCGGTTGGCCGTCCAGGTCCGACAGAGTGCCGTGGTACAGGACGCCCTGGCGCCTGTGGGCGTAGTCGATCAGGTGCATGGGTGCTCCCGCCTCGAGGAGCCCCGATGGTAGCGCGGCGGTGGGACCCAATCAAGAGGAAGCACGGAACTCGACGGACGTCACTCGTCCACCCGCTTCAACCGCACGTCGCCCAACTCCTTAGTCTCTCCCGAGTGCAGTCCGTCTCCGAACACGGTCTCGCCCGTTGGATCCTTGAGGCGATACTCGTAGCCGGGGATCAACGCCTCGATGCGGAATCGACCGTCGCGACCGGTCTTGACATGCCAGGGCAGATAGTCATTCCAGTTTCGCCGCTCCTTTGGCCTGAACCACAATTCCAGTTCGACACCGGCCATCGGTTTGCCGTCCGCATTGACGAGCCGCCCCGCTGCCGTAGCACCGGGCTCCAACTTGACCGCTACTAACCCGCCGTCCTGTTTCGGTGGTTGTGCGACCCCAACCAGCCCTTTTTCTGGGTGCACCACGACGATATCCAAACGCTTGGCCGGGTTGAACCCTCCCGTGAATTCCGCCGTCTTCGTCGGCTCGCAGTTCCACGGTTGGGCCATGTTCAAGTTAAGGCTCTTCGCTCCAACCAGGGGCTTACCGTCTGGGCCGAGCACCGTTGCCTTAAAGGTCCAGCCCGGATCGATGGTCACATCACACTTCACCGACTCGGCCCCCTTGGCCGGATTGACTTTCGCTAACGCGTTGTAGTTGCTTGTAAAGCCGAGCCAGTACGGGGCGGTGCGAAGCGACTTCTCCTTGGTCCCGAATTCATCGCTGCGCTGGTCGGCCCGCAGGTACGGGTCGCGCTGGTAGTAGACGCCGATTACGCCGGGTCCCGGCAGGCCGACGATACGGAATGACCCGTCCTCCTTTGCAGAGACCCATAGATTGTCGTGGACGATTGTCCCGTCGAAGCCCGGGTAGTCGCGCAGGTTCGGGTTGTCGTACTTGTCGTCGTACAGAGCGAAGTACTCGACGCTCCCTTTCAGCGGCTTGCCGGTCGCCTTGTCGGTGATCTTGCCTTCGATCCAGACGCCGCGCTTGACGTCAATGTCGACTCTTGCCGGATTCACGCCGATGCCGTCGGGCACGTCGACGTGCCGAGCGACATAGGGTTGATCCTTGCTTGGCAGGACCGCGATCGTATACCCCTTACCGGTCGGCATCCCTAACAATCGAAAGCGCCCCTCGGCGTCGGTCGTGGTCTTCACGACCGGGTCCAATCCGCGATACATACTGGGAGCGATCAACTGATTGTGGCCTTGCACCGTCGCGCCCGGGATTGGTTTTTTCGTCTGGGCGTCACGAACGACGCCGACGATCGACTGGCATGGCGCGGCGGCGAGACGGAAATCGGAGCCGTAGTAGGTGATGAACTGACTCGGCTCGCCGTACTCGCGTTTGCCTCTGTGAGAGAGCACGTCGACCGGCATGCCCGGCCGCGTGACGATGCAGACGTGCTGGCTGGCAATGGTCGGACCTTCGAGAGTCGCCCGGACCAGTCGGTTGCGGCCGATGCCGGTGAGCCGCAGCTTACCGTCGACATCGGTCGTCGCCTGCGGGCACGGCGACGTGGTGTAGCGCCGGAAGTACTTGCGTTCCAGGTCGTGGGCCAACCCTTGCTTTCCCTGGGCGGCCGCGACCCACGGGCCGACGTCATCGTCCGCCGCCGCGTGGATTTGCCAGACCGTGAGAGTCACCTTCGGGATCGGTTTCCCCTCGAGATCGACGATCTGTCCTGTGATCGGCAGGTCGTCCTCGACGAGGCGAATCGTCAAATCGTCCCGCTTGGCGCCCGGCTCCAATTCGACCCAACCGACGCCATACTTCGGCGCGGCGGCCACCACCCGCACCCACCAACGCTCCTCGAATTTGGCGTTGGATACGGAGAACTGAAACCGGCCGTCGGTGCCGGAAGTCGCCGACTCCGGGGCCGGCGTGGGACGCCGGTGGTATCCGCCGGCGTCCGTGAGGTACACCTTCACGCCCGCCACCGCCTTGCCGTCCGGACCGACAACCCGCCCGCCGTATCGGGTCGAATCAACGTTGTCGGCTACAGGGGGCTTTGCCTCCGCCACTTGCGGCGCAGCGCGCGGTGCCGGCGGTGATTTCGCAGGCTCGTCTCCGGCTGTTACCCGTTGTGTCAGGGTCACCGCGGTCAAAATGAAGCTCGCGGCGAGGAGCAACGCCGTCGCGACTTTGATTTTGCTCGTGAGCATGGCTCGGATTACTCCTTCGGCAAGTGCGCCGGCGCGCGTTGAAGCCCCGACGGACACGGCCCGGATGAGCGATTCGATTGTCGATTCCCCGATGGCCCGCGGCGTCACCACGCAGGCACATAGCACCCCCGACAGGGCGATGCCACGGGCCGTGAGTCGGCGGCGCAACTGCTCCCGCCCGCGGTCCAGCCGGCCGCGGAACGTCCCCTTGGTCCAGCCGAGTTGAACTGCCGCCTCCTCGTGCGATCGGCCTTGCAGGTAGCAGAGCACAAGCGGCAGTCGATACTTGTCCGGCAGACGCAATAACTCTTCGTGCAGCACGCGCTGCAAATCGCGGAGCGTCATGTCGAGAGTCGAATCGGCGGAGGCCACCGGCATCGCCTTTCGTTCCTGTTCCCGGCGGCGGGCGGTACGCGTCTGGGCTCGGGCCGCCACCCGATGAGCGACCTCGTACAGCCAGCCCGCCAATGCCTCGCGATGGCGGATCGAGTTGGCCTTGCGGGCCAGGACCAGGAACGTGGCCTGGAGCGCGTCTTCGGCATCGTGCTCGTGGCGTAGGACGGTGCGGCAGACGTTGAGGACCATCGGCGCGTGCCGGCGCACGAGGGCGGCGAACGCCGCCTCGTCGCGCCGGGCCGCGAACCGCTCCAACAGGTCGGCGTCCGGCGGCCGGTGGAGCTGGTCCGTGCCGTCCAGACGCCGGAGGCGCCGAAGGACAACGCCCGCTTGTGCACT
>DATFWZ010000695.1:0-2932 GCA_035258765.1 Gemmataceae bacterium
TCCTCGGGCACACTGCCGCACTGAGGCGAGTCGCGTTCAGCCCGGACGGCAAACTCCTCGCATCCGTCGAGGACGGCGGAACGGTCAAGTTGTGGGACGTGCCGGCCAAGAAAGAGCATCGGACGATCCGCCCGGACTACGCCCTCGACCTCGCATTCAGTCCAGACGGCACCCGGCTGGCGATCGCCGAGTTTGTAAACTCCCGGGTCACCGTCTGGGACACCCAGTCGGGCAGTAAGCTTTACTCAATCCTCAGCCATACGAGGCCCGTCACGGCCGTGGCGTTCCGCCCAGACGGCGGCCGGCTCGCGGCGGCGGGCGGCTTGCGGGACGACTCCGACCTGTCGATCCGCTTGTGGCCCGGGCGCGGCGACCCGGAGGCGACCACCTTCCGGGGCCACACCGCGATGGTCCGGTCGGCCGCGTTCCTGCCCGACGGCGCGCGGGTCGTCTCGACCAGCGGGCGCGGGTCCGGCCCGGGTGACGCCCGCCTGTGGGACGCGACGACCGGCCAGGAACTCCGCGCGTTCCGGGGGCACACCGGCATGGTGCTCTGTGCCACGGTCAGCCCGGACGGGAAAACCCTGGCCACTGGCAGCGCCGACAAAACGATCCGCCTCTGGGAGATCGACACCGGGCGCGAGCTGCACAGGCTGCAAGGACACAAGAGGGAGGTGCGAAAGCTGGCGTTTAGCGCGGACGGGCACCGGTTAGCGTCCGTCGCCGGGGGTGGGCCGAGCGAGAAGGGACCTGGGGCAGAACCTGTCGAGGTGCGCTTGTGGGAACTCCCGGGCGGCCGCCCGGTCGCGGACATCGAGAGGCCAAAGGGCGACGCGTCGGCCGTGGTCTTCCGCCCCGACGGCAGCCAGTTCGCGGTCGTCATGACCGAGGTTGTCGCCACGTACGACGTCGTCATTGGGGTCCCGGCCAAGCGGACCGGCCTTCTCACCCTCCACAACGCTCACGACGGCCGGATTGAACGGACGCTCCGGCTCGACCACCCGAAGCTCGACCTTTCGTACACCCCGGACGGCCGCCGCTTGGCGGTCGCGGGCGATGCCGGCCACACTGAAGCCGGCAACGTGGCCGCGGTGGTCCAGGAATTCGATCCGGAGGCGGACACCTGGCGCGACCTAGTCCCAGCCCGCTCGACCGGGCCGGTCCGTCTCACCTTTGCCCCCGATGGCCGGCGGCTGGCGACCGGGAACTTCGATGGTACCGTAACGATTTGGGACCTCGGTTCCGGCCGGGAGCTACTCACCCTGGGCCGGCCATCCGTCCCGTTCGGCCTGGTCGGCCAAGTCGCTTTTAGCCCGGACGGGTCGCGCCTGCTCGCATTCGAGGTTGGCGGTGGGACCGTCACGGTCTGGGACGGGACGCCGAAGAAGTAGCCAGGCAACGCGTGTTGCAATTGTCGACAAACTCCCGGACCGCCCACAGGTCCGGCCTGGAATATCCGATTTCAACGCTCCGGCACCTTCCGACCCGCCTTCGCGGCAAGCTCGCGTACCGTTTTGACGACGACCTCTTCCGCCTTCGCGTCGAAGAAGCCGGGGCCGCCGGAGTAGAGGCCGCGGGTTTCGTAGCCGCCTTCCGCGAGCACGCGGGCCGAGGGGAGATAGCCGAATACGTCGTTACAGTAAGCGCTGAGCCAGAGTTGATTCGGGCCGAGCGCTTTTTCCAGCATCGAAACGTAATCGACCACCACTTCGCCGGAAAGTCCGACCATGGTCAGGTCCGAGCCGAATTGCCAGACGGTCAGCGGGGCGCGGTACGTCGCGGGGGGCTTTTCGCCCTTGTCGAGGAGAGCGAGTAGTTGGCCCGCCGCGAACGATTTCGGGTTCCGTTTGTCCGCGGCCAGTTTCTGAACCTCGTCCCGCGACAGCGACTGGAGCGGCAGATCGGCGTGTGCGAAGGCGATCCGGAGCGGTCCGCCGATCGGCCGCAGCTTACCGGATTGCAAGCGACAGACTTCGGCGCCCAACGTCTCGCCGTGTTTGCGGGCGAGGTCCATCGTTCCGCGCGGATACGGGTTCGAGTCACCGGCGCAGCCGATCATGAACATCGTTTGCACGCCCGGGAACTTCTCTGCGACATACGCCTGGGCAAATCCCGCGTAGTCGCCGCAGATCTGGTAGTTGTCGCCGCCGAGCGTCGTGTTGTGAGTGCCCGCGCCGAACAGGATCGCGAGCGGCTTGCCGTCGGCGGAATCGACGCGCAGCACGGGCACGGTCCGGTCGGCCAGGCCGCGCGGATTCACGCCGAGGATGACGCCGTTCGGAGTAAATTCGCGTCGGTTCATGACGAAGTCCACGACGCCGGACCCCCAGGAGAGCCGGGCCGGCTCGAGAAGCTCCATCGCCTTGGCGACGACATCCACGACCCTGTCTTGCAGCCCGCGGGTGTACTCGACGGCACGCTCCGATTCGCCTGGGCCGTCCTTCGCTTGCGCTTTCAGCGTGACCGTCGGCCCGGAGTGATTGTGCGAGGAATTGAGAAGGATCTGCTCGCGTTTGAGGCCGGTCTTCTTTTCGATCCGCTCGCAGATCGGCTCGGCGACAGACGCCGGGAAGCCGAGCAGATCGCTGGTGACAATGACGGCCTTGTGCCCGTCGCGGTCTTCCACGACGAGTGCCTTCGCGTACAGATCGATAATGACCTTTTCGGACAGCTTATTTCGGCTCGCGTACCCGGACATCGGAACGGGTTTGTCGGGTGTGATCTTGACTTGTGCGAGTCCGACTTTCCATTCGGGATCGGCCGCGGATGCCGGGCCGGTCAAAACCGCGGCAAGGCATGCGAATACCGCGCAATGGAACCGCCGCGCGGAATTCAAAGTTGGGGGGGTCATAGCAAGGTCCTACGCGGGCGTCCAATCTGATCGGCCTCAAGATCAGGTTTAGAACTAGTCTATTGGCGGTGATCCAGCTCA
>DATFWZ010000696.1:0-5702 GCA_035258765.1 Gemmataceae bacterium
GACGGCACCAGTCAGACCTTCCTCTTCGGTGAGCGCTACCATCGTGACTCGGAATACGATCGCCTTCAGCCCAAACTTGCTCCCTCAATAGCTCCCCTCGACCAAATTGGGAAGTGGGGTTTCGTCGCGGGGGCGGGAGGAGTCATGACCAACCTCACGCTCCACACCGCTGCGCCGATTAACTACGGGATGCCGGCCGACGGTGATTCCTCCGCGCTTTCTAATCGGCTATGCGCCTTCGGCAGCGGGCATCCGGGCGGCGCCAACTTCGCCTTCGCCGACTGCCACGTGCGTTTCCTGAGGGACAGCACGCCGCTCGAAGTCCTGCAAGCGCTGAGTACACGCGCCGGCGGGAAACCGGTTTCAGACGGAGACTACTGACGGCGAATGGCGTCAGTAATCATCACGCTGATTCCTGACCGTTGACTCCTGAATCCTGAACAAAAGCGGCCGGTGGGGTCCTTACCGCCAACCAAGCCCCGCACCGGCCCGGCACTACCCCGGCGCCCGGTCTGCGCGCCGGCAACGTGAGTCCGACCTTTCCATCGCAGGCCGTTCGCGAGATTCGGAAAGCCAGGCGCACCATGCCACTCAATTGGCGTTCATTGCCAGTCGCCGCTCTGCTCATCGGGGGCGCGGCGGGCCTCGTCTACTTCGGCGCGTGCACGGGCTCGCGCCGAGACTCGGATCGCGACTCGCCGTCCATCGTCCAGGGCCTTCTCGACAAGAAATCCCCAATGGACGAAGAGACGGAACATCGTCGGCAGACCTACCTACAGCGATACGCCGTCAAGGATCGGGCGGTACAGAAACTACTTGCCGGGCAGCTGACGCTGCTGCAAGCAGCCGCCCAGTACCGGGACGTGGAGAAGGCGCAGCCGGTCACCTGGGGGCCGCGCATCGCCGCGACCGGCCCCGCGGAAGGAGAGCGCCTGTGCCGGATGGTCATAGCGATGGCCAAGGGCTGGATGGAGGAGCACGTCCCTGCGCAGGCAGCCGCCGAGACCGCGCGCCTGGAGGCGGAACTCGAGCAGCATCGGGGCGCGGACGGTACCGTTCGTCTGCCTGATTGAATTGAACTGGCTAACAAACAAGAGCGGCCGGTGGGGCCCTTACCGCCAAGCAAGCCCCCCACCGGCCCGGCACCGCCCCGGCGCCCGGTCTGCGCGCCTAGGGAAATGTTGGTGGGAGTATACCGCAGACCCCCCGCTGAAGGGAATTCAGTTTTTCAAAAGGGAGGTCGGTCATGTATCTGCGCGACTCTTTGACTCTCATTTTTGGCCGCGCGCCTGCGCCACATCGAATCTCGCGACGCCGGTCCGCGCGGCGGCTCCGCCTGGAGCCGCTCGACGAGCGGGCGCTGCCGTCCGGCACGGTCACGCTGGCTCCGAGCGATGATTCGCCCCTCGTCGGCGAGCGCGTCACCTGGACGGCCACCGCGAGCGATGTCGGTGCGAGCCCCGTCTACCAGTTCAGCGCCGCGCTGCACGGCGGCGCCTTCCACGTGGTCCGCGACTTCAGTCCCACCAACACGTTCGCGTGGACGCCGATGCAGGAAGACGGCTACGACATCGAAGTTACCGTCAAGGATGGCTACCAGGCGAGCGAGACCACTTCCGCCGTCGTGGCCGACGCGGCCGGCTCGCGGGTGGCCGGGTCGCAGGCCGTCGTCACGCCCACGCTCAATCCGCTCGTGGCGCTCTACAGCGTTCCGCCATCGTCCGCGGCAACGGTCTTTGTCCAGTTCGCCGCCGCTGGGGACCACCCGGCGTGGCGGAACACCGACGCCCGCGCCGTCGTGCCGGGGAAGAGCACCAACTTCTATGTGGCAGGCATGCTGCCGAACACGACCTACCAGATGCGGCACGTGTTCAGCGACGGCACCGGCTCCGCACCCCTGCTCTTCACGACAGGGGCCCTGCCCTCGACCTTGACTTTCCCCACCTTGACCGCGAGCCAGCCGCCCGGCCCCGACAGCGACCCGGACCAGGACATGGTCTTGCACTCACTCGTCGGACCCGCCCTGACTGGCAACCGCATCCCGAACCCGATCGCCACCGACCTCTCGGGTCGCGTGGAGTGGTATTTCGACCACCAGCAGTCGGGTCTGGGGATCAACACGATGAGCAGCGGGACCCTGTTGCCGGGGGGAACGGTGATCGGCACGGGCAGCGACCGCTTCTCGGTCCGGAATAACCAGGACGTCCTGCGGGAGATCGACCTGGCCGGCAACCCCGTGCGCGAGACGAACCTCGCGGCGGTCAATGCGCAACTGACGGCCCTGGGGCACGAGATCACTTACGGCTTCCACCACGAAGTGAAGCGATTGCCCAACGGGGACACGGTCGTGCTCGCCTTAACGGAGCGCAAGATCGACATCAAAGGCACGCCCACCAATTACATCGGCGACATGATCGTGGTGCTCGATAAAGACCTCCAGGTGGCGTGGGTCTGGGATGCCTTCGACCATCTGGATGTCAACCGCGGGCCTGTCCTGGGCGAGATCGCTATTCAGGGCGCGCCGGGACCGGATTCAATCGTCCCCGATTACCCGGCGGTCAGTTGGCTGCACGACAACGCCGTGAGCTTGTCGCCCGCGGACGGAAACCTGATTCTGTCCATCCGCCACCAGGACTGGGTGATCAAGGTCGACTACCGCAACGGGGCCGGCGACGGCCATGTCGTCTGGCGGCTGGGGCAGGGCGGCGACTTCACCGTCAACTCCGCGGACCCCAACCCGTGGTTCTCCCACCAGCATAACGCCCACTACATCGACGACCACACGTTGATCCTCTTCGACAACGGCAACACGCGGCGGGCGAGCGACCCCAGCGCCCACAACCGCGGGCAGGTGTGGACGCTCGACGAGACCAGTATGACGGCGACCCCGGTGCTCAATGCCGACCTGGGCGAGTACTCGGACCGGTTCGGGAGTGCCCAGCGGCTCTCGAATGGGAATTATTCGTTCACGTCCGGGGCCCTGGGCCCGGGCCTGCCCCCCACTCAGTTCGGCCGAGTAATCGAGGTGCTCCCGGACGGCACCAAGACCTACGTCCTGCAGACTGACCCCGTTGGCGTGCTCGTGTATCGCTCCTACCGGACGCGCACCCTGTACGAGGGGACCGGCGACGCGCTCGCCGGGGCGCCCCGGAAGGTCGAGAGCGTCGTCGTGAACGATGGCTCGGCGCAGCGGTCGATGGTCAACAGCATCACCGTCACCTTTGGTGGAGCCGCGGTCCTCGATCCCGGGGCCATCGAGTTGCGACGGCCGGACGGGACCATGGTCAACTTCCAGCTCGATGTCTCGACGGTCGGTGGAAAGACCGTGGCTGCGCTCACCTTCGCTGGAGCGGAGTTCGTCGGCGGTTCGCTGGCGGACGGTCGGTACACGCTGACGGTCCACTCGGACCGCGTCCACGACCGCTGGGGACGGGAATTGGACGGTGACGGTGACGGGTCGGCCGGGGGAGACCGGACGGATGGCTTCCACCGCCTGTTCGGCGACAGCGACGGCGACGGAGATGTAGACTGGCTCGACCGCGACCGATTTCGGTCCGCGTTCGGCACCGTAGCTAGTGACTTTGGCTACTTGTGGTACTTCGACTTCGAAGGGGACGGCCACGTAGACGGACGCGACAATGGGGAATTCAACCGTCGGTTCGGCGCCGGCCAATAACGGAGTCTGAAGGCGGCGGCCGGTGGGCGTCTCGCCGCCAGGCAGGCCCAACCGGCCCTCGCCATTGTGTCCTTTGCACGTTTACAGCGGGCGGTCTGGCACTGGTGGGGCGTCGGCCGGTCCGCCGTTTGGCGGTGGCGAGCGGCGCTGGGGGTCGGGCTGGCCAACCCCGGCACCCACCGGCTGCGGTCGGACTACAGCCGCGAGCCGTTGGCCGTCAAGGCTCTCGGGAAGGAAACTGAAGCGGCGCGGACCCCGGAGGCGCGGCAGAAGATGTGGGAGGCGAGTCGGGGCAAACCGTGCCCCGAACACGTCCGGGAGGCCGTACGGCGAGCCAACAAGCGGCGGAAGGTCACTCCGGCGACGCGGGCGCGGATGAGCGCCGCCCAGCGGGCGCGGGTGGCCCGCGGGGGCTACCACTACCCGACCGGCCGGCCATGGAAGAAATGGGAAGACCAACTAGTCCGCAAGCTCCCAGTGGCAGCCGTGGCCAAGCGCACGGGACGGTCCCTGTCCAGCGTCTACAGTCGGCGCGGCGTGCTCAACATTCCGGACGGTCGCACGACCGGGGACGCGCGTTGATCTGCGTCGGGCACTCCCCCGTAGTCCCGTCGCGGCTAGCGCCCGAACGGCTGCGTGTCATCGGCCCCGCCCGATGTCACGTCTGCCACGCTACGGACGGGTAGGTCGGCGGGGGGCGTCAGTGTCGCCGATACTTCGCGGCCTCGGCAACGGCGGCGGCTCCCTAAACACCCCGGCCATGCGCCGCCCGTACCCGGCGGCGCGTCGGGACAGGTCCAGGATCAACATGTCGTGATCGGCGTAGAAGACGGACGTGCCCGCCGCGTACTCCGGGAACAATTCGAGCGGCCAATGCCGATCGTCCGACCGGCCCGGCTGCAAGACGCCCTCGTACTCGCCCGGCCGGCTGGCGGACATCCACGTGTGTAGGCCGCACAGTCCCACGGCAACGATTGGATGCCGGGCGAAGATATCCCCGGCGTGTGCCAGGAAGGGCAGCGCCCGGATGTCGATGTACTCAATGAACCCGCGGCAAACCTGAATGAGTTCCACGCCGGGCAGGCGTGCCCACTCGTCGCGGTAGACCGTCTCCGCCCGTCCCCTCAGTCCCCGAATTGCCCCCACGCTTTCCGCATGGACGTGCCGGCCGTGCCGGGCCCGCCGCGACCACGTGAACACGTAGGTCGGCACCCGGCACATCCGGCGGATCAAGTCGGCACGCCCCGGCTGGCCGTGTTCGTCCAGCCAGTCGGCGTAGACAAGGCGCGGAGCCGCGTCCTCCGGCGCGGCGTGGATTGCGGCCAGAAAGGCAGTTGCGTCGGACATCAGCGGCCAGTGTTGCCGGCCAGCCTCGCCTTGAACGCCTTGGTCTCGGCCACGGCCAGTTCGATCGCCGGCCCGGACCACTGGGTCATGTCGGTGCCGAACCCCGCCCTGCTCCCGGCCTGGCAAACATGACCGAGAAGGGCACCGACCTTACAGAGGCCCTTACCGGCGAATTCGGCATCCGCCTCCAGGAGTCGGCGATGGAGTTCCGTCCCATCCGCGGGGAGCTTCTTTGCGCTCCCGTTGAGAGCCGGCGCCGGGCGTGGGGTAGCCCATTCCGGTAGCGTGGGCATCGAAGTGAATTGACGCTTGGTCGGATCGTAGTCGGTCCAGGACGGCGGGAGGGCGTACAGGTAGCGACCGATCCCGAACTTGACGGCGGCGCGCTTCAAGGCGTCCGAGAACGCCGCTTTCAGTCGATCCCCGCCGTCCGGCTGGTCGGAGGGCGAACCGACGTCCGCCTTCGCGATCCACTCGCCGTGAATGCGAATCCGGAGCCGGCATTGCACCGAACTGTCGGCCAGGAGCTGGTAGCGGTCCTGCCAGTTGTGAACGCCGACCACGGCGTCGAGGCGGTCCATGACGGCCCGGGCGTCGATGTAGGCGATCGCCAGGGCGCGGTTGCCCTTGACCACCTGCGGCTTGAATTGAACTTCGTCGGCCGGGAACGGTGCAGCCA
>DATFWZ010000697.1:0-4910 GCA_035258765.1 Gemmataceae bacterium
CCAACCGCCGGTGCGGGAGGTACGCGGTGTATTTCGGCGGGATGCACGGGAAGGGGGACGCGGTCGCGACGCGGATCGCGTTCGGCACGGTGCCGGATTTGGGGCTGACGGATTCGTAAGAGTCGGAGTCTGCCCAAGGGGGATAAGATCGGCGTTGGAGTCCCGGCTTTAGCCGGTTTTGAGCTGAAGACCGGCTAAAGCCGGGACTCCAACCAGAGACTCCTTCTGATTCGCTCACCGCGCCAGCGTTACCCGCACCTTCTGCCCGAACCGCGGGCCGGGTTTGCCCGGGGCCGGGTCGATCGACACCAGGCACTCCAGCACCCGGTCGTCGCTGGAGATCACCATCAGGTCGGGCATGCCGCCGCCGGTGTTCCGCTTCGGCAGGAACTGGTCGCTCACCTTGATTACTTTTCCAGTCCACTTCTGCTGCGAGTCGGACTCGTCCTCGATCGAGGCCGACGCCCCCAGGGCGACGCGGCGGGCGAACTCCTGGTTCACCTCGGCCCGGACGACCAGCGGCGCCTCCTTGAGGAACCAGAAGGCCGGCTCCTTCGTCTGCGGGCCGAACATCGTCCCCTCGGTGACGAAACTGCGGATGATCGTGCCGTCCGCGGGGGCCTTGCAGGCCTGTTGGGCCAGGGCGTGCTGGGCCTGATCCTTGAGGCTTTGCATCCGCTTCACGTTCTCCTTCGCCTCTTCCACCAAGTAGCTCGGCACATTGTCCTTCAACCCCTGCCACTTGATGCGGGCCGCTTGGAGGTTGAGATCGGCGGACTTCACGGCCGCCTCCGCGGCTTCCAGCTCGAGCTTGTTCTTCGACTTTAGGTCGAACAGCCGCTTCGTTTCGTCAAACTCTGCCTTCTTGGACTTGAATTCCTCCTCCTTGGATTGGAGTTCCAGCTCCGCCGCATCGGTCTGCGCCTTGTGGCCCTTCAGTGTGGCCTCGGCCTTGGCCTGCTCGTTCAACGCGATGTTGATCGCGATGTCCGCCTCCTCGTTTTTCAACTTGAGCATCTTGTCGTCGAACTCAAGGAGCGGCTGGTCGGCCCGGACGAAGGCCGCCTCCTTGACCAGCACCTTCTTCACCGTGGATGGGATCGGGAAGTTGCCCGGGAACAGCCCGGCCACCCCGCGGTCCTCGGTGTCAACGTGGCCGAGGCAGGTTACTCTTGTCTCGGCGGGGGACGCGGCCGGGTCGGGGTGGTCCCCGACTCCCTTGGCGGCCATGAGCGCCGTCAGCCCCACCCCGCACACGCCCAGCACGACCAGGAACGCCACCACGCGGGTACGGGTCATGGTCCGGTCCTCCACGGTTCGAAGCCTCGGTTCGCCGGGACGTCCGTCTCCGTCAGCCGCCCGTCATCCAGGTGGTAATACACGTCCACGTGCTCCAGGAGCCGGTGGTCGTGAGACACGACAATGATAGTCGAATCGTACTCGTGGGCCGCCTTCTGGAGCTGGTCGATCACGACCTGACCGCTCCCCCAGTCCAGGGCGCTGGTCGGCTCGTCGGCGAAGCAGAACCGGGGCTTCTTGATCAGGGCCCGCCCGATCGCCACCCGCTGCTTCTCGCCGCCGGAAAGCTGCGCCGGCTTCTTGTTCTCCTTGCCGCCCAAGCCCAAGAGGCCGAGCATCTCGTCCGCGCGTCGGCGCGCCTCGCGGCCGCCGAGCCCCTCGCCCCAGCGCAGGACGATCTCCAGCTGCTGCCGGGCGGTCAGGGCCGGGAACAGGTTGTAGCCCTGGAAGATGAACCCGCAGTTCCGTAGCCGGAACTGCTCGCGCTCCCGCGGGCTGAGCGCCCAAACGTCGAGCCAGTGCCCGTTCTCCCGGGCCAGCACCTGGCCGTTGTTCGGCTGCAGGAGCCCGGAGAGGATGGCCAGCAGGGTGGACTTGCCGGACCCGCTCGGGCCCATGAGCAGCGTGATCTCGCCGCGATTGAGCGTCAGCGTGACGTCGTCAATGACGTTCCGGCAGCGGCCGCCGTCCGAAAACGATCGGGTCAGCGTGATGCCCCGGAGGGTCCGCTCTTCGTCGGCAGGCACAGACACCAATCCGTCCTCAGTTGTTAGTCCCCAGTCCTCAGTCCTCAGTCCTCAGTCCTCAGTCCCCAGTCCCCAGTCCCCAGTCCTCAGTCCTCAGTCCCCAATCTGCTGTCGACTGAGGACTGGGGACTGGGGATTCACCGAAGCAGGTCCATCGGCTCGATCCGGCGGACCGAGCGCAGCGCGACCAGCCCTGCCACCAGCGACATCACCATCGTCACCACCGCCGCCAGCCCCAGCAGCTCCCATGGTAGGGGAATGTTCATGTCGATCAGGCGGCCGGCGTAGGCCAGCAGGTTGACCACCGGGTACGCGAGGGCGATCCCGAACAGGCCCACCCAGAACGACTGCACAATGACCGTCAGCGTCACCTTCCGCCGCGGGATGCCCATCGCCAGGAGGATGGCGTACTCCTTGGCCGACGCGGTCGTGGCCGCGTACAGCGTCTGGCTGGTCACGACCGCGCCGACCAGCAGGCCCAACAGGGCTGTGTACCCGAGGGCGATCCCGGCCCGCGTCTTGAGCAGCCAGTGCAGCCGCGACCGGACCGAGAACTTCGCCGCCGTGTAGGCCGACATGTCGTGCCGGTCCTTGAACCTGTCGTTCAGGTCGGCGACCAGGCCCGGCGCGTCCGACGGGTTATGACACTGGACCAACAGGTACGTCGTCGTGTCCTGGGGGGTCATGTTCCGGAGCAGCAGCCGGGCGGTCGGCCGCGAGCAGAAGACGAACGGCCCGGCCAGGCTCTTGAGACCCTTGGTTTCGCCGACGATGCGGACGCGGACCTTGTTGATCTCCGCGTAATCACCGACCCCCTTCACTCCGAGCCGCCTGCACTCGGCCTTGTCGATGACGATGGAGTTGGGCTCGGTCAGGGCGTCCCGCATCTCCGGCGTCAGCTCCTTGATCGAACCCATGTTCCCTTCGTCGAGCTTGGAGCCGATGACGATGCACAGCTCCGACCCGCCGTCCGGCTTGATCCAGGAGGCGAACGCCTGGTAGTACGGTTCGACCGACATGACCCGGGGGTCGCCGGCGACCCGGGACAGGTGCGTTATCGGGATCGGCCGGCCCAGGTCCACGCTCAGCACTTCCGGGGAGCCGACCCAGACGTCGGCCTTGGTGTTATCCACCGGGATGCTGGTGATCTGGAACAATCCCAACAGCAGTCCACATTGCAGTGCGATGAGGACGGCCGAAAACGCCACCGCCCCGATCCCCGGGAGGAATCGGGGGCGCTCGTGCCAGAGGGTGGCGAGGGAGTAGTTCATAGTTCCAAGTTTCAAGTTCCAGGGTCCAAGTCAAGCCGGCGTTAGCCCGCGACGGCCATCGGTTCCAGTTCCGAACTTGGAACCTGGAACTTGGAACTTGGAACTTGAGCCGGTATGTCGGCCAGGTCTCCCGAGATAAACAGGTGGTGCCAGAGCTGCGTGGCGGTGACAGCCGCCAGGCCCATTTCGATGCTCGTTCTCGCCAAAGTCCGCCGCATGTTCGAAATCGCGGCCCGCCAATGTTCCACCGCGTCGGCGTCGAAGTAGCCCGTCTTCCGGAGCGACTCGCGGCTCATCACCTGGTCGATCCACGGGGCCCGGTCCGGTCCCTCGACGTGGAAGCTGTCGAGCGGGGCCCGGAACATCTTCTTCGGTCGCCAGGCGATCTCCCGCGGAATCCACTTCTCCGCAAACTTTCGCAGGATGTACTTGTCGGTCAGCCGCCGCAGCTTCCACCGCGGGTGGAGCCGGTTCGTGTACGCGACCAGGTCCTCGTCGAGGAACGGCGGCCGCAGCTCGACCGACTCGTGCATGGCGACCCTGTCGCCCTTGGCCGCGAGCAGGTACCCACCCAGCATGACCCGGGCCCCCAGGTAGATCGCCCGGTGGAACGGGTGCCACCGCCGCATGCGCTCGACGTCGAAGCCGAGCTCGGTGTACGGCGTCCGCTGGATCAGCTGCCGCTTCAAGTCCTCCGAGTAGAACCGCAGCTTCGACAGGCTCATGATCCCGTAGATGTCGAGCCAGCCGTTGTGCCCGCCGACCGCGTCCTGGGCCTCGCGGACCAGGTGCATCGGAACTTTCGGCCCGCCAGTCAGCCACAGCCCGGCCGCCTTGAGCCAGTTCCCGACTCGCACGCCGGGGATTACTTCCAGGGCGCTCAGAAGCCGGTGAACCTTGAACCACGGGTAGCCGGCGAGCATCTCGTCCGACCCCTCACCCGTGAGGGCAACCTTGTATCCGTTTTCGCGGACCGATCCGGCCAACCGCAATAGGGCGGCGGCCGACGTGTCCACCACCGGATACTCGGCGGCCCGGATCAGTTCCGGGTACGTGTCGCGCACTTCCGCGTCGGCGTAGTCCGCGAACACCGCGTCGGCGCCGACGAACTTGGCGATCCGCTCGGCCGGCGCCGACTCGTCGAACCCATGGGACCGCACGGCCACGGTGAACGTCGGGATCGGACGGCCGAGCACCTTGCTCGCGACCGCGACCGCGACGCTCGAATCCACCCCCCCGGATAGGTAAGCGACGACCGGGACGTCGGCCCGCAACCGCTTCTCGACCGACCGGACGAACAGCCGCTCGTACTCGGCGACCGCCTCACGCTCCGGCGGGTTCTCCTCTTGGCCCCGGTCCGGGAAGTCCATCTCCCAGTAGGTCCGCTCCTCAACCGCCCGGTCCGGGTCGCCCAGCCGCACCCGCAGGAAGTGGCCCGGCGGGAGCAGGTTCACACCCCGGAAGCAGGTGATCGGCCCCGGGACGGCGAAGAACGTGAACACCTGGTTGAGCCCGCGGAGGTCCGGCTCGGCCCGAACCATCCCGGACGCCAATAGCCCCTTCACCTCCGAGGCGAACAAAAGGTAGGCGCTGC
>DATFWZ010000698.1:0-6459 GCA_035258765.1 Gemmataceae bacterium
ATTCAAGCTCGTCGAGTCGATCATCGACCCGAACGCGGAGGTGGACAAGAAGTACCTGTCCACGCGGATCGACACCCTGGACGGCAAGTCCGTGATCGGACTGGTCATCAGTGACACGCCGGAACAGGTAGTGATCTTCGATGGCAAGGAGAAGAAGACGGTGAAGGTGTCGGACATCGACCAGCGGCAAACGTTGAAGCAGAGCAGCATGCCCGAGGGCCAGGCGGCGACGATGGCGCCGGTCGAGTTCCTGGACCTGGTCGAATACCTGGCGACGCTGAAGTAGGCGGCCGCCCGGCTGTGTGCGGGGTCCGGGGGGCGGAGTGTGCGATCCGAACTGCGGTTTGTCAAGTCTTGGAGCCCCGGAAAGTGTCCAGAATTCCTCAGGCCGCCAAGTGGTGTGCATGTGTGGCGCCCTGAGGCGGTCTGATGGGACGCCTGTACCAGTAACGATTTGCCCCCATTCGTCGGGGCGCCAGAATGTCGCAATTGGCGCCCTGAGAATTGTGCGCGCAGGTGGGGGCCTAACTTTCGCGCCCGACCTTAAGTCGGTAGCCGCCTCTCTGGTCGCTGGTGCTCCGCCACCAAATAAGCCGCGCCGGAACATTAGCGCTTGGCGAATAGCGCCCGGGCGTTTCCGGAGCGAATCCTCGTCTCGACCTCCGCCGCGAGGCCTGCCTCCTTCAGCTTCAAGGCCGACGATTCAGTGTGGAAGAGCGGGAAGTGCGTGCCGAAAAGCACGCGGTCGGCCCCGACCCGGTCCACCAGTCCGGCAACTACTCCCACACCTTCTTGCATGGCAATGTCGAACGACACGTTCCCGGCCCGGGCGAGCGGGACCAACCCCTCCCCGACCGGCGACAGTGGGCAGTTGAGAATCTGCAGCTTGAGTCGGGGCGCCGTGGCGACGACCTTCGCGAGCGGGCCGAGCTCCACGGCCGGCACCTTCACGAGCGGGTGATGGGTCCGCTCGTCCTCCATCTTAACAACGACCTGCACGAGCAGTTTCGCCTCCGCGGCGAGCTTGAGCAGCCGGGAGAACTCCGAGTCGTCCAGGGGATACCCGTGGTAATTCGGGTACAGCCGCACGCCGGGCATCCGGTGCAGTTCGTGGCACCGGCGCAGGTCTTCGGGCCAGTCCGGCAGTCGCGGGTTCACCGTCCCGAAGGGGACGAGCAGCCCGCCCCCGTGGTCGCCGCACTCGGCCGCCAGCCGGGCATTCGCGGACGCGACGTCCTTGTGCAATACGCCGTCGAAGCTGGCAACCCAGGCCTCCTCGACCTTCACGGCCCGGAGCTTCGTCACGAATCGCGACGTCTCCTCGAACCCGTGCCGGCGGAACGGCCAGTGGCCCAGGTGGGCGTTCGTGTCAATGGTCACGGCTTCACCCCCTTCGCCGTGAGGATCGGGGTCAGCAGCCGCCTCAGGTTTTCCTTGAGGATCAGCCGCTTGTCCGCATCCGCGAGATCGGCACCTTGCACCTTCGCGAGCTGGGACGCGAAGCTGCGCCCGCCGGCGTCGCTGCCGAACAGGACCCGGTCGGCCCCCAGCTCGCGGACGGCCATCTCCGCGAACCCGGTCGTCGGGTCGCTACCGCCCAGCTCGGTCACCACATTCGGGGACGCCCGGATCGCCCGCAGGCCGGGCGCCCAGTCCCCGCCGCTGTGCCCGCAAATCAACGACGCCTTCGGGTGCCGCTTCGCCAGCGCGGCCAGGTCGGCCGGGGTGGACTCCCCGGCCAGGTTGCCCGTCGCCTTGATCCACGTGTGCTGAAGGATCGGGGCATTCAACTCGGTCGCGCGGCGGACGATCGGGTCGAGCTCCGCCTCGTGGCAGCGCCGGGCCACCCACAACTTCACCCCGACCATCGGCCCGTCCTTGACGCACCGGTCCAACTCCCGCAGCGACGCCTCCGGGTGTCGGGCGCTCACATACACGAACGCGAACGCCCGGTCGTGGTAGTGGCTGATCGCCTTCAACACCTGGTCGTTCTGCTCCCGGAGCTGGTCCGGTGTAGGGTCGGTGAGGAACGGGAAACCCATGAACACGACGAGTCGCTCGACGCCCATGCGGTCGGCGAACTTGACCAGGCGGGCCATCCTCTCCTCAGGCGTGCGCCCGTCCACGCCGTGCAGATGCGTGTGTACGTCCCAGATCATGGGTGGGCTCCGTGTCGGCCGCCACATCGTACCGGACGGCGGCCCCGACCACCAGCGACCGGCTCGACGATGGCGTCGGCCCGACGCTGGTGGTATTCTGCGTCCCGTTGGCCCCGATCGAGAGGACAATTGCTGTGCGCCTTTCCCTCCTTACCGCCCTCCTACTGGCCGGCTTCCTCGCGGCCGCCGATTCGCTCCCGCAAGACCCGAACACCTGGGTCAAACGCAGCCCACTTAAGGATGGACCGGTGTCCCCCGGGCTCGGGTACGAGGCGTCGCTCGGATACGACCCGATCGCGAAGCGCGTCATCCGCTGGGGCGGGCACAACCAGGGCGGCGGGGGCGAGCAGAATGCCGAGACATGGGTGTTCGACATCGCCACCGCGAAGTGGGAGTTGAAGGAGCCGAATACTTCCCCGCCGGGGGTCTGCTGCGCCCAGCAAAACCTTTTCGACCCGGTCGGCCGGCGGCTCGTCCGCTTCCCGGCATTCAGCGGCAACCACGGTTGGCACTGGTTCCGCGAGAACTACCTGAGCAATACGAGCGTCTGGACCTACGACCTGGCCGGCAACACCTGGCGCGACATGCGCCCGTCGTCGGCGCCACGCGTCAGCCCGTTGCGATGCGCCTCGTGGGACGACGACCACCAGGTAGTCGTCGTGTTCGGCGGCGAAGGGAATCAGGAGGGGACGTGCGTCTACGACCCGTACACGAATGCATGGACGCGAATGAGCCCGGCGAAGCAGCCGGCGTTCCGCAGCGGCGGAAACATGGCCTACGACGGGTCCAACAAGCTCCACATCCTGTTCGGCAGCCAGTTCTCGGACGACCCGCACACGTGGGCCTACGACCTGCGCAAGAACGAGTGGCGCGACATGAAGCCCGCCGTGCAGCCGCCGACCGACCGGAACGACGCGGCCCTCGCGTACGACTCCGCGAACCGCGTCGTCGTAGCCGTGGTGCGCGCGATCGACAGGGCCGAAAAGGATGAGATCCTCCAGGGCCACCTGGAAACCTGGGCCTACGACGCGGCCGCGAACACCTGGACGCGGATGAAGCCGCCGCGGGAGCCGGACGGGCACGGAAATCGGCGCCGAATCATGGTCGCCGTCCCGCACCAGAACCTGATTCTGATGGAGGCGTTCGTCACGCCGACCGAGCGCGCCCCAGGGGTGGATCGCGAGCAGCAGATCTGGACCTATCGCTTCGCGGCCGGGAAGCCCGACGACCGCCCGGCACCACCGACGGACTTGGCCGTTATCACCTCCGAGAGCGGAGCGCGGCTCACCTGGAAGCCGCCGGCCCAGTCGGACGGTGTCTCCGGGTACGCGATCTGTCGGGGCGAAGGCAAGATCCCGTGGCAGGTCGAGTTCAAACGCGTCGGTGAAGTGCCAGCCAAGCAGCCAGCCGCGTTCACGGACGAGCGGCTGACGACAGCTACCGTGTACCACTACCTTGTCCGGTCGATTGACGCCAAAGGCCGCGAGGGTCCCGACAGCCCGAAGGTACGCACCCAACCGCGAGTGGTCGAGGACGCTGTGGTGTCAGTGATCGGGCCAAAGGAAGTGCGGCTGGCTTGGGAATCCCCGGGCGCGGATGTGACCGGATGCCACGTGGAGAGGGCCGCCGTCGAGGTGTTCAGCGAGGACCAGCTCGTCCGGTTGAAAAAGGACACCCCGCCCCTCGACGAGCCGAGCGTCGGGGCGATCAAGGCGATTGGCCCGTTCCGCCGACTCACGCGCGACCCGGTTCGCGACCGGTCGTTCACGGACACGGACCTCGATCTCGGCAAGCCGGTCGCGGTGGAGGGGGAGCCTACGTTCACGCACCGGTTCGCGAAGGACCAGATCGATCCGGCGGGGAAACCGTACCGGTATGCTGTCTACGCCTACCGAATCCGCCCGGTCAGTGCCCTCGGCGTGGAAGGCGGAGCCGGGCCGTACTTCCTTACCCTTCCGCGGTCGCCGCAGTGGTTGTTCGCGAAGGAGGACGGGGAGCGGTGCCACCTGAAATGGGTCGCCAATGCAGGGCAGGGTTTGAAGGGCTACCGCGTGTATCGGATGGAAGGCCCGCGAGTGAACGGGCCGGGTCAACAGGTGACCCGGCTCACTCCGGATCCCGTGGCCGCGTCGAAGTTCACCGACGCGAAGGCCGGGAAGGACACGCGCCGCTACTGGGTGATCGCCGTCGATGCGCTCGGTCAGGAAGGCATCCCGTCCGCGCCGGTCTGGCACTACCGGCAGTACCGCAGGTACTACGAGCCGTTCACCGGAGAGTGGCACCAGTAGTCGTGCACCTGGGAACCGCCGCCGCTACTGCCGCGCCGCCCCCTTCACCTTCATCTTCACCGCGTACAGCCCCTTGCTCGCGGTGATGAACAAGGTCTGCATGTCCTTGCCGCCGAAGCAAACGTTCGCGGTCCACGGTTCCGGCACGTCGATGGTCGTCAGCTTCTTGCCGGACTTGTCGAAGACGATGACGCCCTTGCCGGTCAGGTAGACGTTCCCGTCCGCGTCCAGGGTCATGCCGTCCGACCCCATCGAGCAGAACTGCCGCCGGTCCTTGAGCGACCCGTCCGGCTGGATGTCGTAGGCGAACGTCTTGCCGCGTCCGATGTCGGCGACATACAGGGTCTTGCCGTCCGGCGTCCCGATTATCCCGTTCGGCTGTCCGTAATTGTCGTCCACGCGCGTCACTTTGCCCTCGGGCGCGACGTAATAGACCGCCCGTTTGTCCTGCTCCTCTGGCCCGCGCTTCCAGTACGGCCGCTTGTAGAACGGGTCGGTGAAGTAGGCCCCGCCGTCCGGGCGCACCCACACGTCGTTGGGTCCGTTCAGCAGCTTGCCGCCGTAGTCTTTCACGACGACGGTTTTCTCCTTGGTCTTGACGTCAATCTTCCACAGCTCGTTCTTCTCATCGGCGCACGCCCAGAGCTTGCCGTCGGCGTCGAAACACAGGCCGTTCGACCGGCCGCATGGCTCCATGAAGGTGGACAGCTTGCCGTCGGTGGACCACATGAGGATGCGGTCCTTGGGCTGGTCGGTGAAGTAGACGTTGCCGTCGGCATCGACGGCCGGGCCCTCGGTGAACTCGAACCCGCCCGCGAGCTTTTCGACTTTGGCCCCGGGCGCGACCGGGCTCGAGTCGTCGCCCGGAGCAGAACTTGAAAACAGAGCGACCATGACGAGAGTTGCCTTGCAATGGTGACGTGTCATCGGCATCTCCATCTTGGAGCGGTTCATTGTCGTGCCGGCGGTCCCCCCGGTCAAACGCGAATCGCCGCGCGGCCGCGCCGCCGGACCGGAAGTACAACAGCTGAGTCCCAACTGTCGAGCGCCGATGAGCCATCCCGAACCCCCCTCCCCGCCTGACCTGTCACGACAAGTCATCTTGTGCGACGTGACCGGGTGCCCGACCGGGACGGCGGAACTGGTCGCGGCCCACACCGGCGCGGGTCATCTCCATCTCGCGTTCTCGGTCTACGTGTTCAGTCCCGACCGCCGGTCACTGCTCATCCAGCAGCGCAGCCGCGACAAGCGCCTCTGGCCCCTCGTCTGGGCCAACACTTGCTGCAGCCATCCGCGGGCCGGCGAGGTTCCGGTCGCGGCTGGGCGGCGCAGGCTCCGCGAGGAGATGGGCATCGACTGCGAACTGACGCCGGGTCCGGCCTTCGTCTACCGGGCCGAGGACCCGGCCGGTCGTGGGATCGAGCACGAGTACGACGTCATCCTCATCGGCACCTACGCCGGCGACCCGACGCCCGACCCATCGGAAGTGGCGGACTGGGAGTGGGTAAGTGTCGCCGACCTCCGTCGCGACATGCAGCAGCGCCCGGAACGGTACGCCCCGTGGTTGCACCTCGGCTTGCCGAAAGTCCTCTCCGCAGACGCCGGCCGGTAGTACGTTTTCGACGGTTCACGTCCCCAGTCCCGACCTGATAGACTGACCGCTCTCCCCGAGTACCTCCGCGGAGCCGACATGTACCGCCTGCTCTCCCTTTGCCTCCTCGCGCTTGTGCCCGTCTTCGTCCGCGCCGCCGACGACGGCGTCCTGCCCGTCGGGCCCGACGGCAAGCCCCTCAACCTCGACTTCGAGACCGGCACGCTCAAGGACTGGACAGCCGAGGGCGACGCGTTCAAGGACCAGCCGATCAAGGGGGACACCGTTGCCCCGCGTCGCGGTGACATGAAGAGCCGGCACCAGGGCCAGTTCTGGATCGGCGGGTTCGAGAAGTACGGCGACAAGCCGACCGGGACGCTCACGAGCGTGACCTTCAAGGTGACCCACCCGTGGGCGAGTT
>DATFWZ010000699.1:0-4658 GCA_035258765.1 Gemmataceae bacterium
CCTTCCAGTCATCGGCCTCCGCCATCGTGTCAAACTCGTCCAGCGTCACGGGCCCGACGAGGCTGGTGGACGTGAAGCCCTGGCTGGGCGTCGCCCAGACAAGCCCCAAGCGGAATCCACCGGCAGCACAGGCGACGAGGATCCCAGCGAACAGCAGCTTCAATGGCATCCTGTGCCTCGCGCCTTTGGCAACCGTTTCCTCTGTCTTGAACGTAAACATGGCTTCTCTCCCTCGGTCTGCGTTAGAATTGAGAGACATCGCGGCCGGCGCGCAGACCGAGCGCCGGGGCGGTGCGGGGCCGGCGGGGGCTTGCTTGGCGGTAAGGACCCCGCCGGCCGATTCCTCTTCGCGCGACCCAAGCCTCCTGAGAGGAGCAAGGGACTGGACGTTCTTCCTGTTCCCGTCCGTTAGGCCTACCCAGGCGGCTTCGCCTGCGTCGGCCTGCGAGCTACTCAGGGATACGGACGTAAGAACTGGGAGAATCGGGCGCGCCAAAGGACGAGTTTCTTCGGATTCGTGCAGCCGGCGGCTAAAGTTCACTTGAACGATGGAACTGGCCTCGCCGGCGCTGCCGGTCGGCCTTCTGCCCGTGCTTGCCCGAACCTTTACACCAGCCGGAAGCGATCAAGGCGGCGACAAACGACTGCATAGCCGTTGTGTGGAAAGAAAGCGTGGAGGACAGTATCTCACCCATCTTGGGGACTTCGTTGGCTGCTTCGATTGGCAAGTCTGGCTGAGCTTCTTCCGCCCACGGCGGTTCCTCAACCTCGCCGATCGGCCAGGAAATCGCAGCCTCGCTAGCTCGCGGTCCACCCGGCAGGCGGAAGCGAATTGCGCCCTGGAGCTGCGAGCGGACGTAGTCAGCCATCCAGCGCGCCGCCTCGGTTCCAGCCTCGGAAAGGCCGCGCGCGATCTCTCCAATACCTGGGTCGCAGAGTGAAAGGTTGCTCCTCCCAATCGTCTCCAACGCCAGATTCAACATGGAGGTCGCGCTCTGCACCTCATCGAAGGCGACACTGGCGAGTAATTCTGCGCCGCGAGCTACCGCGCTGGCAGCGGCTGGCGGCCAATCGCGGAACAGTTCATCGACGGCAGCCGGCCATTTCTCGACGGAGAGCGGTCCGCGGGATCCGTCGTTCTTGCTAGCATCCGGACCGGCGCGGCGCAACGCGTCATCGACGCCGATCATGAAGTCGATCAAGTCCGGCTGGTCGCTTTGGGTGCCGCCCGGAATGGCCGCTTCATCGCTCCGGTCATCGCTCCATAACATCGCAACGCCGCCAACCAGGGTGGAGCTTGCCAGAGGCAGTGCCGATGTCTTCCCCGTCGGTTCGCTGCCCTCGCCCGCACCGGTGGATTCACCGCTTTCAACCGCAGTGGGCTCGCCCCGCAGCGAGATAATGTCCAGTCCGGTCGCAAAGCCTGGGCCATTCACCAGGAATACATCTTGCAGCGGCGGCCGCTGGTCTCCACCGATGGCCGAGGGTAGGGGAATGCCGAACGAAGTTAAGAGAATGGCCGCCTCTCTGCCCTCATCAGTGAAGTACAGATCGCCCTCGGCAGTTAAGGCCAAGGCGGTGGGGTGCAGAATGTCGGACCGGGAGAAGGCCCGGGCCAAGGCCGGCCCGTCGGCTTCACCGAGGAAGAGCGCAACCCGGCCATCGCCATTGTTGGCGACCACCAGATCGGTGAGACCGTCGCCGTTGAAATCGGCCGATTCCGCTGCCACCGGTCCGTGGCCGCCGGTGCCGATGCTGCGCCCGGCCCCAAAGCCGGCGAAGAAGCTGAGGTCGTTCGATCCCGCGTTGATCGTGACCAGGTCCAAGCCGGGATGGCCATCGAAGTTGCCGACCAATGCCTGCCGAGGATCGATCCCTGTTTGGAAGATGTCGGGGCTGCGGTCGTCAAAGAAGCCCTGGCCCACGCCGGGGATGACCGAGACGGTGTTCGACTGGCTGTTGGTGACGACAAGGTCCGGGATGCCGTCCGGCCTGCGGCCCGGCCCGGTCACATCCCGAACCACGGTGGATACTGGCCCCTGGCCGGCCGACCGGACCCGGGGACCTGGAGTCAACGTCCAACTGGAACCCTGGCCCTGTCCGAGCAGGAGTGTCACGTCATTGGAACCTTCATTGGCGACTACCAAGTCCGGAAGCGTGTCGCCATTCAGTTCCGTGACGGTGATTGCGGCCGGGTTGGTGCCGGCAAAGAAGCTGTGCGCGGGGCCGAATTCGCCGTTGCCGGTGCCCAGGTAGACCAGCACGTTGTTGCCACCGCTATTGGCCACCACCAGGTCCGGGACGCGATCGCCGTTCAGATCGGCCGTGCTTACCGCTCCGGGCGCCAGGAGGCCGTTCGAGCGATCTTGGGTAAAGCGCTGGCCCGCCTGGGAATACTGGACGGAGACGTGATCCAGCGCTTCGTTGGCGAAGATGAAATCCGGCTTGCCATCGCCGTCGAAGTCGGTCACCGCTAAGGCGATGTTGCGGTCGGTCCTCTGGTAGGGCCGGAAGGTGCCGTCGCCGTTGCCCAAGAGCGTCAGCACGTCACCGAAGTCATTGCCGACCAGCAGGTCGAGCCGGCCGTCGCCGTTGAGGTCATGAGTCGAAAGCCCCGTCGGCAGGTTGCCGGCGCTCAGCAGGACCGGGTTGCCGTTCGCGTCGGTGGCGACATTCTCGGTGAATTTGCCGGTCGCGCTCCCGAGGAAGACGGAGACCGTGCCGGTTCCCTCATTGAGGACGGCCAGGTCGAGGAACGGGTCGGCGTTGAACCGGCCGGCGACGACAGCAGCGGGACGAGGCCCGGTGGCGAAGGTCTGCGCCGCTTGCGGGTTGAGAAAACCGCCGGACCCGTTGCCTTGCAGCACCGAGAAACTGTTGGAGCCGCTGTTGAGGGCGACCAGTTCCAGGCCAGGGTCGGTGTCGAAGTTCCCAGCGACCAGGGCAGTGGTCGCCTCGGCGGAGCGGACCTGCGGCGTGCCGGTGAGATCGTCCAGGTAGTAGAGTCCGGTCCCGGCCCGGAAGCGCAGCCCGGACCCGAACGGCGCCGGTGCCAGGTTCAGGAGGACGCGGACATCGCCAGCGAATTGACTCGTGACCTCGATGTCCAGGCGGCCGTCACCGTCCGCATCGACCAGGGCGACGTCGGAAGGGACCAGGCCCACGTCCGCCGTGAAATCCGGTGCCGCGGCGAACGCTCCGGTCGCTGACGCTCCCGGCTCGCCCTGGAGATAGACGAAGACCTCGGTGGAGCCGCCAGCCACGACGACTAGGTCATCGCGGCGGTCGCCGTTCAGGTCGCCCGCGGCGAGGCGGGCCGGCAGCGTGCCCGGCACCGCGAGGCCGCCGGTCCGCGTGAGATTCCCGTCGGCCCCGCGGGAGTAGAAGGAGACCGACGAGTCGTGTGCGTCCAGCGCCGCGAGGATCGGCCCTTGTGGCGTGAAGACGACAGCCAGGTCGCGGACGGCGTAACGCGGGTCCGGGTTGAGGATGACCGGCGGGTCGAACGCCCCCGGCTCCGCGGGTCGGCCGCGGCGGAAGAGGATGTTCCCGGCGCGGTTGGTCACGGCGACGTCGGCGGCGCCGTCGCCGTCCAGATCGGCCACGACCGGAGTGGAGCGGAGGGCGGTACCCACGGCCTCGGGCGGGACAAACGTCCCGTCTCCCAGGCCCAGCAGGACGGACGTTTCCGCACCGAGCTGATTCGCGGTGGCCAGGTCCACCCGGCCGTCGCCGTTGATGTCGGCGGCGATGATTGCGAACGGGTATCGCGCGACCGGGTAGCGCACCTGGTCGCGGAACGTCCCGTCGCCCCGGCCCAGGAGTACCGAGACGTCGTCGGAGTCGTTGTTGGCCGCGGCCAGGTCGAGGATGCCGTCGCGGTCAAAGTCGTCCACGGCGAGCGACCGCGGCAGCCGCCCTACCGCAAACCGGCCCAGCTCCTGGAAGGTCCCGTCCGGGCGGGCGACGAACACGGTCACCTCGTCGGACGTTTGGCTGACAACCGCCAGGTCGGGGCGGCCGTCGCGGTTGAAGTCGCCGTGTACCAGCCCGATTGGAGCCGTGCCCGCCGCGATCCGCATCTCGGTCCGGAAAGTCCCGTCGCCCCGGCCCAGCAACAGCGACACATCGCCGGACACGTAGTTGGCGGTGGCCAGGTCAAGCCGGCCGTCGCCATTGATGTCCGCTGCCAGGAGGAACAGGGGGACCGTCCCGACCGCTAGGCGCACCTCACCGCGGAACATCCCATCGCCCAGGCCCAGGAGCACCGAGACGTCGTCGGAGCCAGAATTGGCGGTCGCAAAGTCGAGGCGGCCGTCACCGTTGAAATCGCCCACCACCAGAGAAACGGGCCGGGTCCCCACGGCGAATCGCACCGCGGCTTGATGGGTGCCATCGCCCAGGCCCAGGGAAACCGTCACGTCGCCCGAGAGATAGTTGGCGGTGGCGAGGTCGAGGCGGCCGTCGCCGTTGAAGTCCCCCATCTGCACGGCAACCGGGGCGGTCCCCGTGGCCGCCGGCGTCCCGTCCTGGAACGTCCCGTCTCCCTGTCCCAGAAAGATGGCCGCCTTGTCGGACTTGATCAGGGAAGTCACGACGTCCAGCTGTCCGTCGTTGTTGAGGTCGCCAGCGGTAAGGGAAGTCGAGGTGAGACTCCA
>DATFWZ010000700.1:0-3903 GCA_035258765.1 Gemmataceae bacterium
GTGTTTCTGGATGAGCCGGGAGACTTCCTTGCAATACGTGACCGCCGGGCCGCCGGCGACTGCTTTCGCCTTCGCCGGCCGGCCAATGGGACAGCCGGAGACTTCCGTGCAGGGTTGGGACACTTCCTTGCCGGCCAAGACCTCGTTGATCGCCTCGACCAGGTCCTGCCGGGTGGCCTTGGGCCGTTTCACTCCCTTGCCGAACTGGTCATCGATCCGACCGCGGTAGCGCACGGTCAGACTGCCGTCCAGGACGAAGGCCTCGGGGGTGCGCTCGGCATGGAATCGGTCGGCGACCGTGGCACGGTCGTCCTTCAGGATGGGGAAGGGGATGCCGAATTCGCGGGCGTGCTTGGCGACCGCGGCCGAGTCGTCCTGCTGGTTGCTGTTGATGGCCACAAAGACAACGCCCTTCGAGGCGTACGCCTCGTGCAGAGCTGCCAGCGTGGGAGCGTAAGCATTGTTGACTGGGCACTCGGTGCCGAGGAAGAACACGACGACGGCCTTGGCGCCGTGCGTCTCTTGAACCAGGGACCAGTCCGGGCCGCCGGCGGCGCGCGGCAGGCGGACGTCGGCGATCCGGGTGCCCAGCGGCGGCGTGGAACTGTCCGGAGGGCCGGCGAGGGCGGCCGGGGCGACGGCCGCGAGGAACACACCGGCCAGGGCGGACAGGGTCGCGCGCACGGCTCTTCCTCCGTTCAGGGTTCGGGCCCGGTCGCGACGAACCGTAAACTGCCAGCCCGGATCCTTCGACCGCGGCTGGATTGTCCCCGCCGTGTGGACCGGGTCAAGCGAGAGTCCGCCGGAGAACCCCAGCCGGTGGCCTATTTCAGGCAGCCCGGGCGACGGGAGCAGCGGTCCGGGCCAGCACCAGGTCGACCAGGTCGCGGACGGTCACCACCTTGGCCAACTCCTCTTGGGTGAGTCGAATGCGGTAGAACTCCTCGATCCGCATGACCGCCCCGATCAGGTCGACCGAGTCGATGTTCAGGCCGTCCCTCAGGGGCAGGTCCTCGGACCCGCGCAAGGGCTCGGCCGACACTCCGGTCTCGGCCTCCAGCACCTCGGCCAGCTTGGCCACGATCGCTTCCCGCTCTGTCATGGCCGTCCTCTCCTTTGCGCTGGTCGCATTACTTGTCAGTCTGTTCGGTCAGTTCAAACACCGTCCGGTAGCCGCTGTCGACGAAGCTCTCCCGGACCAGGCGGCCGCCGGCGTCGTACCAAAGAGTGACGTCCACACCGCCGGTCAGCCGGTACTTGGTGGCCGCCTGCTCCTTGCCCAGCACCTTCACCTTGTCAGCCCCGACTTCCTCCAACTTGGCCGGGATCAGCTTGCCGGTGTCCGAGTCGATGAGTGTGAGGGCGCCTGCGGCTGGCGGCAGCCGCCAGTAGGTGGTCGGCCACACCGCCGCGCCGCCTTTGATGGTCTTCCCATCGGCCTTGAGCGTCGCCGTCGTGCCGTCGCTAGTCAGCGTCACGTCGTGCTTGGTCCCGTCGTCGTTGCAGGTGGACCGCAGGCCCATCAGCTTCCCGTCCTTCCACGTCTCCTGGGCGTCGAGCGAATACCGGTACTTACCCAGCAGGGTCCTGACCTCGACACGGGCGCTGATGGTGCACTCGATGGTCGCGTCCTTTTCGGCGACCTTGAGCACGAACTGGCCGGCCGGCTTCCCGTCGACGTAGACCTGGAAGGTGCGCTTGTCGTCCGCCACGGCGGGGGCGGCGAGGAGCAGGGCGAGGGCGGCAGGTAGCAGGGACTCGCGCAAGGGTTCACCTCCGTGTGAACGGCCGGCGGGGAGCGATGACTGCGTCCCCGGCGCAAGGCGGTCCGGGGAGGTTGTCATTTATTCTTTAATTACCATTTCGACGCAAGCCCAATCCCGTCACGCCAGTCGGCCGTTTCTCAATAGCGAATGTCCAGTTGGAGCGCGACGAACGGGCCGGGGGCCAGGGCGAGGTGGTTGTGCCCTGTGAGAGTGAAGCTGCGGGACTCCAGGAAGTATCGGTCGAACGCGTACCCGCCCGTGAGGACGAAATCGAAATGTTCCTGGAGGTGCCACACGAGCCCGCCCTCAGCCCGCTTCTCAAACCAGAAGAGCTGCTCACGATGGTCCCGCCGGTCGGCCAGCCGCCAGGTTTCACTCTCCCAGCTAAACCCCCCAAAGAGCCGGACCGCCTCCGCCACCCGGAGGCTGGCGCGGACGCGGACGTCGGTAATCGCCGTGTAGTTCAGGTCGAATTGCAACACCTCGGTCGGCCGATAGGTGAGGCTCAGAAACGGCAGCCCGATGATGCCGTCGAGCTCGTCCGAGTGGAACTCGTAGGCCGCCCCAGGAATCGGGATGTTTTGGCCGATCTGCCCGTTGGTGGTGCTGACCACGTAGATGAGCCAGGCGTTATTCGCGTCGGTTTGGGATCGCCAGAAGACGAGGCCCGCGATGGTCGCCTCGTGAATCGTATGGAAAGGCCGGTCGCTGGCCGACCCGCCGACCAGGCAGACGCCCCAGCTATTCCCTTCGGCCACTTGCTGCACATACGCCCCGCCAGCTTGCAAATCCCAGAGTGAATTCGGGAACGGCGTCCGGGTGTCCGGAAAGACAGCCCCGCCGCTCGCGAACAGGCCGCGTGCTGCTGCGGTGGCGAAAACCCCCTCGTCGACCGAGGTCCAGACTGGGAGCGTCAACCCGGCTTGGGCGTTGAACAGGGACAGCGACGCTAGTTGGCCGGACACCGGCCGCGACGGCTCCCAGCTCGCGCCCAGCCCGTCCGGCACGCCACTACTGGCACCGAGGGCCTCGAGCGTCTTGACGATGGCCGGCGGCAGATCGCCGACCGTGGCCTTACCAGCCGTCGGATCGGGCTGGCCACACGCGCTGCTCGCCGCGGCAGTCATCGCGAAAAGGGCAATCAGTCGGTGGATCATTCTGCCGTCTAAATACCGGCACCGCCGGAACGAGCAAGGGGAATCGGGGTTCATGCCGTCGCCGTTGTTGTGGCCTGGGCCGGCGGGCAGGGCGGGTTTTCGTTGTAATCGTGCATAACGCGGGCGAGTAACCAGTCCGGGAGCCAGCCGGCGAGCCGGACCAGAAGCGACATCGGCCACGGGAACCGGTAAACGGCCCGACCACGGGAGAGGGCCCGGATCATTCGCCGCGCCGCCTCGTCTGTGTCCAGCAGCCACGGCATGTGGAAGTCGTTCGCCGCCGTCATCGGAGTACGAACGAACCCTGGGCAAAGCGTGGTTACTCGTATTCCGCGGCCGCGCAGGTGAATTCGCAAGCCGTCGAGGTAGGTATTGACCGCTGCCTTGCTTGCGCAGTACCCCGACTCGCCGGGCAGGCCCAGAAACCCAGCCAGGCTCGATACGGCGGCGATATGTCCCTGGCGGCGGCGCAGCATCTCCGGCAGGACCGCCTCGATCGCGTAGACGACGCCGAAGACGTTCACCCGGAACATTTCCTCGACATCGGCAGTATTGACCGGATCGAGCGTCGTGGGCGCGCCGACCCCGGCGTTGGCGACGAGCAAGTCAACGGGCCCGAGTTCCTCACCCAGAGCGGCGAACGCCTCCCGGACTTGACTCCGATCACCCACATCGGCCATCGCGACCGCGGCCGTCCCGCCGGCGGCTCGGATCTCATCTGCCAGAGCAGCGAGCCGGTCGCGCCGTCGGGCGATGAGGCCGACTGGGCACCCCGCGGCCGCCAGCCGCCGGGCCAGCGCTGCCCCGATCCCACTCGACGCCCCGGTCACGACCGCCGCGGTGCCCGACCACCCGCGTCCCATGCCGGCCTCCGGTTCCTGGTCGGGCGTAAGGTCGTCCATTCGTTCGGATGTGTCAACCCGGGAATTTTGGGTAAAGTGGCATTCCTCTAATTGCCGACGCCGATTAATGTTTCGCCC
>DATFWZ010000701.1:0-16911 GCA_035258765.1 Gemmataceae bacterium
ATCGGCACCATCCCCGCCACCAATGGCCGCATCCAGCCCTCGCCAAGATAAGTCCCGAGCGACACTCCCAGTCCGCGGGCCGTGTACGTGATCACCCACACGCACATCACCAGATTCGGCACCGCCACCCCGATCGCGACCCCCTCCAGCCCGAATCGTGGACAGAGCGCCACTCCCAACAACACGTTCGCCGCGGCCTCCACGAGCGCCGCCCGGGCGAACCACTTCAACCGGCCCGTCCCGTACAGCACCCGGGCCGCCACCGACTGGGCCACCACCAGCGTCAACGTCGAGCAGAGGATGACCAGGGCCGGATAACAGCGCTCCGCGTAGATCGGGTCGTTGAGCCAAACCCCGAGGAACGGCCGGCCGAAGAGCACAAGTCCCAGGTGCACCGGCAGGATCAGGTAGACGACCCATCGCGTCGCCCGCAGGAACATCCGCCGAATTCCTTCGACATCCCCGGCCGCCTCCAGCGAGCTGACCGCGGGAGTCAGCGTGTTCGTCACCGTTCGTAGCAGGGCCTTGGCGAACTCCGCCAGGCGCATCGCCAGGGCAAAATACGTCACCGGGGCCGCGCCGAGCATGGCGCCGACGATGATCACCCCCGTTTGCACCGTCGCCCGCCCGGCCACCATCGCCAGGAAGGCGTGCAAACTGTAACCCTTGACGCGGCCGAGCGTCGCCCCGTCCACCAGCCGCCATGAGAACCGCAGCTCGGGGAGCGAGCGGAACGCCATGCCCGCAAACGCCGCGTGTTCCACCAGGTTGCAAGCGGTGAAGAGCAGCCCGAGGTTCAGGAGCGACGGCGAATGCTCCAGGAGAAGGACGGTGCCCGCGGTCCGGATCGCCAGGACGACGATCCGCACGAGGCTCTTGGCGGTAAAGCGCTCGAGGCCGTCGAGGACCGACGGGAAGACGCTCAACGGCAAGGTGACCGCGAGGTTCGCCAGCATCAGGAGGGCGAACGCGAGCACTTCGCCAGGCGGGACCCCCGCGTGCTCGATGGAAGTCACCAGAAACGGCAACAGGCCGGCCCCGATCGCGAACACGAGCCCGCCGAGGCCGACGAACAGGGCCAGGGCGGTGGAGACGAGGCGGTTCAGGTCGTTGCGGTCGCCGGTCGCGTGGAACCGGGCCACGAACCGGACCACGCACGCCGCGATCCCGAGGTCGAAGAGCGTGAAATAGGCCAGGACCGATTCGACGAACGCCCATACGCCGTAGGGGCCGTCGCCGAGCTTGCGGACGAGGTACGGGGTCAGGAAAAACCCGACGACGAGGGTTGCGGCGAAGGCGAGCCAGTTGGTGGCGGCCCCGAGTAACAACCGCCGCCTGACGGGCGACATTCCTCTCGCGTCCGGCATGGGGGCAAGGGTAGCATGACCCGCAATCGGGGGTCCAGAGGAACCGCGAACGGCCGTGTTGTTACACGGACTCGTGCCGTTCGTTCGTCAACCAGGTAGTCCCATCCCGCGCGCATCCAAGTGAGAATGACCATGCCACAAATCCGACGATTCCTGTGGGCCGTCCCGGCCGCCGCGGCGCTGGTCGCGGGCGGGGCGGTCCTGTACGGCCAGCGCAACCCGGACCCGCCCCGCGAGCCGGGCAACGGCAATCAGAAACCCGCGGATCTGAAGCCCGCGGTCAGCCTGCCGATCTCGCAGGTGATCCTGTTCAACTCCGGCGTCGGTCACTTCACCCGGGCCGGTGAAGTTGAAGGCGACGCCCGGGTCGATTTGACCTTCCCGGAGCAGGACATCAACGACCTGATCAAGAGCATGACCCTCCGCGACCTGTCGCCCCAGGGGCGCGTGGCCGCGGTCACCTATGACAGCCACGACCCGATCGACCGAACCCTGGCCAGCTTCGCCATCAACCTGAATAACTCCCCTCCGCTGGCCAACATCCTCACCCAGGCCCGCGGGGAGCAGGTGGAGGTGACGCTCGTCAGTAACGCGAACCAGCCAGGCACCCTGACCGGGAAGATCATCGGTGTGGAGACCCAGGCGGTGGCCTCGAAGGAGGGCCCGCCGGTGCCGGTCAACGTTCTGAACCTGTGGTGCGCCGAGGGCGTGCGGGCGGTGAAGCTGGGCGAGGTGCAGCGGCTGCGATTCATGAACCCGGTGATCGAGAACGAGGTCCGCCGGGCCCTGGAGACGCTGGCGCTGTCGCACGACTCGCAGAAAAAGGCGGTCAGCCTGCACTTCGCGGGCGAGGGGAAGCGGAAGGTGGAAGTGGGCTACGTCATTGAGAACCCGATCTGGAAGACGTCGTACCGCCTGGTTTTGAAGGAAGGGAAGCCGTACCTGCAGGGGTGGGCGGTGGTGGAGAACCCGACGGACGAGGACTGGGCCCAGGTGACGATGGCGCTCGTCTCGGGCCGGCCGATCTCGTTCAAGATGGACCTGTACAACCCGCTCTATGTCGGCCGCCCGACCGTCGAGCCAGAGCTATTCGCCTCATTGAGGCCGCCCACCTATGGCGGGGCGCTGGCCAGAGTTGCGCCGGAGCCGACACCGGCCGTTATGGCCCCGCCCGCTCCCACTTCCTTCGCATTTGGCGCCGGCGGCGGCGGCTTTGCTCCACCGGTCGCCGGTGCCGCGCCCCCGGCCGAGAAGGGCGACCCGAGATCTTATGACCGCGGCCGTGAACTGGCCGCCCGCCGCAAATACGCGGACGACGTTGCCAAGAACCTGAAGAAGGACCTCGACCTTGGGGCCAGCGTGGCGAGCGTCGCGACGGCCAGCTCGCTCGGGGACTACTACCAGTACGTGATCGACCGGCCGGTGGACCTGGCCCGGCAAAAGTCGGCGCTCTTGCCCATCGTCAACAAGGACGTCGAGGGCAAGCGCGTCAGCATCTACAACCCGGGCGTCCAAGCCAAGCATCCGCTCCTGGGCCTCAAGTTCAAGAACACGACCGGAATGCCTCTGTCCCAGGGCCCGATCACGGTGTTTGAAGGCTCAGTCTATGCCGGTGATACTCGAGTCCTCGATCTCCAGCCCGACGAGGAACGGCTGGTCAGCTACGCCATCGACCTTGGTACCGAAGTCGCCACCAAGCCCGGAAATAACACCAGCCGAATTACCTCGGTCAAGGCGATCAAGGGAATCGTCTATACGAACACTCTCGTCCGCGAGGAGCGCGTCTACGACGTGTCCAACCGCTCCACGACCGACCGGACGCTCCTGATCGAGCACCCGAATCGCAAGGGGCAGGGGTTCAAGTTCGTCGGCGAGCACAAGCCGAAGGAGGAGGCCGCGGATGTGTTCCGGTTCGAAGTGCCCGTGGCCGCCAAGAAGGACCTGTCCTACACGGTCACCGAGGAGCGCGACATCGGGTCCAGCGTGCAGCTGACCAACAACGCCGACGACCAGATCCGGTACTTCATCTCGTTGAAGGAGGCCCCGCAGGCCCTGAAAGCGAAGCTGGCCGAGGCCCTGAAGGTGAAGGGGAACTGGGACAAGGTCCGGCAGGACATCCAGGCGTCGAACACGCGCATTCAGACGATCACCGCGGATCAAAAACGGCTCCGCGACAACATGCGCGAGCTGCCGAAGGACTCGGACCTGTTCAAGCGCTACCTCAAGAACCTGGAGGAGCAAGAAAAGGAGATGGACGACCTGCAGGCCAAGCTGAAGACGCTCCACGGCGACGAGGCCCGAACGCGGGCGGCGTACGACGACTTCCTGGCCAACCTGAGTGCCGAGTGACTGCCGTTAGCCGCGACGCGCAGCGGAGCGCGTCACGCGGGCGTGTCGGGGCTTCCGTTCAGCGCCCCGGGGCGTCCAGGTGACGCGCTCCGCTGCGCGTCGCGGCTAACGGCAGATTTAGAGCCGATTCGAATACTTCCGCCGCACGCGGCCGAAGACCGGGGTCGCGGGCTTGGGCGGCTCGTCGGACTTGTTCAACTTTAACTTCGGGGCGAACGCTTCGAACCCCTCGATCCGGTCCGCGGGGATGAGCCGGTTGATCGTGTGCTCGATCCCGGTCAGGATCTCACCCTGCTCCGGCGTCACGAACGAGATGGCGATGCCGTCTGCCCCCATTCGGCCCGTCCGGCCGATGCGGTGGACGTAGTTCTCCAGGTCGTTGGGCAGGTCGTAATTGATGATGTGCGAGATGCCGGACACGTCGATCCCGCGACTCATCACGTCGGTCGCGATCAGGACAGTCACCTTGCCTTCGCGGAAGGCGCTCATGATCCGCTCGCGCTGCGGTTGCGGCAGGTCGCCGTGGATCGCCGCTGCCCGGACGTGGTGGGCCTTGATCTGCCGGTAGAGCCGGTCGGCCCCGCGCTTCCGCTCGACGAAGATGATGCACTGCCGCGGTTGCTCGCGGTCGAGCACCCGCAGCAGAAGGTCAGTCTTCCGGTCCTGGTCCACCGTGATGTACTTCTGGTCGATCTTCTCGACGGTCAGGACCGCCGGGGACACATTCACGTGCTCCGGGTCGATCATGTAGCGGTCCTTGAGCTTCATGACGTCCGCGGTCAGGGTCGCGGACATGAGAAGCGTCTGCCGCCCTTCGGGCACCCGGCGCATGATCCGCTCGATCTGCGGTCGGAAGCCGATGTCGAGCATCCGGTCGGCCTCGTCGAGGACCGCGTAGCGGACTTTTTCCAGGCTGATGGTGCCGCGAGACAGGTGATCCAGGACGCGACCGGGGGTGCCGACGACCAAGGTCACCCCTTGCCGCAGCTTCGACAGCTGCGATCCGAACCGTTGACCACCGTAGACCGCGACGGTCTTGAAGTAGCGGCTGGGGGAGAGCTTCTCGGCCTCCTCGGCCACCTGCACGGCGAGCTCGCGCGTCGGCGCGAGCACGAGGGCCTGCGGTTTCAATGGGTCCCCACCGCGCCAGCGGTTCATGAACGGCAGCAGGAACGCGGCGGTCTTGCCGGTCCCGGTCTGGGCCTGGCCGATGACGTCGCGGCCACTCAGGGCGATGGGGATAACGGCGGCTTGAATGGGGCTGGGTTCGACATAGCCGGCCCGGTCGAGGGCATCGTGCAGCGGCGCGATGAGGTTCAGGGCACGGAACCCGGTCGTCGTGGGTTCGGTCAACTCGGCAATCAACAATCAACTCCGAAGGGAGACGGTCCGTCAGGACGCGAATGAAGGCTCTCTCAGGTCTTATACCTGTCAATCGGTGCAACTGTCCAGTGAAAGTACAAAACGTCACAAACTCGCGGGCGCCGGCTTCCGCCGCTGGCAGGGCAGCTCATTTGGGTCGTGGCAGCCGTCGGGAAGTGTCGCTTCTTCAATTAAGAGTGACGGAAACCCTTCACGGATTCGGAATTGCAACTGGCAGCGGGAGCAAAACAGCTTGGTGCCCTCGAGAACGAGCCTGGCCTCGCGCTTCGGGTCCATGGGGCAGCGGAGGATTTCGAGCGTCTGCGGCGTGATCATTTCCCCATCATAGGGGCGGGCGGCGGAGCGAAGGTGCGCATGGCGGCCAGATCCGGCGCGCAGTTGGGGGCGGAGTGTTCATTCCGGAATGCGAATTGTCAAGACTTGGCCCCCCGGAAAGTGTCCAGAATTCCGCAGACCGCCACTCGGTGCACATGTGTGGCGGCCTGAGGCGGTCTGAGGGGCCTCCTGTCCCAGTAAGGACTTGCGCTCATTCTCCCAGCCGTCAGAATGAGCACTTTGGCGGCCTGAGTCCACTGGGGTCGGACACCGGGTCGAACTTTCGCACTTGGTATGCTTTAGTCGAAGTCGTGAGACTTGGGCGATGGTGGTGTTACACGAGCTCGCTTTCGTCATCCACGCGCCCGGCCAATGCAGTGAGTGGTGCTAAAAAACTGTCGCGGCCTGTTGCCGTCCCCCGGTGTCCGTCCGTACGTTAAACGGTTCCCGAACGAGAGCGTCGAAAGGCGACAAACCCCGGGACCCGGGGAGGTTAACTGCCCGCATGCAAAGTGAGCGCATCCGCATCCGCATGGAAGGCTACGACCACGAGGCCCTGGACCGGACGGCCCTGGAGATCGTGGACACGGCCAAGCGCACTGGGGCCGAGGTGCACGGGCCGATCCCGCTGCCGACGCGGATCGAGCGGTACACGGTGCTCCGCTCGCCGCACATCGACCGGAAGTCGCGCGAGCAGTTCGAGATTCGGACCCACAAGCGGCTGATCGACATCCTGCAGCCGACCGTGAAGACGATCGAGGCGTTGAACAAGGGGCTCAGCCTGCCGCCGGGAGTGGACATCAAGATTCGCGTGATGGCCCCCGGGGCTTGATCGGGGCCGGCCGGCGCTCTAGACAACGTGTTCACCGTTTCGGGGCCGCCGCGCCTGCCACGGGCAGGCGCGGCGGCCCTGTTGATGGTTACCGATGGGTGGCGAACGATGGCTTCCGAACACACCGAGACTGTGACCGGGACGTTCAGCGTCCCGGTGTTCAACCTCCAGGGCCAGGAGGTCGGGACGGTGACGGTCGACGCCGCCGACTTCGGCGGCAAGATCAGCACGCGCCTCATGCACGAGGCGGTGCTGATGTACGAGACCAACCAACGGCAGGGGACGCACAGCACGCTGCGTCGCGGCGAGGTCGCCGGGAGTACGAAGAAGCTGTTCCGGCAGAAGGGCACGGGCAACGCCCGGGCCGGCACGCGGCGGACGAACAAGCGTCGCGGCGGGGGCACGGCCAAGGGCCCGAAGCCGCGTGACTACAGCTACGCGCTCCCGAAGCAGGCCCTGCGGATCGCCACGCGAATGGCGATCCTCGCCAAGATCCGCGACAAGGCCGCGCTGGTCGTGGACGACTTCGGGCTGACCGGCATCAAGACCAAGGAAATGGCCGGCATCCTGAAGGCGCTGAACCTTCGCGACGTGCCGGGCCCGGCCCCGGTCGAGCCGCCCGCCGAGGGCCAGACGCCGAAGAAGCCCAAGAAGAAGCACCTGAGCCTCTTGATCGGGACTGACAAGCTCGACCCGACCGTGTACAAGTCGGCCCGGAACCTGGACGGCGTTCGCGTCCTACCCGCGTCGGACTTCAACGCCTACGAGGTGCTGCGGCCGAAGCGGCTGGTGTTGACCAAGGGGGCCCTGGAAGCCCTGCGGGCTAAGAAGGCGGAGTAGGTCATGCAAACGCGACCGCGTCCGGTGAAGTACCGCCGGAAGAACAAGCTGCGGTTCGAGCACAAGACGGGGAAGCCGAACCTCGACCTCCGGCCCTACCAGGTGGTGCTGCGCCCGCTCGTGACCGAGAAGGGCACGCACCAGAGCACCCGGCACAACGCCTACGCGTTCCAGGTGAACCTGCACGCGAACAAGACGGAGATCAAGAAGGCCGTGGAGGAGATGTTCCACGTCCGCGTCGAGCACGTGACCACGCAGATCCGCCACGGCAAGAAGCGGCGGTTCCGGTTCAAGATGGGCCAGATGCCGGACTGGAAGAAGGCCGTCGTCACTCTGCATGCGGAAGACAAGATTGACTTCTTCTAATAGGACCTATGAGTCCTATGGGACCTATAGGTCCTATTGAACTGCAAGAAGGCTAACATGGGCATCCGCTTCTACAAGCCGACCTCCGCGGGCCGCCGTTTCGGTGCCGTCAGCGATTTCACCGACTGCACCTCGCCCCGCGAGAACAAACCGGAGAAGTCGCTGCTCGTCCCGCGTAAGAAGAAGGGCGGCCGGAACAACCAGGGCGTGATCACCATCCGGTTCCGCGGCGGCGGGCACAAGAAGATGTACCGCCTGATCGACTTCAAGCGGAACCGGAGGGACGGCGTCGCGGCCAACGTCCTCTCGATCGAGTACGACCCGAACCGGTCGAGCCGGATCGCCCTCATCCAATACACGGACGGCGAGAAGGCCTACATCCTCGCCCCCGAGGGGTTGAAGGCCGGGGACACGGTGACGTCCGGCCCGGACGCGGAGCCGCGGGTCGGCAACTGCCTGCCGCTCGGGAAGATCCCCCTGGGCATGGCGGTCCATAACGTGGAGCTGCAGCCGGGTCGCGGCGGCCAGATCTGCCGCAGCGCCGGGTGCAGCGCGACGCTCACCAACCGCGAGGGCGACTGGGCCCAGCTGACCCTGCCGAGCGGCGAGATTCGCCGCGTCCCCGTCATCTGCCGGGCGAGTCTGGGCGCGATGTCGAACCCGGACCACATGAACATCGACCTCGGCAAGGCCGGGCGCAAGCGGTGGATGGGCAAGAAGCCGCACCAGCGTGGGGTGTCGCAGAACCCGGTGAGCCACCCGATGGGCGGCGGTGAGGGTCGGAGCAAGGGCGGGCGGCACCCGTGCTCGCCGACCGGTAAGCTGGCCAAGGGCGGGAAGACCCGGAAGAAGCGGAAGCCATTGAGCGCCGCGATCGTCCGGCGGCGGCGGCCGGGCCCGCGCTACGCGACGGCCTAGGATTGTAATTCTCGCTAGGACCTATAGGTCCCATACGACCTATAGGTCCTATCTGCTGGACGCAGCGCCCTGATGCAGATAGAACAAGCCTTCTGCGAATTTTCCGGGAAAAATCCGGGAGGTCGGCAACGATGAGCCGGTCGAGAAAGAAGGGGCCTTACATCGACCCGAAGGTGGCGGCCAAGGTCGAGAAGGCCCAGGCGGCCAACAATCGGGACCCGATCAAGACGTGGGCCCGCGACTGCACCATCCATCCAGACTTCGTCGGCGTGACGTTCCTGGTGCACAACGGCAAGCAGTTCCTCAAGGTGTACGTCACCGAGGACATGGTCGGGCACAAGCTCGGCGAGTTTGCCCCGACCCGGACATTCAAGGGCCACAGCGGCGGCAAGGCGAAGGCGGCTGCGGCCGCCGCAGCCGCGGCGGGGGGTGGGAAGTAGTCAAGGATGAAGGATGAAGGATGAAGGATGACTGGTTTCATCCTTCATCCTTCATCCTTCATCCTTCGGGATGACAGCGATGGAATACAGGGCAAGCCACCGATTCGCGGACATGTCGGCCCGGAAGGTCCGGCCGTTCGCGGACCTGATCCGCGGCAAAAGCGTGGACGAGGCGCTGCAGCTCCTGCGGTTCGTCCCGAACCGCGGGGCCCGGCTTGTCGAGACCGTGCTCAAGAGCGCGATGGGCAACGCCGAGGACCGCGGGGCCCGCGACCCCGAGGACCTGATCGTCACCGAGGCCCGAATCGACGACGGCCCGATGTTCAAGCGGATCATGCCCCGGGCCCGCGGGACCGCGTACATGATCCTCCGCCGGCTGTGCCACGTCCGCGTGGCCATCGGCGAGGAGCCGGTCGAGGAAATGGCGGCCGCGCCGGCCCCCGTCACGGTCACGACCCCGGCCACGCCGGCCCCGAACGTGACCCCCGCCCCCGCGGCGCAGTGAGACTCACGCAGTAGCCTGGAGAACGGCACGATGGGCCAGAAGATTCGGCCGACCGGCTTCCGCACCGGCATCATGATCGGCTGGCAGAGCCAGTGGTACGCCAACAAGGCCGACTTCTCGGACCTATTGGTCGAGGATCACAAGATCCGGACATTCATCCACCGGCTGCTCCGCAAGAAGCGGCCGCAGATCTCGAAGATCCGGATCGACCGGACGAGGGAGAAGGTGATCGTCACGATCCACTCCGCCAAGATCGGCGTGATCATCGGCAAGAAGGGGGCGGACATCGACAAGCTGACCGAGCTGCTCCAGAACCTGACCCGGCGGGTAATCGAGGTCAAGACGATGGAAGTCGGTCGGCCGGAGACGGACCCGCAGATCGTCGCCCAGGAGATCGCCGAGCAGCTTGAGAAGCGGGCCAGCTTCCGGCGGACCATGAAGCAGGCGATGGAAAAGTGCATGGACGCCGGGGCCAAGGGGATCAAGCTCCAGCTCTCCGGCCGGCTCGGCGGGTCGGAAATGGCCCGGTGCGAGAAGTCGATGCAGGGCAGCATCCCGCTGTCCACGCTGCGGGCCAAGGTGGATTACGGGTTCACCGAGGCGTCCACAGCGCAGGGGAATATCGGCATCAAGGTGTGGGTGAACAACGGGGACTACCTGTCCGAGGAGACGACGGACACGCAGGCCCCGGCCCCGGCCCGGACGCGTCGCCGCCGCGGTCCGCGCCGCGACGGCGACCAGGGGGGCGGCCAGCGAAGTGAGTAGCAGGAGGGCGGCCCATGCCGCAGATGCCCAAGCGGGTGAAGTATCGGAAGACGCAGCGGGGCCGGGTCCGCGGTAACGCCAGTCGCGGCAACACCGTCGCCTTCGGTGAGTTCGGCCTACAGTCCCTTGAGGGGGGTTGGTTGTCGGCCGAGGCTTTGGAGGCGGGGCGGGTGACCGTCGCCCAGTTCATGCGCGGCGAGGGCCGATTGTACATCCGCGTGTTCCCGCACAAGTCGGTGACCTCCATCCCGGCCGAGACGCGGATGGGCAAGGGCAAGGGCGAGCCGGAGTACTGGGCAGCCGTCGTGAAGCCCGGGATGATGCTGTTCGAGATCGGCGGCCTGCCGGAGCCCGCGGCCAAGGACTGCCTCGCCCGAGTGGCGTACAAGATGCCGTTCAAGTGCCGGTTTGTGAAGCGGCACGCGGTCTGAGGAATCACCATGGCCAAGGCCCCGAAGGCCGCGGAGTACCGGGGGATGAGCGACGAGCAGCTCGCCCTGACCCTCCGCGACATCGAGAAGCACCTGTTCCAGCTCCGGTTCCAGTCGGCGACCGACCGGCTGGAGACGCCGAGCGAGATCCGCAAGGCCCGGCGCGACATCGCCCGGATCCGGACCGTCCAGCGGCAGCGGGAGCTGGCCAAGCAACCGAAGGAAGCAAAGGGCGCGACTCATGCCTGACCAGGCCCCCACCACCGCCCATCGGAACCAGCGGCGCACCCTGATCGGCGTGGTCACCCGCGACCAGATGAACAAGACGCGCCGCGTGGACGTCGAGCGGCTGGTCAAGCACCCGCGGTACGGCAAGTTCGTCAAGAAGCGGACGGTCTGCTACGTCCACGACGAGAAGAACGAGACGCACGTCGGCGACACGGTGGAGATCATGGAGACCCGGCCAATGTCGAAGCAGAAGTGCTGGCGACTGGTCCGGGTGGTGACCAAGGCCCCGGCCAAGGTCCAGGTAGCGGAACCCCCGGCCGTGTGAGGCCCACCGTGGCCGACTCGCACCGCGAGTCGGTGGCCGCTCGCGGAGCGAGCGGCCGACACGAGAAAACGACAGGTGATCCGTGATCCAGATGTATACCTACGTCGACGTTGCCGACAACACTGGCGCCAAAGAGTGCATGTGCATCAAGGTGCTCGGCGGCAGCCGGCGACGGTACGCCGGGCTCGGCGACGTCATCGTGGCCAGCGTCAAGAAGGCGATTCCGGGCGGCGACGTCAAGCCCGGGGAAGTCGTCAAGGCGGTCGTCGTCCGCACCAAAAAGGCCGCCCGCCGCGACGACGGCACCTACGTCCGGTTCGACCGGAACGCGGTCGTCCTCCTGGATAACGAGTTGAACCCGCGCGGCACGCGCATGTTCGGCGCGGTCGCCCGCGAGCTCCGTGAGAAGTTCAACAAGATCATCAGCCTCGCCGCTGAGGTCGTATGAGTTCCAAGTTCCAAGTTGGAACTTGAAACTTGAAAGTTGGATCTCCCCAGAGGCCCCGGTCGGCAATCGGGGACCTCAACGACGGGAAGGACTGCCATGGCCCGGTTGCTCGACAAGTACAAGAAGGACATCGTCCCGGCGCTGGCCAAAAAGTTCGGCCGGAAGAATGTCCTGAGCCTGCCCCGGCTCACGAAGGTCGTCCTGAACATGGGCGTCGGGAAGGCCCTCCAGGATAAGAACCGGATGGAGCAGGCGGCCGAACAGCTCACGCAGATCGCCGGGCAGAAGTGCCAGATCACCAAGTCGCGGATCGCGGTGAGCGGGTTCCGCCTGCGCGAGGGGCAAGAGATTGGCTGCCGGGTGACGCTTCGCGGCAAGCGGATGTACGAGTTCCTCGACCGGCTGATCAACGTGGCCCTGCCCCGGATCCGCGACTTCCGGGGGGTGAACCCGAAGAGCTTCGACGGGAACGGCAACTACTCGATGGGCGTTTCCGAACAGCTCATCTTCCCGGAGATCGACGCGGACAAGGTGAACTTCACCCAGGGCATGGATATCACGATCGTCACCTCGACGCGGAGTGACGACGAGGCTCGCGAGCTGCTCCGGCAGTTCGGGATGCCGTTCCGGGAATCATGAGATGTCCGCAGTCTGCAGTCCGCAGTCCCCAGTCGGGACTGAAGGGCACTGGGGACTGCGGACTGGGGACTGATTGAGATGTCAACCAACGCCAAAGAAGCCCGCTACAAGCGGGAGCTGAAGAAGATCGACGCCCACAAGGCCGAGATGCGCAAGCCCGAGGCCCAGCGGGATAAATCGAAAGTCCTCGCCCCGCGGGAGCTGGTCCGAATTCGGAGCCGGTGCAAGATCTGCGGCCGGGCCCGGGCCGTGTACCGGAAATTCGGCGTCTGCCGCATCTGCTTCCGCAACAAGGCGTCCGACGGCATGGTCCCGGGCGTCCGGAAAGCTAGTTGGTAAGGTGCGCCCGGGGTATAGGTCCTATACGACCTATACGACCTATAGGACCTATACTCTGACCCCCGACGGTGGCATCACAAATGATGACCGACCCGATCGCCGACATGCTGACCCGGATTCGCAACGCGAATTCGATCGAGCGGCCGGCCGCCGAGATGAAGGCCACCAAGCTCAAGACCAACATCGCCCAGGTGTTGAAGGATGAGGGCTTCATCCTCGATTACCACGTCGGCAAATTCGACGGGGCAGAGTTCAAGGAGGGGGCGAAACCCGGTGAGCCGGGGAGCATCCTGCGGGTCTACCTGAAGTACGGTCCGGACGGCGAGAAAGTGATCCGGTCGATCCGCCGGTCGAGCCGGCCCGGCCGCCGGTACTACCAGGGGGCCAAGGAGCTGAAGAAGGTGCTCGACGGCCTCGGCATCGCCGTCTTGAGCACGTCGAAGGGCGTGATGAGCGACCGCAAGGCCCGCAAGGAGGGGGTCGGCGGCGAAGTGTTGTGTGTGGTGTGGTGAGAGTCCCCCGCCGGGGGCGCGAAACGGCAAGCCGCCCGGCGCGAAACTCGTTGACCCGACAGGTGTGGCCATGTCGCGCGTGGGCAAGCAACCGATCCCGATCCCGGCCGACGTCAAGGTGACGCTCGCCAACGGGACGATCCGCGTCGAGGGGAAGAAGGGCAAGCTGGAGCTGGCCTACCACCCGAGTATGCAGGTGAAGCACGACGCCGGGGCCAAACAGGTCACGGTCACGCGCCCGGACGACGAGCGGCAGAACCGGGCCCTGCACGGCTTGACCCGGGCCCTGATCACCAACATGGTGGTCGGCGTATCCCAGGGGTACGAGAAGAAGCTGAAAATCGAGGGCCTCGGGTACCAGGCACGGCTCGATCAGAAGTCGATCGTCCTCTCAGTTGGGTACGCGAACCAGATCAAGTTGACGCCCCCGGAGGGGGTCACGGTCGAGGTGCTTGACAAGGAAGGGACGCAGATCTCGGTCAAGGGTGCGGACAAGCAGAAGGTGGGGCAGTTCGCGGCCGAGATCCGGGCCTCCCGGAAGCCGGAGCCGTACAAGGGGAAGGGCATCCGTTACATCGATGAGGTCGTCCGCCGCAAGGAAGGCAAGTCCTTCGCCAGCGGCGGCTAGGAGCCGTGAGCAATCAGCGGTCAGCTTTCAGCCAAACCTCTGAGAGCTTATCGCTGGTCTGGCTGAACGCTGACCGCTGATAGCTAAGAGCTTTTAATGGACGCACAGAAACTCAAGCACAAACGCCAGGACCGCCGGGCCCACCGGGTGCGGAACAAGGTCCAGGGCACCCCGGAGCGCCCGCGCCTGAGCGTGTTCCGGTCGTCAAAGCACATTTACGCCCAGCTCATCGACGACCTGAACGGGGTGACGCTGGCGGCCGCCGGCACCAAAGGCAAAGCTGCGGGGGTTAAGTACGGCGGCAACGTCAAGGCGGCGTCGGCCGTCGGCAAGAAGCTGGCCTCGGCGGCCAAGGCGAAGGGGATCACCCAGGCCGCGTTCGACCGGGGCCACTACCGCTACCATGGCCGGGTCAAAGCCCTCGCCGACGCGGCCCGCGAGGGCGGGCTGCAGTTCTGAGTTGGAATAGGACCTATAAGACCCATACGACCTATGGGTCCTATTGAGGATTAGCAATGGCCAGAGATCGCGACCGCGGGCAGCAGGAGGGGCAGTACAAGGACTTCGTCGTGAAGATCCGGCGGAGCGCCTGCGTCGTCAAGGGCGGCCGGCGGTTCAGCTTCAACGCACTCATCGTTGTCGGCGACGAGAACGGCCGCGTCGCCTACGGGTACGGCAAGGCCAACGAGGTCCCCCCGGCCGTGGAGAAGGCCCTCAAGGACGGCGAGGCCAACGTGAAGCGGCAGAAGCGCGTCAGCCTTCGCGGGAGTAAGGGGTCGTTCACGATCCCGCACCGCGTCGTCGGCCGGTACGGCGGCAGCCGCGTGATCCTGGTTCCGGCCGGGCCGGGCACCGGGGTCAAGGCCGGCCCGGGCGTCCGCGAGGTCGTGACCGCGTGCGGCATCCGCAACATCCTCACCAAGGCCCACGGCAGCACCAACCCGATCAACCTCGTCAAGGCGACCATCGACGGCCTGTTGCAGCTCCGCACCCGCGAAGAGGTGGCCCAGCTGCGGGGAGTGGAGCTGTAAGCGTGTTTGGTTCCCCCTCCCCGCCTCGGGGAGGGGGTTAGGTGTAGGGGTCTGGCGACGCGGCGTGCTTAGACCTCTCCCCCCGGCCCCCTCTCCGAAGCGGAGAGGGGGAGATAAGAATCAGTGAGACACTAATGGACCTGACCACTGTTCACGCCGGGTGCCAGAAGCGCAAACCGAAGCGGCGCGTCGGCCGCGGCATCGGCTCCGGCCACGGCAAAACCGCCGGCCTCGGCAGCAAGGGCCAGTTCACCAGCGCCGGCGCCCGGCTCCCGGGCATCACCTTCGTCGGCGGCCAGACGCCCCTGTTCCGCCGCATCCCCAAGCGGGGTTTCTCAAACGGGATGTTCGCCCGGCAGTTCAACGTCGTCAACGTCGGCGACATCGACGCCGCGTTCGCCGCCGGCGAGGAGGTGAACGTGGACACCCTCCGGACCAAGGGGCTGGCGAAAAAATCGCTCGACGGCGTCCGTATTCTGGGAACCGGGGATGTGACCAAGAAGCTGGTGATCCGGGCCCACCACTTCTCCAAATCGGCCAAGGAAAAGGTGGAGGCCAAGGGCGGGACTTGCACCGTCATCCCGCCGCCCAAGAAGCCGGTCCGGAACAAGATGAAACCCCGCCCGGCTCAGGACCACCAGGGCTAACCAGTGCCCGGAAACGGAAGGACTCGTGGAACCGACCCAATGACTGATGACTAGCGACTCATGACCTGCCCGGAGGTCATGAGTCGCTAGTCATCAGTCATTGGGTGGAGAGGGACAGGCCATGCGGAAGCTGATCACGATCTTCATGATCCCCGAGCTGCGGCGGAAGATCTACATCACGCTGCTGTTCCTGGTCATCTACCGCATCGGCTTCTGCATCCCCCTGCCGATGATCGACCAGGCCAAGCTGGCCAAGCGGATGGCCGAGCAGGAGTCGGGGGCCCTCGGCCAGATGCTCGGCCTGGTATCCACGTTCTCCGGCGGCAACCTGTCGAACGCGTGCATCTTCGCATTGGGCATCATGCCCTACATCTCGGCGTCGATCATCCTGCAGCTCCTGGCCGCGTCCGGCCTGTCGCCGTACCTGGAGAAGCTCCGCAAGGAGCCGAACGGCCAGAAGAAGATCAACGAGTACACGCGCTACCTGACCATCCCGATCACCCTGATCCAGGCCATCTTCTGGATTCGTGGGATCATTATGTCTCCGTCCGCGTCCGGAGGCGGCATGGGGCTCATGCTCCCGGCGTACGCGCAAGGTTTTAATTATTACTATTTCGGCTTGGCCGCCGTCTTGACCGTCACCGTCGGGACGCTTTTCCTGATGTGGCTGGGCGAGCAGATCGACGAGTACGGGATCGGCAACGGCATCTCGCTCATCATCATGGCCGGGATCATCGCCCGCATCCCGGCGGCCACGCGCAGCTTGCTCTTCGAGTCGGTCAGCGGGTCGGATACCGGCTGGTTCGGCCTCAAGAAGTCCCTGTTCACCCTCGGAGCCGGGACCGGCGAAATGAGCTTCGAGAAGTTGCTACTGTTGATCTGCCTGTTCGTCGCGGTCGTCGTTGCGGTGATCGCCATCACCAAGGGTCAGCGGCGGATCCCGACACAGTCCGCCAAGCACGTCCGCGGCCGGCGGGTGTACGGCGGGACCCGGCAGTTCCTGCCGCTCAAGGTCAACCAGGCCGGCGTCATGCCCGTGATCTTTGCCTCGAGCCTCCTGCTCATCCCGGCGTTCCTGTTCAGCACCGTCGCCAGTTGGAGCGGGTCCGAGTGGGCGGCCGAGTTCGGGGCCAACCTGCAGCGCGGGTCTGGGTGGGTCTACAACGTCTTGTACATCGCGCTGATCTACTTCTTCTGCTACTTCTGGACGGCCATCACCTTCAACCCGAAGGACATGGCCAACAACCTGAAGGACTACGGGAGCTTCATCCCGGGTTACCGGCCGGGCAAGAGCACGGCCGACTACCTGGAGAAGGTGCTGATGCGGATCACGTACGTCGGGGCCGCGTTCCTGGCGGTGATCGCCATCATCCCGTCGATCATCTCGGGCGAGCTCCAGGTGGACTACCGGATCGCCACGTTCTACGGCGGCACCAGCCTGCTCATCGTCATCAGCGTGTGCCTGGACCTCGTGCAAAAAATCAACAGCCACCTGGTCATGCGGAACTATCCGGGGTTGACGGAGGACTAAGACCGCTCAGTCTGCCTGCGGCTTAGCGATTCGTCGCTAAAGCCGCGAGTAGTGAGCGGCTAGTGGCGGGGG
>DATFWZ010000702.1:0-6380 GCA_035258765.1 Gemmataceae bacterium
CGCAGGCCAAGGGCGACTGGCACCCGGAACCGGAAAAGATGAAGGAGAAGTGCCTGGTGATGCTCCGGAAGGCGGTCGAGAACGGGGCCCCCGCGGACATGTGGAAAGCGGACTCGACATTCGCCTTCCTGTTCGGCGACCCGGACGTGTTCGCCAAGGACTGGAAGCGGCCTGTCAAGGAGGCCGACCCGGCCGGGTACTGGCGAATTGGCGACCCGCTCAAGGAGTTCGCGGGCTGAGGCGAAATAAGCTGATCAACGATCCGGCCCGGCGAATGCGCCGGGCCGGTGGCGTTTGCGGGGCTCGGCGAATGCTAGGCCGCGTCCAGGAGTGCCCGCATCGCCTTCGCCTTCGGGTCGTCCGGGGCCAGTTCCAGGAACCGTCGCGCTGCTTTCGTCGCCTCCTTCCGGCGGTCGAGATTGAACAACACCCGGGCCTTTCCGAACCACGCCGGGGCGTAGTCGTCGGCCACCGCGAGCGCCCGATCGAAGCGCTCGACCGCGTCCTCCAGCCGCTTCAGCCGGAACAGAATCTCGCCAAGGTTATTCCAGATTTCCGGGGTCTCCGGCTCCAGCTCGGCCGCCCGCTCCAGTGATTTCAACGCCTCCTTGTGCTTGCCGAGCTCGGCGAGCATCAGCCCGCGGTTGCACCACGTGGCCGTCCACTCCGGGTTCATCTCCAGCCCGCGGTCCGCGAACTTGATCCCCTCCGCCGGCTTGCCGAGAGCCATCAGGCAGTCGGCGGTGCCGACCAGGGCGGCGAAGTCGTTCGGGTCGATCTTCAGCGCTTTCTTGTAGCTCGCGAGCGCCTCTTTCGGCTTGCCGAGCGCCTTGAGGCTGTTGCCGCGGTTCGACCAGGCGACCACGTCGTCCGGGGCCAGCTTCAGCGCCTTGTCGTAGCATTCGACCGCCTCGGCCGGGTCGCCGCGGTCGTCGAGGAGGCGGCCCTTGTTGATCCAGGCGTCGGCGAAGTCGGCGTCGAGCCGGGTGGCCATGTCGAAGCAGTCGAGGGCCTGGGCCGGGCTGCCCATGTTCTGCAATGCATTGCCCAGGTTGAACCAGACGATGGCCCGGTCCGGGGCCACTTTCGAACACTCGAGGTACGCGGCCGCGGCCTCGGCGTGCCGGCCGAGGGCGGAGAGAGCGCACCCCTTGCACCACAGCGCGTGGTCCGACTTGGGGTTGACCTTGAGCACGCGATCCAGGACCGGCAGGGCCGCGGCGTAGTCGTTGTTTTCCAGGAGCCCGAGGGCTTGTTGCAAAAGGGCGTCCGGGTCGGCTTGCGACATGGAGAGGTACCCGCGAGTCAGGCGAAGTGCGGGAGCATTATGCCCGATGGAATCGGCCCGGGCAAGCGTCGCGTTGTCAGGGGGCGGTCAAAACCCTTTCCCCCCCGCACGGGGTGAAGCCGCGACGTGGAGGCTGTACGCAGCGGAGCGCGTCAGCAGGTCGTCACGGGGCGCTAAATCGAGTTTCTCGGGACGCGCAGGGTGCGCGCGCCGCTCCGCAAAGTCTCCTCGTCGCGGCTTCACGATGCGCGCGGGGAGAGAAAAAAATCTCGCGAAGAGTCGATTTCGAAAGGAGTCCCGTCGCGTCCGCGCGAGTCGTTGATCTTTCTCGTTGAAACCTTCGCCGACAACATTACCATGTAGCCTCGCACACCGAGGATCCTTCCATGGCGATGAACCGCCGCGACTTCCTGCACACCACCGCCGCCACGGCCGCCGGCCTGGCTGTTTCCGACTTGGCCCTCGCCTCCTCCGTCCGCGATGTGAACTGCATTTTCCTTCTCCTTGTCGGCGGGCCGAGCCAGCTCGACACGTGGGACCCGAAGCCGGACGCCCCGGCCGAGGTGCGCGGCCCGTACCGCCCGATCACGACGCGCATCCCCGGCGTCTGCTTCACCGAGCTCTTTCCCCGCATGGCTGCCGCGGCCGACCAGTTCGCCGTCGTGCGGTCAATCTACCACGAGTCCGCCCCGATCCACGAAACCGGCCATCAACTCTTGCAGACCGGCCAGCTGGAAGAGATTGCGCTCGAGTACCCGCACTTCGGCGCCCTGGTGTCGGCGGCAAAGGGCCGACGCGGGCGCGTCCCCGCCAACGTGCTGCTCCCCGGCCCCATCGGGTTCTGCGGGGTCAACGTCGGGCACGGACAGACGGCCGGAGAGTTGCACAAGACCCACGAACCCGCGACCGTGCCGGTCGCGGTCGAGGGCGACCCGATGCGGACGCGCTACGGCGGGTCCGAGTTCGGAGACAACTGTCTACGGGCGGCCCGGCTCGTCGAGCACGGGGCCCGGTTTGTGACCGTGAACATGTTCACGACCGTCTACGACACAATCACCTGGGACTGTCACGCCGCGGGCGGGTCGCTCCGGTCCACGCTCGCCGATTACGCGACCCTCGGGGCCACGTTCGACATTGCCTTCACGGCCCTCCTCGCTGACCTGCGGCAACGCGGCCTGTTCGACTCGACGCTCGTGGTCGCGACCGGCGAGTTCGGGCGGACGCCGTACCTGAACCGCGAAGGCGGGCGCGACCACTGGTCCGGCGTCTGGTCGGCGCTGTGGGCGGGCGGCGGCGTTCGCGGCGGGCGCGTGATCGGGTCGAGCGACCGCCTCGGCGGGGAGCCGCGCGACTGCCCGGTCGGCCCGGAACAATTCGCCCGGACGGTCAGACTCGCCCTCGGGCTGCCCGTCCGCGGAGGCCCGATCCCCGGCCTCCTGGCCTGACCCCGGGGGGCCCATGTTCCGCATCCTGGAAGGCAAGTATCAACCGCTTGCCCCGCTTCGCGTCTTTTACAGCCGCGTCTTCCAGTGCTTCCTCGTCACGCTGGTGATCGTGGCCTTCTCGCTGGCGCTTGGCACTTTCGGGTATCACTACTGCGAAGGTCAGGGGTGGCTCGACGCGCTGCTCAGCGCCGCGATGATCCTCACTGGGATGGGGCCCGCGGACCCTGTGAAGACGGACGAAGGGAAAATGTTCGCGATCTTCTACTCGCTGTACAGCGGGATCGCGTTCCTGTCGCTGGTCGCCATCCTAATCGCCCCGATCTACCACCGGTTCCTGCACCGCTTCCACCTGGACGACGAGGGCCGCCCGGACCCGCTCCCGCCCCGGCCCGAGCCGCCGCCATTGGGTACGGAACTATGACTCACTGAGGGTGGGTCGGCATGGTTGAACGCACAAACCAAACGAACGCGGATGACACGGATGACGCGGATTTGCGCGGATCAGACAACAATCAAGATCCAAAAACATGCGGCGCGACGTCCATGCTCAAGCACCGAGAACTGACCGAGCAGATCATCAAGGCGTACTACAAGGTCTACAACACGCTCGGGTATGGGTTCCTCGAAAAGGTGTATCAGAACGCGATGGTCATCGAACTCCGGAAACGTGGGCTGGACGTTGTCCCGCAGGCTTCGATTCAAGTCTTCTATGAAGGGGAAGTGGTTGGCGAATACTTCGCCGACGTCCTGGTGAACGGCCTCGTCATTCTCGAATTCAAGGCGTACACCGCCCTTATCAGGGACCACGGCACACAGCTAATCAATTACCTGAAGGCGAGCCGGTTGGACGTCGGCCTGCTGTTCAACTTCGGCCCAAAGCCGGAGTTCCAGCGCCGCGTATACGACCACTCGACCGGAGCTGACGAGATCGAGGATCTCTGATCGATTTTGATCTGACTTTGTCTGATCTGTGAGAATCCGCGTCATCCGCGTCATCCGCGTTCGATCGGTCTGGGCTTCATTGCTAACCTCTCCGGACTCCCGCCATGCTCCTCCCCACCCTGCTCCTCTCCGCGACCCTCGGCGCGGAACCCCTTCCGAGCACCACCCCCCTGGAGGACAAGGACGACCTGGCGATGAAAATGGTCGCCGGGATCGACAAGTACCTCACCCGCGAGCTGGCCGCGTCGGTCGAGAAGCGCAAGGCCCACTGGAAGCCCGACTACTCCTCCCCGGAGGCGTACGCGGAGTCCGTCGAGCCGAATCGGAAGCGACTCAAGAAGATCCTCGGCATCGTGGACGAGCGGAAGAGCTTCGACGACGTCGAGTACGTCGGCGGGCCCAAGACCCCGTCGCTCGTCGCCGAAACCGACCTGTACAAGGTCCACGCGATCCGCTGGCCCGTCTTCGAGGGTGTTGATGGCGAGGGCCTGTTGCTGGAGCCGAAGGGCAAGGTCGTCGCCCAGGTGGTGGCGATCCCGGATGCGGACTGGACGCCGGAGATGCTCGTCGGCCTGGCCCCGGGGCTGCCGAAGGAGTCGCAGTTCGCCCGCCGGCTGGCCGAGAACGGCTGTCGCGTGGTCGTGCCGATGCTAATCGACCGGAAGGACGACTTCTCCGGCAGCGCGAAGCTGAACCGCTGGACGAACCAGCCGCACCGCGAGTTCATCTACCGGATGGCCTACGAGATGGGCCGGCACATCATCGGGTATGAGGTGCACAAGGTAATGGCGGTGGTGGACTGGTTTACCAGGGAGACGGGGCATGCGCCGGTCGGAGTGATCGGTGCCGGCGAAGGCGGGCTCTTGGCGTTCTACTCGGGCGCCCTCGATACCAGAATTCGAGGCGTGGACGTTTGCGATTATTTCGGCCCTCGGGAAGGGGTCTGGGCCGAGCCCATCTACCGGAATGTTTGGGCAGCACTGACCGAATTTGGCGACGCGGAGTTGGTACAGCTTTTTGGCGAGGCACGGCATATCCGAGCAAGTTGGTCGAAACGGCCGGCAATCAATGGCCCGCCGACAGCGCGAGCCGGGCGTGCGGGGGCGGCGCCCGGTCGGTTGACCACGACTGCCCATTCTGAGTTCAAAGCCGAAGCCGACCGGGCGTTCCGTTACTTCGAGCCATTAGGCGGCAAGAAGGCCGCCGCGATCTGCGACTTCTTCGCCCAACGAGCGACGGACCCGGTGGAGCCGGGTCGCTTGGACAGTTTCTTCGTGAGCAACCTGACCGGCGACGGCAAACCACTCGATGCGAAGTCCGGATCTGAGCCGAAGGACCAGAGAACCTCCTTCGATCCGACGCCCCGCCAGAAGCGCCAGTTCGACCAGCTCGTCGCCTTTACCCAGAAGGTCTGGCGCGACAGCGAGTCGGGCCGGTCCGTCCGGTTCACCGGAACGGACATGTCGTCGCCCGAGAAGTACGCGAAGTCGATCGAGCCGCTCCGACAGCTCTTCTGGGAGGAGGTCATCGGCAAGTTGCCGGCTCCTGACCAGCCCGTGAACCCGCGGTCGCGGGAGTTGTACGACACGCCGAAGTGGAAGGGCTATGAGGTCACACTCGACCTGTATCAGGACGTGTTCGCGTACGGGATTCTCCTCTTGCCCAAAGACTTGAAGGAGGGAGAGAAACGGCCGGTGGTCGTCTGCCAGCACGGGCTCGAGGGGCGGCCGCAGGACGTTTGCAACCCAAAGGAGAGGACCAGGTATTACAACTCGTTCGCGGCCCAGCTCGCGGACCTGGGGTACATCTGCTACGCCCCCCAGAACCCATACATCGGCCAGGACAAGTTCCGCGTCCTCCAGCGCAAGGCCAACCCGCTCAAGCTGTCGCTCTTCTCGTTCATCGTCCGCCAGCACGAGCGGACGCTCGACTGGCTGTGCACGTTGCCGAACGTGGACCCGGACAAGATCGCGTTCTACGGCCTGAGCTACGGCGGCAAGACGGCCATGCGCGTCCCGGCCATCCTGCCGAAGTACTGCCTGTCGATCTGCTCGGCCGACTTCAACGAGTGGGTCGGAAAGAACGTCTCGGTCGATCTGCGGATGAGTTACATGTTCTCGGGCGAGTACGAGATGCCGGAGTTCGACCTGGGGCAGACGTTCAATTACGCGGAGATGGCCTACCTGATCGCCCCGCGACCGTTCATGGTCGAACGCGGCCACGACGACGGGGTCGGGATCGACGAGATGGTCGCGTACGAGTACGCCAAGATCCGCTACCTGTACGCGAACAAGCTGAAGATCCCCGAGAACACGGAGATCGAGTTCTTCGCGGGCGGACACGAGATCCGCGGGAAGGGGACGTTCGCGTTCCTCAAGAAGCATCTCGGTTGGCCGAAGTAACTGGATATGGGCATCGCCGCCTGGATCGGCCTGTACGTGGTTGCCACTGCCGCGTGCGTGTGGTTCTTCCTTGACGACGGCGAGGTGGTGGCCGCCCTTTTTGGGCCGGGCACCGCGGAGTGGTCGGAGACGGGCATCCGCGTCTTCGCGGGCGGGGTCTGGCTGCTCTTGACCGGCTGGTTCATCCTGGGCCTGTTCGAGCCAAGCTTGCGACTGTGAAGTAGGTCCCGCCTGCCGGGCCTGCCGGGCGGGACCTGGCTGAGCGTCCGGCGGACCGTCCACGTCAAGGCGGCGGGTCGGCGG
>DATFWZ010000703.1:0-9306 GCA_035258765.1 Gemmataceae bacterium
AGCTTCGCAGGTCGCGGCGCGCGGAGCCCGACGGCCGTTCGACGGGCACCCCGGCCGCTCGGAGGGGGTCGCCGAAGGGGCCGTCCCCGGCGAGCGAGTACACGCGCGCCGTCCACGCCGCCCGGACCATCTCCGGGGCAAGGAGCGACACCTGCTTGGCATGGGCGGCATGACCCAGATCGGGGACGACGAAGTATACGTGGCGCATCGGCACTACTTCGGCCCGTCCAGGACGCCGATGAACGGCAAGTTGCGATATTCGTCGTCGTAGTCGAGCCCGTACCCGACCACGAACTCGTTCGGGATGGTGAAGCCGACGAAGTCCGGCTCGATCTGCACCTCCTGACGGCCCTCCTTGCGGAGCAGCACGGCTGTGCGCACCGACGCCACGCCAAGGCCCTCCAGGTGCCCGACCAGGTGCTTGAGCGTCTTGCCGGTGTCGAGGATGTCGTCGATCAGGAGGATGTGGCGGCCTTTCAGGTCGGGGAGGAGCTCGTCCTGGACGTGCAGCTCGCCTGCGGTCGTGGCCTGGCCCCGGTAACTCGAGGCCTGGACCAGCGCGATTCGCAAGGGCAGGTTGAGCCGGCGGATCAGGTCCGCCAGGAACACCAGACAGCCGGTGAGGACGCCGACGATGGTCAGCGGCTGCCCCGCGTACGCGCCGGCGATCTGTGCGGCCACCTCGTCCACCCGCCGCCGGATCTGGTCTTCGGGGATGAGGACGCGCATGGGCCGGCTCCGGTGCTGAGGTGTCATTGAACGGGTGAACCCGGAAGTTGCCAAGCTGGTCCGTACGCTTAACCGCTGGCAGTCGAACGGAGGCGGACCGTGGCAAAGAAGCTCGACCACGTGATCGTCGTAGACGTGGAGTCCACGTGCTGGGAGGGAAATCCACCGACCGGGGAAGTCAGCGAGATCATCGAGATCGGCGTCTGCCCGCTGGAGTTGTCTACCGGTCGGCGACTCGGCAAGCGGTCGATCCTGGTTCGCCCGACACGATCCCGCGTGAGCGCGTTCTGCACCGGGCTGACCACACTCACGCCGGAGCAGGTGGAGCGGGGGATCACATTCACCGAGGCGTGCGAAATCCTGCGGACAGAGTACCAGTCGCGCGAGCGGCCGTGGGCCAGCTTTGGCGATTACGACCGGACCATGTTCCAGTCGCAATGCCAGGCGACCGGGGTGCCCTACCCCTTCGGCCCGCGACATTTGAACGTGAAGACGTTGTTCGCACTCAGCCGCGGGCTGCCGAATGAGGTGGGGATGGGAGAGGCGCTGGCGCTCATGAACGCGCCGCTCGAAGGGACTCACCACCGGGGGGACGACGACGCGTGGAACATCGCCGGCATCCTCGCGCGACTGGTGGAGAAGCTACGCGCCAAGTAGGCGATCCCCAGCCAAGTCATTTACGCAATAGCGCCTTCGCGTACTCGTCCAGCTGCTTGTAGTCGTGCTGCCAGGTCGTATACATGAACCCGCGAACGCCTTTGACGTCCTTTGCCGCGGCGTCCCACTGACGGAAGTTGTCCAGGTTGCCGCCGTCGTAGTAACCGGCGATCACCTGCGAGTGCCCGCGGTCAGCGAACCACTTCAGGCTTTCCGCCGCCTTGTCGCCGTTCCAGTTGGCGATCACCACGTCCTTCGGCAGCCCCTCCCATGACCCCTTGAATGACCCGTTCACCAGGTAGTAATTGTCCACGGCGTTGTGGTGCGGGTCGAACATGTCCGACCAGACCACGACACGCGCTGTCGGGTTTACGGCCTTGAGGATCTGCACGCACTTCCGGGCGTTGTCGGCCAGGAACTCGCCCGGCGTCTTGCCGGAGGTCTCGGCCAGCTTGTCCCACCCAGCCACGCGGATCTCGTCGTGCTGCATGAAGAACGTCTTGGGCTTGAAGAGCTCGTTCACTCTCTTCGCCTGGTCCGCAAGCAGCTCAAACATGCGCGGCTCGGACAAGCTGCACGTCATCTGCTCGCCGTGGACGCGCACCGGATGGTACCAGCTCACCCGGACCCGATCCCCGTCCTTGATCCGGGTCCCGGCGGTGAGCTTGATCGTCGGCCCCGCGTGGGCGAACGACCACTCTCCGCGGGCGACTGCCTTGCGCGTCTCCTCGTCCTTGACAGGCAGGAAGTCCTTGTTTTCCTCGTAGGCGGTCTTGCCGTCCGCGCTCGTGATCGTCAGCGGGCACCCGGGTCGGCGCACAACGTTCACGAGCCCGAGCTCAGCGAGCTCGAAGTCGTCAATCCAAAGCCGTCCCTTCAGCCCGCCCCAGGCGCCGACGTACACCGCCACTTCGGACTCGCCGAGACTGTTGAACACGACGTCGATTTGAGTCCAGTCCTGATCGCGCTTCAGTCGGCCCTCGTGAAACGTCAACTGTCGGCCGGAGTCCCCGAGCGCCAACAATTTGAACCCGCCCGAATTGAAGTCTTTGGTCTTGATCCAACACGAAAGGCGGTAGGCCGCCCATGGCCGGACCTTGACGCGCTGGCTGACGCGGCTGTTCGCGCCGGCATCCTGCATGCGAATTGATTGCTTGCCGCCGTGAGCCACTTCGCGATCGACGAACGTGAACTTCCCCGGGCCGTCCTGCAGACCAAACCCGGCGAGCTTGTCCCCTTTCGCGTCCTCGAAACCGCCGTTCACAAGGCGCACCGGCTCCCCGGCAGGGATCAATTCCTTGCCCTTCACGACGAACGGGGCGTCCTTCACCGGCAGGCCCTCGGCCAGGTTGGGGTCATGGGTGAGCAGGCCGTCGCTGTATCCGATCGGGAAGACGCACGGGATCAATTCGAGCTTGTGACCCGCAGCCGCTTTCTTCACGCGGTCAACGTTCTGGAAGTAACGGTCCGGCATTCGGCCGAGGATGTTGAACTTGTAGTCAGCCAGAACGACGCCCGTGTACCCGGCCTTACCCGCGCGCTCCATCAGGCGAATCAAGTCATCGATATTCTTGTCCACAAGCAAGTTTTGCGGGCAGTACACCCAGCGGTCGGCGTACGCCGGCCCGTCGGCCCGGGCCGGCGCGACGGCTAGGAACACGACGAAGGCGGAAAGGGCGAGGCGGTGCATATTCGGCTCGGTTACGGGTCCAACGGGAACATGGGTCGCGTGATGTGATGATACGTGAACCGGGCGGGGTTCACGGCCGTCACCCCCGGCGTGTCCACCTCAATGATCTCGGCCGCGATCGGCGCGTACGCGGCCTTGTACGCAACCGCGGCCTTGACGACGATCACCTTCGCCGCCGCCGGGTCGATTTCCAGGCTCGTGAGCTGGCCGAGGCTGAACGGCGGAGTTTGCAGAGAGTTGAGTACCACGGTGTTGCCGGCGTCGAGCGATAGAACGGCAGTCGGCCCTTGGTCGTTATTCCGCCGGCCGCCGTGCCGGGGTTGCGTCTCGACCCATCTCCCGTCGTGCAGGCCGGTAATTCTCCCGGTGATCTCGACCGGGTTGCCGTGAAGCCGGTCGACGGCCCCGCCCACCGTGCCTGTGAACCGGCTACCGCGTCCAAGCCGCTGACATACCCTGACGGCGTCGGGTGCAAACAGGACGACAACCGCCCCGGTCGCTCGTTGGCGGAGGATTTCGGCGAGCAGCACTGTCCCGTCGCCCGCGGACCCGCCGCCGATGTTGTCCCCGAGGTCGACCAGGATCACCGGCCCGCGCTCCGCCGCGACCGCTCGGCGGACGGCGTCCTCGGGTGTCGCACATGGGACGTAGAGGCCATGCCGCGCTGTCCACATGCGGTCGGCCAGCTCCTCGGCGGCCGCCCTCGCGGTCCCGCGGTCGCTGTCTGCGACGGCGATCACGCTTGGCCCCATGTCCGGGACGTCGGCGTACTGGAACCCGCCCATCACGCTCGCCGAGAGGATTCCGGGCCGTCGTTCCATCTCCCGGGCGGCTGCCATGAGGCCTTTCATCGGCTCGCGGTCCGTCGCCTGGCCGAGGATGTTGGCGATCATCGGCCGCTTGGCAATGTGGGTCGCGGGGCTGATCTCTCGCCGCACCGTTCTCGCTAGGAGCCCGGCCGCGAGTAACCCCCGCTGTCGCTGGTCGATGTGCGGGTACGTCTGGTAGCCGACGAGGGCATTTGCGTAGTCGGCCATTCGCGGTGAGCAGTTTGCGTGAAAGTCGAGGGTGGCGACGATCGTCAATTCCGGCCCAAGGGCCTCGCGGACACGGCGCAACACTTCCGTATCCGCGCTCGGGTGTCGCGGCGTGACCATCGCCCCGTGCAGGGCGAGTAACAGGCCGTCGATCTGCGTTGCCCGGCAGTCGGCGATGATTCGACCGACGACCTCGTCGAGGACCGCGTCATCGACCGGTCCGGACGGCGTGGCCCAGGCCATCACCGTCGGGACGAGCTCGTAGCCGAAGCGACCCGCCCCCTCGATGAACCCGCCGAATTCGTGGTGGGCATCTCTCCAGACGGGCAGGATGTCCGGGCCGAACGCGAGCGAGCCCTGCTCAAACCGCCGGCGGTCGGCCCGCGTCGAGGCGAAGGTGTTGGACTCGTGCATCAATCCGCCGACGGCGATTCGCATGTCGCTAGGGCTGGCAGGTCGCGGCCATGGGGAGCCCGTTCCCCCGGTACACGCGCTCGATGCGGTCGCGGTTCAGGCCCAGGACGCGGTCGAACCGGCTCAGCTTCATCCCCTCGACGCTCGGGTTCTGACTGGCGAGCCCTTTGAGGATCTCCAGGTCGAGTTGAATCTCCTTGTCGATGTGCCACCGCATCAGCCAGCGGAACATGCGGAGGCCGCCCGCCGGGCCGGGCCAATTCGACTTCGCGTACGCGAACGTCATCAAGTCGGTCCGCCCCTCGTCAACCGGGGTGAAGAAGATATACAGCCGCCAGCGCACCTTGCACTCGCGACCGGTCTCCGGGTGGGCCCACCAGTGGTCGTAGACCGAGTAGACCGGGGAAAAGTGAGTGGTCCAGTCGTCGTAGAACAGGTACCCCCGGCGGATCCCGACGAGCGCCCCGAGCAGCAACCCGACCGGCTTCGAGGGCCCGGCGTTGATCACCCGCACGGTCGTGTCGGTCGGTTCGAACCGGACGGTGACCTCGTGCATCCGGGCCAGGTCGTAGCCGAACACCGCGTGCGTCGTCGGGGTGTGTTCGATTTCACAGAAGTTGTCGGTCGCCAGCTCGAGCGGGGCCTCGGCCGTATGCCGGAGGAGGCAGATCGGGAGGTAACCATCGACCTCGAAAAGCGGGAACTCCGGGCTCGAATCCCGGGACTTGATCCAGACGGCCCCGTGTTCTTCCCGGCAGTCGTAGGCGGTGGCGCACGCGTGCAGCTTGGGGGTGCCCGGGCTCTCGCCCTGGCCGTCGGTGGTGAAGGTCCACCCGTGGTAGCGACAGCGGAGCTTATCCCCCTCGACGGCGCCGAGGCTCAGGCGCATCCGCCGGTGCGGGCACTCGTCGGCCAGGGCGGCCGCGGCGCCGGACGCGGTCCGGTAGAGGGCGATGGACTGCCCGGCCAGCCGGATCGCGACCGGCTTGCGGCCGAGGTCCCGGCTCCGGACGACCGGGTGCCAGTGGTCGATCATGGCCATGTGAAGCCTCGCAGGCCCGGGAGGGTCTTGGAGGTTTACCAGACCCGCCGCTTCGCGAAAAGGGCGGATCGGTCACCGGGCGTGAGCGACCCGTTGTCCAGTAAGATACGCCCGGCGACAATGGACGTCGCGCCAGACGCCCGCCGATTGCCTCGCCGGCAGACGCCGGAGGGACATCAAGCGACGTGCCGGAGGTCGCGCATGTTCGAGAGTCGCTTGCAGACCGCGCAGTTCTTCCTGATCGTCTCAACGATTCTGACTCTCGTCGCGATTCCGGTCTTCATCTTCGGGCCGGCCGTGGTCGGCGTGTTTTTCCTGGTGTTGCAAGCGGCCGCGGCGGCCATCGGGTGCTACCTGTACGCCGAGGTAAAGGGCTACCCGGGGCCGATCGGGATGGCGATCGGCGTTGCGTTCGGAGTAGTCGGGGCGTTGTTCATCATGATCATGCCGGACCAGGTGCGCGAGACCCCGCTTGAGCGGGAGCGCCGGCTGGCCAAGCTGGCGCTGAAGATCAATCGCGACAACCCCGGGTACGAGGTCCTGGATGACGATGACGACCGCCCGCGGTCTCGGCGGCGTGACGAGCGGTGAATCGTTGCAACTGGTGCACGGGCGCGGCGGTTGAAGATTGCCACGTGTGTTTGTGTGGGTTGGCAACCTTCAACCCGGTCAAGGCGTTGCAAGCGTGCGCCTGGACGCGACATTCTAAAGATTGCCACGCCTTTGTGTGTCAATTTGGCAACCTTCGATCCGGACAGGTCGTTGCACGGCGGCCCCTCGGGGCACCGTTCGAAGGTTGCCAAGTGTGTTTGTGCGGGTTGGCAACCTTCGACCGAAATGTCCCCAAATGTCCCCCGCCAAATTGGCAGCCACTCGCCCATCTGAAATGACTTGTCGTGGGCCGAGCTGCGGGGCGTCCGCCCTGGGAGCGCGGGCATCGTGCCCGCGCTCCCAGGTCATTTCGTCCCAAGCGGCGCCTTGCCGTCCTTGACCTCCTTCAGCCGTTCGCGGTACTTCTCGTAAAGCCGCGTCTGTTTGCTTACCGGCTCGAGGGGTTTGCCGTCGATGAATAGTCCGAGCACCTGCGTACTGGGCTGCAAGATGTCGCCATTGGTGAGCACGAGGTTGGCGCGCTTGCCGGCCTCGACACTCCCGAGCTGGTCCGCGACCCCCAGGATCTGGGCCGGGTACAGGGTGACCGCCTTCAGGGCCTCTTCCGGGGGCAACCCGTAAGCAACCGCCATCGCCGCCTCGTACGGCAGGTTGCGGGCGTTGCTCGAGCCGGTGCTGCGGATGCAATAGCGCACCCCGGCCCGGTACAGCCTGGCCGGGTTCGCGTACGGGCCGTCGTACGGATCGTCGCGATCCGTCGGCAGGTCCATGACCGGCCCGACGATCACCGGCACGTCCCGCTTCTTCAACTCGTCGGCGACTTTCCAGGCATCTGTCGCCCCGCTGAGGATCACCTTCACTTTGAGCTCGTCGGAGAGCTTCATTGCGTCCTGGAGTTCCTGCTTCCGGTCGGCGTGGATCAGGACCGGCCTGTCGCCGCGGGCGTACGGCAAGAGGGCCTCCAGTCGCGGGACGATGGGCCGGTCCGGGTCCGCCTTCCGGGCCGCCTCGTACCGCTTCGCTTCCGCGAACAGGTCCTTGAGCTTGCGGATCTTCTCCTCGCGCTGCTTTCGGGCCACTGCCCGGCCGATCCCCGCGACCGACGGGTCCATCCGGAAGACGGGTGTCTCGCTCGGGAACTCCACGTTCAATGCGAGCTGTTCGACGACGGTCATCTCTCGCGGCACCCACCCGGCCAGGTTGATCAGCGCCGCCTGGCCGCCGACAACGGCACCAGTCGGGCGGATCACCGCCGTCAGTACGCCGTTCGCCCGGGTGACCGGGATCAACTCGGATTCCGGGTTCACCGCGACCGCGGCTCGTAGGTCCGGCTGGAAGTCGCCCCCCTCGGCGAAGTCATGTGTTTCCTTCGCCGACCCGATCTCGGTCAGGCCGATCTGCGTGCCGGCGTCGATCAGGCCGGGGAAGACGTGCAGGGCGCTCGCGTCGAGGACAGATGCCCCGTTCACATCCAGGTCGCGGCCGACAGCCTCAATCTTGCCCTTGCTGATCCGCACGTCGGCGATGACCGGGGCCGTGCCCGGGTTGTGCACGGTCGCGTTTCGCAACACGATCGGCCGGTCGCCCGCGAGCTTCGGAAATGCCGTCGCCGTCGTCGGCTTCGTCGGCGGGTCCGCGGCCGGCTTGAACGGCGTGAGCTTCTCCGACCGCTGGAAGTAGACCTCGCCCTCGACCAGGGTCATCTCGCACCGGGCGAAGCCGTTGAGCGGGTGGCCGTTGAAGATCGCCAGGTCCGCGTCCTTGCCGACCTCGATGCTGCCCGCGCGGCCGTCGAGGCCGAGCTGCCTGGCCGCGTTCAGCGTGATCGCCTTGAGCGCCTCGTCTTCCGACATGCCGCCGTACTTGATGAGCTTGGCCGACTCCTGGTAGAGGTGCCGGACCAGTTCGTTCGAGTCCGACTTCAGGCAGACGCTGGCCCCGGCCTCGTTCAGCAGGGCCGCGGCGAACGGGATCGCGTCGAACGCCTCGATCTTATACGCCCACCAGTCGGAAAAGAGCGAACAGCTCGCCCCGTGGGCGGCGATTTCCGGGGCGACTTTGTACCCCTCGAGGACGTGCTGAAGCGACCGCACCTTGAACCCGAACCGGTCGGCAACGCGCAAGAGCATCAGGATTTCGTCGGACCGGTAGCAGTGGCAGTGGACGCGAATGTCGCCCTTGAGAATGTCCACCAGGGCCTCCAGGCGCAGGTCGCGGCGCGGCTCGGGGAGCTTGTCCTTGTTGGCCTGGTAATCCTCCCATTGCTTGCGGTACGACTGCGCCTCGCTGAACGCCCGGACCAGCACGGCCTCGACGCCCATGCGCGTGTTCGGGAACCGGCCGTCGGTCCGCTTGACGTTCTCGCCGAGGGCGAACTTGACCCCGCGCGGGTTGCCGGTGACGAGCAGCTCCTTGGCCGGCTGCAGGTACTTCAGCTTGATCACCGCGTCCTGCCCGCCAATGACGTTGGCGCTGCCGTGCAGCAGGCGGGCCGTCGTCACGCCGCCAGCCAGGGCGCGGTAGATCTCGACGTCCTCGGAGTTGACCACGTCGCGGACCCGGACCTCGGGGACGACCGACAGGGAGAACTCGTTGACCCCGCCGGAGATGGAGAAGTGGGCGTGGGTGTCGATGACTCCGGGCATGACAAACATGCCCTCGGCGTCTATGACCGGCACGTCGCCCGATGGGACCGGGAGCCCGGGGCCGACGGCCTTGATCTTCCCACCCTCGACCAGGATGTCGGCCTTGTCCAGCCTGGGCGGCTTCGCCGCGGTGAGGACGGTCGCGTTCCGGATCAGGACGCGGCCCTTGGTTCGAGTCTTGGGGATTCGATCGGCCTCGAGCTCGGTCGCGTGCTCGACGGGAGTGCCGGTCACGGCTTCGTCCTTTTTCGGCTCGTCCTTCTTGGCGGTTTCCTTCTTGCCCTCGCGCTTCGGCTCGTCCTTCTTGTCCGGGTCGAACTCGAACTTGATTCCATCGGCGAACACGTAGCGGACCTTGGTCTTTTCGGCCTGGAAGTCGCCGTCGGTCACGACGAGGTGGGCCAGTTTGCCCTTCTCGATCGTCCCGACCTGGCCGGCGACGCCGAGGATGTCGGCCGCGGACTCGGTGAGCCCCTTGAG
>DATFWZ010000704.1:0-3020 GCA_035258765.1 Gemmataceae bacterium
CATGAGCCGCTCGTCGGCGTCGCGCACGAGGGCGTCGAGCTGGTCCACCGCGTTCTCGGTGAGGACCCACAACTCGGCGACGTCGGCCGCGTTCCCGGGCACGAGGCGCAGCGGGACCGCCAGCTTCCCCTTCAGCTGCGACTCCTGCCACTCGACCGACGCCGCGGGGAGCTTGAAGTCGAGAACCTCGTAGACGTCCTGAAACGGCGCGTCCTCGACGACCGTCCACTGCCGCTCCGGTCGCAGCAGGTACACCTGGCCCGCGGCCGGTCGGATCTTCGCGGCCAGGGCGTGGTCGTGTCCAAGCTCGACCCAGACCCGGGGGGCCCGTTCGACATACGCGGTGACGTTGGCGCCCTTCTGCGTGGTCTTGTCAATCGCGCGAAGGAGCGTGTAGTATGGCGGGCCGATCACCTTCAGCAGCACCCGCTCGCCCGAGCCGTTGGTCGCCGCGAGCGTGCGGAAGCTTTGCCGGTCGTTGCCCAGGCGCAGCATCTCGGTGACGACCGCGGGCATCTCGGTCGCGGGCATTTCGAACAGCACGGGAGTATTGGACGTGACTTCCGGCGGCGTCCCGACCTTGGTCACGGGCAACACCTGCGGCCAGCAATCGACAGTGAGGATCGCCTCCGAATAGTGCTCCTTGCCCGACTTGACCCCGAGCTTGCGCAACGCGTTCTGCATCGCCTTGGGCGGAATCCCGCCGGCCGATCGGACGGACGGACGGCCCGCCGGGTCGAATGCGACCTCGGCCGGCCCGGCGCTGACGTCGAGCGGGACCTGGGCGCTCGTCACGGCGAGGCGGAATGTTTCGAGGTCTGGGAACTGAAAGATCATCAGTCTGTCGAGGGCTCACCCACCTTGTTTCTGGGCCTGACGTTCCTGTTGCGGGCCGGAGTCCCGCGGGGCGGCCGGCGCCTTCTCGGACTCCCGCTCGACGATCACCTTGCCGACGTTGTTCTTACCGATCAACTTCTCGACGGCCTCGCGGTGCATCTGCTCGTGCTCGTGCGGCAAGGCGTCCTCGTCCGACTTGAGGTCGATGATGATATCCTGCTTGCCGGTCTCCGGGTCTTTCCGGAGGCGGATAGTCAGTTCGGCCATGAGGTCAGTCCCTCTTCTTCTTGGCTGCCTTTTCCGGGGCCAGCTCGGTCAGCACTTTGGCGTCGATCGTCTTGTGCTCCAGGAGCAGGTCGCGGAGCGTCGCGACCATCGTCTTGTTCTCCCGGATGATCGCCTCGGCCCGGACCCGTTGTTCCTCCACGATCGCTCGGACGCGCTCGTCCAGCTCTTCCAGGAGCTTGGGAGACAGGTCCGGGTGCCGGATCCCCTGGTCGTCCATCCGCCGGTATTGGACCACGTCGCCGGCGCCGTACCCGTGGACCTCGACCAGCTCCCGGGCAATCGCCGTCGCCGACTGCAGGTCACCGGTGGCCCCGAGCGAGATGTCGCTCAGAAAGACCTTCTCCGCCTCGCGGGCCCCGAGGGCGACGCAGATCATGTCCAGGTAGAAGTTCACTGTCTGGATGTAGCGGTGGGCCGGGTCGGCGTGGCGGACGTACCCGAACGCCCACTGCATTTCGCTCGCGATCGTGATCCGCTCGATCGCGGGGGCATTCGGGCAGTGCAGGGAGACGACCGCGTGCCCGGCCTCGTGTGTGGCCAGGACGTTCAGCTCCCCGGGCGTCATCTTCGGCCGCTCGACCCATTCCGTGAGGGCCCGCTCGACGAGGTCCGGTTCGGTCGGCCCAGTGATGTTGTCCCGCAGGCGCAGCCGGGCGATCGACCGGCACAAAGCATTCAAGTGGTCGCCGCTGTACCTGGTCCCGGCCGCGGCACCGATCACGTGGTCGTTGGTCCGGCGGACGGCGAACTCGATGGCCGCGTCGGTCATCTCAAGCCGCATCTTCCGGCTGTAGATCTTGAGGATTTCGCGGCGGTCGTCGGGCTCCGGGTAGGGGATGTAGAGGTGGAACTCGAACCGCCCCGGCCGCAGCAAGGCCGGGTCGAGGCTCTCGACGAAATTGGTCGTCCCGACCACGAAAACCAGTTCTTCCTTGTGAAACCCGTCCATCTCGGTCAGGAGCTGGTTGACCATCGAGTGCTCGACGCCGGACCCGGTGTACGTCCCGCGAGCGGTGGCGAACGAGTCCATCTCGTCGAAAACGATGATCGACGGAGCGGACTGGCGGGCCTTGTAGAAGATTTGCCTGAGGTTTTCCTCGGATTCGCCGACCCACTTCGACTTCAACTCCGGCCCGGACACGACCGTGATCGCGGCGCCGATCGACGCGGCCATCGCCTTGGCGAAAAACGTCTTCCCGGTCCCCGGCGGGCCCCAGAAGATCATCCCGCGCGGGATCAGCTCCTCCAGCCGGGCCACGTCGTCCTCGGTCGTGGCCGCGTCGCGGCGGGTGAGCACGTCCAGAAGCTCGGTCCGCAATCGCTTCTTGACCTTGTCGTAGCCGCCGATGTCCGCGTCGAGACTGACCTCCGGGATTTCGAGCGAGCCGGTCAGCGTCGCCTGCCGGAGCTGGCGGTACGCCTGCTTCGGGTCGGCCGGGTAGTCCTCCCCCTCGAGCGTGCTCAGCAGCTTGCGCAATCTCGCCGCGTTGACGCCCGAGACGTACTTGTACAGCCCCCACGGGTTGAACTGCCGGCCGAACTTCCGGCTCTCGCGCTGCGTGATCAGGTGTCGCAACCGGTCGCGGCTGATCCCGAGCAAGGAAGTCCGGTGCGGGAACAGGCTCTCGATCACCTTCGGCAGCGGAAATGACGGGTCCTTGAACCCGAGGAAGACGATGGTCGGGTTCTCGTAGAGGAGGACGATCACCTCGCGGGCCTCGCCCGTGAGCCCGCCCTGGCTGGTGGTTAGCAGATCGAGGTGGGGGAGGACGATCACCGTCCGCACGGGACGGCCCTGCTTATCCACCTGCTCCGTTGAGCCGCGGACGGCGTCGCGGAGCTGGTTGATCATGGTCCCCATGAGGCCGACGGGGACCGGGCCTTGCTGGTCGTTC
>DATFWZ010000705.1:0-19109 GCA_035258765.1 Gemmataceae bacterium
CTCGGCTCCCGCCGGTTGCACGTCCTTCGCGCCCGGGGCCGGACGGATGCCGTCGGCCGGGACGACGCCCCCGGGCTTCTCGGGCAGCGGGGTCGGGGCGCCGACAATGTCCGTCTCCTTGCCCGGCGAGGCTGGGATTTCCGGCAGCCGCATGTCCGGCCGCGGCGGGATCATGGTGGATGGGTCGGCGAGCGCCGGCTCCCGGGTCGAGCCGGCCGCGGCCAGCTCCTTGCCCGGACCTTTCGGCCGGTCGCCGACCGGCGGGTTCTTCGGGATCTGGTGTCGGGAGCCGATGCAGCCGGTGGCGAGAATCACGATCAGCACGGCCGACAGGGCGGAGAGGGAGTGGGTCATGGACCGCGTCCGTGCGGGGACAGAGGGCGAACCCGGGGCGGGGGGAAGATAGCGAGTTCGCGTCGCGGATGCAACCGGGAAAAGCCCCCCGGCGACCGTTGCCCGGGTTACTATTCTGATCCGTGACTCTTGACTCCTGATCCCTGTACCGGAGCCACCCCATGGCGACCAACGCACCGCTCAACCGCAAGCTCCGCATGGGCCTGATCGGCGGCGGGCAGGGGGCCTTCATCGGCCGCGTCCATGCCACCGCCGGCGTCCTCGACAACCGGGCCGCGCTCGTCGCGGGAGCCCTGTCCGGTGACCCCGCCAAGGCCAAGGCCAGCGCCCCGGACTACGACATCGCGCCCGACCGGGCCTACGGCTCCTACAAGGAGATGGCCGACGCCGAGGCTAAGCGGCCCGACAAGGTGGACTTCGTGTCCGTCGCCACGCCGAACCACACACACTTCGAGATCGCCAAGACCTTCGCCGAGGCCGGGTGCAACGTCATTTGCGACAAGCCGATGACCTTTGACCTCAAACAGGCCGAGGCCCTGATGGAGGTGGTCAAGAAGACGGGGGTGGTGTTCGGTTTGACCCACAACTATACCGGCTACCCGCTCGTGCGACAGGCGCGGGAGATGGTGCTCAACGGCGACCTCGGCGAGATCAACGCGATCCGCGCCTGCTACATCCAGGGCTGGCTCCGGACCCGGCTCGAGAAGGACAACCAAAAGCAGGCCGCGTGGCGGACTGACCCGTCGAAGTCCGGGGCGGCCGGCTGCTTCGGGGACATCGGCACACACGCCTACAACCTGGGCCGATTCATCACCGGGCTGATCCCCGCGGAGATTTCGTGCTTGCTCAAGACGTTCGAGCCGGGCCGGGAGCTCGACGACTATGGCGTCGCGGCGATTCGCTATGAGAATGGGGCTCTGGGCACGGTAACCGCGTCGCAAATCACCCACGGCCGCGAGAATGACATCTTCATCGAAGTGGACGGCACCAAGGGGGCCCTGGAGTGGCACCAGGAGAACCCGAACGCCCTCTTCGTCCGCCGCAACGGCCAGCCGCACCAGACCTACACCCGTGCGGGCGGCCCGTACCTCGGCAAGCTCGCGCCGGCGGCCACGCGGATCCCGAGCGGGCACCCGGAGGGCTTCTTCGAGGCGTTCGCGAACGTCTACACGGCCGTCTACGACGACATTATCCGGCGCGCCGGGGGCCAGAAAGTGGACCCGATGAAGACCCTGTACCCGAACGTGTTCGACGGTGTGGATGGGATGAACTTCATCACCCAGTGCGTCGCCAGCAGCAAGGACGGCGGGCACTGGAAGCCGCTCAAGCACGCGGCGTGCAGAGTTTGAGTCGGACGATCGAGCGGCCGTAGCCCGAAGCGCCAGCGAGGGTTGCGGCCGCCGAATTAGACTTGCCCCGAATCGTGTGCCAGACTATCTCGACGACTCGCCCCTCTTTCGGGTCATCCGGTCGGGCATCGTAAACTCGCATCGACCGCCATCCGCCCAAGTTCCCCGTCTGATCGCCTCGTGATGCCGGTCCAGTGCCTTGGCGCCGAGTCAGGGCAAGCCCGCGCCCGTCCGGGAAACGCGCATGAATCGCGTCCTGCAAGTCCAGGGGTTCGAGGAGCGCATCGTCCCCGCGGTGTCAATCGACTCGGCTTACGAAACCTACGCGTGGGTCCTCGTCAACACACTCCGCCAGAACCCCACCGACTTCGCCAACAACTTGCAGGGACTGGTCAACGGGACGGTCAACTCGGCATTCGGGTTTGCCAGGAGCGATCCGGTCATCGCCGATTTGAAGGCGATGATTAACAATGCGAGCGTGCCCGCCAACTACGCGGCCTCGTTAGGTCTCATGCGGGCGACCCCGGCCGCGGGCCCGCTGGCCTGGGACGAGCTGCTCGAGGACCGGGCCGGGACGCACAACGACTGGATGAAGGCCAACGGCTTCGCGCACACCGGGACGACCGGGACCCGCTCGGCCATCCCCGGGTTCTCCGTCAATAACACCGCACCGGCCGACACCTGGGGGTACCCCGCCGGCCGGTACACGTCCTGGGGCGAGGACATCGGCTGGGCCGTCGGGTCGGCGCGAAACACGAAGACCGGTTACAGCTCCGGCGCGTTCGGGCTGGCTGGACTGCAGGAGCGCGAGGCGTTTCTTGACACCGCGGCGTACATGCTGGAGCTGAACTCCGGCAGCCTGGGTCACCTCAAGAACCTGCTCGGCCGCGACGCGGGCACGAGCGCCACGCTGCCGTCGTTCAACGCCATCGGGATGGACGAGGATCTGTACGAGGCCCCGAGCCAGTACGAGGTCCACGACGGAGTGCCCGAAGCCTGGGTATCCACGCACCGGCTCGGCCTTTACCGGCCGAACGGGACCGGCGGGTTCATCGCGGGCGTCGTGTACGACGACGCCAACGGCAACGGTTACTACGACGCCGGCGAGGGGTCCTCCGTCGTCGTGGACGTCCGCGACGCAAGTGGGAACGGCTTCACCAACACGTTAACGGCCACGCAGCACGGCGCCTTCGCGGAATACGTCGCCAACGGCACGTACACGCTCACCATCTCGGCCAACGGGCAGGCTCTTGGCACCCAGACCGTGACGGTAAATGACAGCAACGCGTGGGCGGAACTCAACGCGACCGTGCCGGACCCGAAGCCGACTCTGAACGGCCCGACCGGCCCGCAGGCGGCCCTCCGACCGACCGTCTCCTGGAACTCGGTCACCGGCGCGACCGGGTACGAAGTCCGCGTGGACGACCTGACCGTTCACTTGACCAACATCTTCCACAACGCCCCCGCGAGCGGGACTAGCTGGGCCCCGCCGGCGGATTTGGTCTCCGGGCGCGCGTATCGTGTGTGGGTGCGGGCCACCTTCAATGGGAACCCCGGGCCGTGGAGCGACGCGAAGGACTTCTCGGTCGCGAAAGCCACACCGTCCGCTCCGACGGGGCCAGTGGCGAACCTGCGACCAACGTTGTCTTGGATAGCCATCGCTGGGGCGACGGCCTACGAGGTGCGCGTCCGCGACGTCTCGGCGAATCGGTTCAACATCTTTCCCGCAGTTCGGGTAACCGACACCAACTGGACTCCCCCCAGTGACCTGGTGTCCGGTCGAAACTACAGATTCACGGTCCGGGCGGTGAATGCAGCCAACCTGGGGATCTGGAGCGCCGCAGCGTCATTCCGCGTGGATCGGCCGACTCCGAGCGGCCCATCCGGCGACGTGAACAACGTCCGGCCGGCGTTCGGCTGGTCCGACATTACCGGGGCCGCGTCGTATCAGGTGCGTGTGACCGACTTGACAACCGGCAAGGTGGTGTACCTGGAGTCCGTCGGCGGAACAACGTGGTCGCCAGCGAACGATCTGATCACCGGGCACCATTACCGCTGGCGGGTCCGCGCGGTAAACGCCAGTGGCCTGGGGGCGTGGAGCGCGGCGATGGACTTTCGGGTCGTATAGTCGGCTGTCACTGAATCCGCAGCCCCTTCACCCACGCCGCCTCGCGGGCGACCTCGTCGTCCGATAGGCCACTGCTGCGGTGGATCTCCGCCCGGGCCATTCGCCCGGTCGTCATGTCCAGGGCCATCACGTCAATCAGCCCGTTTGCCGCGACGGCGCAGCGGACCTGCACGGGCGAGCCTTTCGGCAAGACCGGCGGCAGGCCCTCGATCCAGCACTCCCCGACCGGGATGCACGCGTCCGCCTGCGACGCTTCCCCCTGGAGCACGCGCACGCGGACCCGGTGCTGGTTGTCCGTCAGCGTGTAGTAGACACGACTGGCGGCCGCCGGGAGCTGCGTGTTCTTCGCGATCAACACGTCATTCGCGCGGTCGGCGTCCTTGCGGACCTCGATGCCGAGGCTGTGGGCGTTGACACTGATCTCGACCACGTCGGCCAATGGATTCGGTCCCGCCTGTGCCCTGGTCCGCCGCGCGTCGCCTTCCTTGGCCGAGAGGATGCCGGCGTGGATCGCCGCCCCGCGGGCGACCACCTCGCTGACGGCCAGCGAGTCGTCCGGAGGCTTGCTGCTGATCTCGCGAAGCATGGCCCCGGTCATCGGCATGTGCGTCGAGCCACCGACGAGCAGGATGCGGTCGATTTGCTCCCAGTTGAGGTTGGCCTGCCTGAGGACCTGCTGGGTCGTCAGCCTGGTGCGCGTGAGCAGGTCGCGGGTGAGCGTCTCGAACTCGCGGCGGCTGATCGGCACCGCGAGCTTTCGGCCGGCGTGGTTGCAGGTGACGCTCGCCTGATCCAGCTTGCTGAGCGTTCGCTTGGCGCGCTCGGATGCGGCCTGCAGGACGGCCAGGCTCTGGGCGTCGGCGCGCGGGTCCTCCCCATACCGGGCGTGGAACGCCTCGGCCACGTGGTTGACGATCCGGTCGTCCCAGTCCTTACCGCCCAGCCGCACGTCTCCCTCGATCGCCAGCACCTGGAACCGTTTCGGCAGCAGCTTGACAACGGTGACATCAAACGTCCCGCCGCCGAGGTCGTAGACGAGGATTGTTTGCGGCTTGTCGGTGAGGGTCGAGTGCGGGCTGGGGACCGCGTGGCCGCGCTGGAACGAGTAGGCAAGGGCCGCGGCGGTCGGCTCGTCGAGGATGTCGAGGACGTCGAGCCCGGCAATGCGGCCGGCGTCGTGGGTGGCCTTGCGGCGGGTGTCGTCAAAGTACGCCGGGACGGTGATCACCGCCTTCGAGATCGGCCCGATCCGCTGCTCGGCGTCCTGGACCAGCTTGCGGAGGATGACGGCCGACAGGGTTTCCGGTCGGTATTCGCGACCCCCCACCGGGCGGCCAAATGAGTCGAGGCCCATCCGCCGCTTGACGAGAGTTGCCACCCGGTCTGGCTGTTCCTGGGCGACGTCGAGCGCCGCCTGGCCGACGACAGCCGAGCTGTCGTCGAGGATGAGGACCGCGGACGGCGTCAGCATGTCGCCGTCGCGGTTCGGGAGGGTCACGGGTTGCCCGCGGTCGTCCAGTGCGGCGACCGCGGAGTAGGTGGTGCCCAGGTCGATGCCGACGAACATCGAAGTTTCAAGATGTTGAACTTTGGGGACGACCAAGCTCGAGAGCGGTCGCGGCCGGGGCCGTCAAGGACTTCGCCAGGTCGAGAATCCACTTGCGTTGTTCCGACGTTTCCGGAACGGGGCAGCCGCGTGCGGCGCCAACATGCTGGATCGCTGCATCCGCGTCCGTCCCAGACGATACCAGCGCGCCGACCGCGACGAGCGCCGACCGCCCGATGCCCTGTCGGCAGTGAACCAGGACGGTCTTCCCTTCCCCGAGGTGGCCGACGAGCCGCGACATCAACGTCGAGAAGTCATTTCGCGACGATGGCACACCGCGATCGGCAATCGGGAACGACTCATACCGAATCCCGTTCGCCAGGCACAATTCCCTTTCATCGGCCAAATTGAGGTCAGCAACCTCATCCGCAGTCAGCAGGGAGACGACCCCATCGACCCGCGCCCGGCGCCAGGCTTTGATCTCGTCCTCCAGCCAGTCGCCCCCGCGCGGGCGCGGCATGATCGCCAGCCGCCCCGGCCAGGGGCCTGGGACCCAAAACGGCTCTGTTCTCATGTAATCATTCTACTCGATTCAAACAGCCGCCCCTACGGAGCTCCCGGGAGCGCGTCCTTCGGGATGACTTCTCGCGGCAACGAATCGACGTTCACTCCGCGATCTCGAAGGACCTTGATCCGGTGATGGCCGTCAACGATCGTTCCGTCTGGCCGCACCTTGAGTGAGCCCGGCTGACCTGGCTTTAGAGAGTCGATCAGCTCCCGATCCGAGAGGCGTCCGTAATTGACCAGTTTCGACGGGATCAGGGCGCTGTCCGAATGCAGCGGTTGCAGTGGAGCACCGGATGAAATGTGCGCCCCCAGCACGGAATCAAAGTCCGCTGAACCGGTGCGTGAGGAGTGATATTACTTCTTATTCGTCGGCCGCACCATGACGTACGCGCCGTTGAACCCCGGGACGGCCCCACGGACCAGCAGCAGGTTGTTTTCGGCGTCCACGGACACGACCCGCAGATTTCGGGTGGTCACCCGTTCGTGGCCGTACCGGCCGGGGAGCTTCTTGCCCTTCTTCGGCCGGCCGCTGCCGCGGTTGCTGGCGAGCGAGGCGGTCGAGCCGACCTCGCGGTGAACCTTCTTGGCCCCGTGCGCCGCCGGCAAGCCGCCGAACCCCCAGCGCTTGATCACGCCCGACGTCCCGCGGCCCTTGGTGGTGCCGATCACGTCCACCGCCTTGACGTCCTTGAACAGATCGACAGTTAGCTTCTGGCCCACCTCCGGGGCGGCGCCCCCGTCGAGCTTGAACTCGCGGATGACGCGCTGCGGCTCGACGTCGGCCTTGCGGGGGATGTCCTGGCCCTGGCGCTTCTTGCGCCGCTTGGACTCCAGGGAGTTGGAGACATGGCCGCGCTCGGCCCGGGTGGCGTTCTTCCGGGGCTTGTCGCGGTACCCGAGCTGGACGGCCGCGTAACCATCGCGTTCCGGAGTGCGCACCTGGAGGACCGGACAGGGCCCGAGCTGCAATACGGTAACCGGGGCCGCCTCGCCCTGGTCGTCGTACACCTGCGTCATCCCCACCTTGGTACCGATCAAACCAAGCGCCATGGCAAACCTCACCTACCCCGGCGCGCACCACCGACGCGCGGGCCTCGCATTTTGGGAAAGAGCATTAGCTTAGGGCGCCGCGGCCGGGCGACCAGACTCGGACCATTTTTCGGTGGCGAGTCGCGGGCGGTTCCATTAGCCTCTCGCGGATGTTGATCGGCTTCGTCAGCGACGAGTATTACGCGGCACTCCCGGACGTGGCCGTCGAGCTCCGGTCGCACGCCCGCGGCCGCGTCGCTACCCGCTCGACTGCCTCAGGTGCCATTCTCGCCGATCTCCCCGCGGGACCCTACGAGGTGTGCCTCGCGAAGCCCGGGTACGGGTCCAAACGCGTCCGGGTAGACGTGTCCGGCACACAGCCACATCACTTTCGATTGTTATCCGACCGCCTGCTTGGGTACTCCCGGCCGAAATGGTGCCGCTGCGGGGACCGCGTCCTGTTCCGCGTGCACAGCGTCGAACCGTACAAGCTGACCCTGTGGCGATACGGACTGCGCAAGGACTTTGTCCGCAACGTCGGTTGGTACGACAACCACGGCCCACGGGCCGCGATGCAGATTGCCCCCGACGGGTGGTTTGTCGAGACTGGGACCAGGTGGGACGCGGGGTTCGGCGCCGTCCATCAACAGGTCGTGACCGCTCCAGAGCCGGGAGGGCTGTGCTACTTCCACGCGAAGACGGAGGCCGGGGCGTTCTTTTCATTCCCGCTCGTCATCGCGCCCGCGAAGCCGCGAGCGGCGATCGCGGTGCTGGCGAGCACGAACACCTGGAACGCCTACAACCCGTTCGGCGGGCGGAGCAACTACGTGATGGCCGCCCGGATGATCGACGAGCCGGTCGTCAACTCCAAGGCCGATCTCCCGCGGTACAAGCTCAGCGACTACGGCGAATGGAAGTCGGCCGAAACGTTCGACCCGCTCTCGTTCGACCGGCCGGAGCCTTATAACCACGTCCCTGAGGGAGTCGAGTGCGTTGATCCCATCGAGGGCCGGCAGGCGTGCCATCTGGCCCCGGCCGAGTGGCGGTTGCTCGGGTGGCTTGAGCGCGAGGGGTTTGCATATGACCTCTACTCGGACGGCCAGCTCCACGACGGGACGCTCAACCTCGGCGCGTATCGCGTGCTGATCCTGAACACACACCCGGAGTACTGGTCAGTCCCGATGTACCGGACGGTGAAGAGTTGGGTCTTCGATCGTGGCGGACGGCTCATGTACCTGGGCGGTAACGGGATCAATTGCGCCGTCGAGTACCTGGACAACGGGTCGGCCATGCGCTGTCTCAATTCGTGGCCCAGCGGCAAGGAGAGCCGATTCCACGCCGCGTGCGAGAGCGAGGCCAACCTGCTCGGCGTGGCCTTCAGCGACGCGGGGGCGATGACCGCGGCCCCGTATCGCGTTCGCCTGCCGGACCACTGGGCCTTCGCCGGGACTGGGTTGAAACCCGGTGCGGAGTTCGGCACAAGAGTACTGCACCAGCGCTACGGCGACGGAGCCAGCGGGCACGAGACCGACAAGGTGACCGCAAGCTCGCCGACGAATGTGCAGGTGCTCGCCAAGGGTGTGAACCCAGACGACGGCGGGGCGGAGATGGTGTATTTCGAGACCCCGTCCGGCGGGGCGGTGTTTTCCGTCGGGTCGATCACGTACCCGACGGGACTGTTGTGCGATGAGGTCCTGTCTCGAATCACTCGAAATGTGTTGGAGCGGTTCAGTCGCCAAGTCGCAGGCGGGGGTTGAGGGGGTATGAAGATCACACGTATCGAAACCATCCCCGTGCGCGTTCCCATTCGGGCCGGGATGACCATGGTCACGGCCCACGGGGCACACGTCGATTCCCATTACGTCCTGGTCAAGGTTCACACGGATGAAGGAATCGTCGGCCTGGGCGAGGCGACCGTCGGCCCGCGGTGGAACGGGGAGACAGGGACGACGTGCGAATATGTGTTGAACCAGTATCTTGGGCCCGCCGTCGTGGGCGCCGACCCGTTCCGGCGCACGGTCGTTCGCCAGCGGATGGACGCCGTCATCAAGCTGCACCCGTTCGCCAAGTCCGCGATCGAGATGGCCCTCTGGGACATCGCCGGGAAGGCGCTCGGCGTGCCTGTGTATCAGCTCCTCGGTGGGCTCGTCCGCGACCGGGTGCCGATCAAGATGGTGGTCGGGGCGTTCCCGCCCGCGGACGCGGTCAAGCTCGCCGAGAAGTTCCTGGCCTCGGGTGTGAAGTTCCTGAAGGTCAAGGTCGGGCTGGACCCGGCCACCGATCTCGAGCGCGTCGGCGCGATCCGCGACGCGGCCGGACCAGACGTTCCCATCGGGATCGACGCGAACGGCGGCTGGTCGCTCGGCGTGGCCCGGCGCATGGTCGAGGAGCTCGAACCGATGCGCCTCGCGTTCATCGAGCAACCGATCCCGCCCGGCGACCCGGTCGCCCTCGCCGAGCTGCGAACGCTGACGACCGCGCCGATCATGGCCGACGAGAGCGCGTTCACGCTGACGGACGCCTGGACCGTGGCAGCCGCGCGGGCCGCCGACATTATTAGTGTCTATCCGGGGAAGAATGGGGGCATCGCGGCGGCTCTGGAGATCGCTCACGTCGCGAAGGCCGCGGGGCTCGCCTGCCACATGGGGAGTAATCTCGAGCTCGGCGTGGCGACGGCCGCGATGATCCACCTGGCCGCTGCGTGCCCGACCATCGACTGCGAACAATACCCCGCCGACATCCTCGGCCCGCTCTATCACCAATGGGACGTGATCCGGGAGCCACTCTCGCTCGGGCCCGCGGCCGCCGAGGTGCCGAAGGGGCCCGGGCTCGGCATCGAGCTGGACGAGGGGCGGCTGCGGTGACGTCTCTCAATCCGCCTTCACGATGGGGAAGGTGGATAGCGAGTCCTTTCTTAGCTCGAGATCGGTGACCGCGTCGACCATGCGCCGGGAGCCATACCGGGCGAGCAGCTTGCGCAGCCGCGGGCGGGACCGGGGGATGCCGACATACGTCCGGAACCGGTTCGCGCGACCAAGCGGCAGGTGCGGCTGACCCGGGTCGAACTCCCACGGATGGAAATAGAGCACCGGCACTCCAGTTGGGTGCCGCTCCGTCTGCCGCACGGCCGCCCGCAATACCCCTTGCGGGAATAGTCGGAAATACCCGCCCCCTGCCGCGGGCAGGTTCCACGTCCCGCCCATCCCGAGAGTCATCGGCGGCAGCTCCAGGATCGCCTCCCGGTAGCCGCGGGCCAGGTAGGGGAATCGCGGGGCGTCCGGGACGCCGTACCGGTCGTGCCGGACCGGGAACACCGACGAGTCGTAGCGCATCCCCTCCTCAACGAGGATGTCGATCGCCCAGGCCGTCTGCCGGACGATGCTGAACGTCGGCGCCCGGTAGCCGACGACTTTTTGGCTGGTCGCTTGCTCCAGGGCGTCGCGGGCCTGGTACAGGTCCACCCGGAAGGTGGCTGGGTTGAACCGGTGCACCCGGCGGTGGTCCCAACTGTGACACGCCACCTCGTGCCCAGCCCGGGCCATCGCGTAGACGAGCTTCGGGTGACTGACCGCGACCTCCCCGACCACGAAGAACGTCGCCTTCGCCTCGAACTCCGCAAGCGTCTCCAGCAGCCAGTTCGTACACTCCTCCATCCGCCGGGCATACTCGACCTTGAGCGGCTCCGGGCACGCGTACCCGACCGCGGCCTCGATCCGGTCGTGCTGTTCGATGTCGAAGGAGAAGTAAACCGGCATCCGTGCTCAGTTTGTCTTGAGCGAGTTGAATACGAGGCCCGTCAGCAGCTTGGGGTAGAAGTACGTGGATTTCGCTGGCATCTTTTCGTGACGGCCGGCGATGCGCTCGATATGGCCCATCGTCGCGGGCGGGACCAGGGCGGCCAGGTCACATCCGCCGGCCGCGACACCCTCCTCGACTTCACCCAGCAAGTGCACGTAGCGACATTTCGCGGCAGGGCCCGGCAGTAATTTGCCGAGGACGGCCGCGTGCAGGACGCTCACGGCCAGCTCGCGCCAGTCGCCGCTATGATCCGGGGCAAGGTCGGCCATCAGGGCGGGGTTGGTGAACCGGGCCGTCAGCCACGCGCCGTCCGCCTTGGTATGGAATCCGAGCATGGCCTGGGATCCATCCAGCTCGATCGCCTCCCAGGCGTCGCGGGCGGAGGCGACCCGCTCGAGGGCGAAATGTGGGGAAAGTACCGCGGACAGGCGATCGGCGGTCAGCCCGGGGAGGCCCGTGACCAGGCGGTGGGTCGGGAGGATCACGAGACCCGTGTCAGACATCGAGACCAGCATCATCATGACAAAGTTGGCCGGCGCCTCGTCGTTGGCCACCACCCCCGCGGCGCGGGCCTCCTCCAGGTAGCGCAGCCCGGTCTCGTACCGGTGATGGCCGTCGGCGATGAAGACCGACCGGTCGGACATGCCGCTGACCACGGACCCGACCACGTGCTCGTCGGTCACCGGCCACAGGCGGCTGATCACGCCGAGGTGGTCCCGCGACTCCAGCGGCAGCGTGCGCCGGAGCTGTGAATCTAGGCGGCCGAAGACGATGTTGTCCGGGTCCGGGTAGAGCCCGAAGATCGGACTGACGTTCATGCCCGTGGCCCGGGCGAGCGCCAGGCGGTCCTCCTTCGGGCCGGACATGGTCTCTTCGTGCGGGAAGATTCGGCCGGCCCCGAACCGCTCCAGCCGCACGCGGGCGATGAAGCCCCGTCGCCGGTAGGTAGTCCCCTCGACCGCGAACTCCTGCTCGACGACGTACAGGGTGCGCAGCGTGTCGCGCTGGAGGATGTGGTCGTCCACCCAGCCGCTCAGGGCCTGGGCGGCGCGGGTGTATCGGTTCCGGGTCGGGGTGTCCCCCGGCTCGTCGGCGGGCAATTCCAGGCGGATGGCGTTGTAAGGGCTTTTGTCGTACAGCGCCCGCTGCAGGGCCGGATCGACGACGTCGTAAGGGGGGGCGACCAGGTCGGAGAGCGGGCCGGCGCGGCCCAGGTCGTAGCGGAATCCTCGAAATGCCCGGATGTCGGCCATGGCAATCCCTTGCGGTGTGGAGAGGTAATTATGATACAAGTCGGGGCCAGCATGGGATTGGGTTTGGACTTCGGTCCGGTGCACGTGGCTCGGACGACCTTTGGGCGCGCGAAGACTGCCGCGAAGGTTGCCAAGTGTGTGTGTGTTAATTTGGCAACCTTCCAACGATGACGCGAACCTGATTTCGTCAATCGAGTACGTCGTGCCCACTCGGGATTGCCCCCGGTGTGGCCAGCTTCCTCGGCCCGCTGACGCGGGGCCGTTCGCCCGGGGGCTCCTTGGGAAGTTCCCGCATCATCCCGACGGTCAGCGGGGCCGTCGCCCCGCGGACGTGGGGATCCTCCTGGCGAACGGCCCCGCGTCAGCGGGCCGAGGTGACCACGCCACTGTCCGAGTCATCGCGAAATGACTGACCATGACCTGCGATCGAAGTTGACCGACCGCCTGGCCGCCGTTCGCGCGCGGATCGCGGCCGCTTGCGCCCGAGCCCACCGCGACCCGGCGGGGGTGACTCTCGTCGCCGTGACCAAGACGGTGTCCCCAAACGTCGCCCGATTACTCCCGGAGCTCGGCGTCCTTGACCTGGGTGAGAGCCGGCCGCAGGAGCTTTGGCGGAAGGCGGAGGCCCTTGCACACCTGCCGATCCGGTGGCATCTGGTCGGCCACCTGCAACGAAACAAGGTCGAGCGCACCATGCCCCTGGTCCACCTGACGCACAGCATCGACAGCCTGCGCCTTTTCCGGGAGGTGGACGCCCAGGCAGCGAAGCTCAACGCCCGGCCGCGGGTGCTCCTTCAGGTCAACATCAGCAGCGAGGGCCAGAAACACGGGTTCGAGCCGGACGAGCTGGTGCGGGCGGCGCCGGACCTGGTCCGCGGGCGGGTCGAAATCGTCGGTCTGATGGGCATGGCGGCCTACTCCGACGACGCGGAGCGGGCCCGCCCGGCGTTCGCGGGCCTGCGGCAGCTCCGCGACCGGCTCCGCCGCGAGTGGAACCTCACCGGCTTTCAGCTGGAGAACCTGTCGATGGGCATGTCGGGCGACTTCGAAGTGGCGGTCGAGCAGGGGGCGACCCTGGTCCGGATCGGCACGACGTTGTTCGCGGGGCTGGAGGGCGAATGATTGGCCCAATCTTGGTTCTCAGTTCTCGTCAAGAGGGACCCCATCCAGATGAAAAATTGCCGAATACAGAGGGTTTTCACTTCACCTGGGTCGCGTAGTCTGTTCCAATCACGCGCGAACTTGATCATGCCCCGGTAAGCCAACCTGCCGGACGCGAACTCGCAATCCTCCCCAGACCCCTCACGCAGAAGCAACACCATGATGCGCCGCCCGAGGCCGACCGCCCTGCGCCCCGTCCGCCGCTCTACCCGCCGACTGGCAATCGAACCGCTCGAGGCGCGGGAAACCCCGGCCAACTTCACCCCGGGGAACATCGTCATCTACCGGGTCGGCGACGGCTTGTCAGGCTTGGTCAACGTCGGGGCGGCCGTTTTCCTCGACGAGTACACGCCGACTGGCACACTCGTGCAGACCATAGCCCTGCCGACGACCGCGAGCGGAAACAACAAACAATTGATCGCCAGTGGGGTGGCGACGTCCGAAGGGCTCATGACCCGCTCCGCGAATGGCGGCTACCTGGTCGTGACGGGTTACGCCCGCGACCTCGGTGGGAGCGGCTCGGTCGCGGGAACCGCGAGCGCGACTGTGCCACGGGTCGTCGGGCTGATCGGAGCGGACGGCAGCGTGGATACCTCGACGGCCTTGACTGATTTCGCCGACGCCAACAACCCCCGTGGCGCGGTGACGACGAACGGGACCGACATTTGGGTCGGCGGTGCGGCGGGCGGCGTTCGGTACGCGACGAAGGGGTCCACGACCTCGAATCAGCTCAGTACCACGATTCTGAACATCCGGCAGACGGGCATTTTCGACGGGCAGCTTTACATTGGCACAGCCTCCGGCTCCGCGATCCGCATCGGAGCCGTGGGGACCGGCCTGCCCACAACCAGCGGGCAGACGATTACCAACCTTCCCGGGTTCGTGACCTCGGGCAGCCCGTACGGGTTCTTCCTGGCCGACCTGAATCCCTCGGTCGCGGGAGTTGACACTCTCTATTACTGCGACGACACGAACACAACCGGCGTCGGTGGGGTTACGAAGTACTCGCTGGTGAACGGAAGCTGGGTGTCGAACGGAGTGGTCGGCAGTTCGTCGGACGCCTATCGCGGATTGACGGCGACGGTAAGCGGTACGACTATCACTCTCTACGCCACGCGCAAAGGCGGCTCGACCGCTGCGGGCGGCGGTGAGTTGGTCTCACTCGTCGATTCGAGCGGCTACAACGGGACGCTCACCGGGACGCCGACGCTGCTCGCCACAGCGACCGCCAACACATCCTTCCGCGGCGTCGCCTTCGCCCCCGTCTTCAACGCCCCGCCAGTCAACACCTTCCACGACCACACCACCAACGAGGACGTCGGCATCAGCCTGACCGGGACCACCGTCGCCGACCCGGACGCGGGGACCGCCAATATCAAGGTCACCTTCTCGGTGCCCAGCGGGAAGCTGCACGTCATCGACAACGTCAGCGGCGGCGTGACGCCCGCCCAGATTACCGGGAATGACACCACTTCCGTCACCATCACCGCCCCGCTGGCCGCGGTCAACACGACGCTGATCAACGGCGTTTTCGGGGGCGTGGCGTTCTTCCCGGCGACCGACTTCAACGGGGTCGTCCCCGTGACCATGACCACCAACGACCTTGGCAACACCGGGTTCGGCGGCCCCCAGATCGACACCGACACCTTCAACGTGACCGTCTTCTCCGTCAACGACGCCCCGGTCAACTTTGTCCCCGCTGCCCAGACCACCAACGAGGACACCCCCCTTGTCTTCTCGTCGGCCAACGGCAACGCGATCAGCGTCGCGGACGTCGATGCCGGTACCGGCCAGGTGAAAGTGACGCTAACGGCAACGCACGGGACGCTGACGCTCGGCGGGACCGGGGGCCTTACCGTCACCGGGAACGGGACCGGCGTGATCACCGCGACCGGAACGCTCACTAACGTGAACGCCGGGCTCGCCGGTTTGACCTTTAGCCCGGCGCTCAATTACAACGGCCCCGCGTCGCTCGAAGTGAAGTCCGACGACCAGGGCAACACCGGGTCCGGCGGGGCACTGACCGACACGGACACAGTCGCGATTACCGTCAACCCCGTGAACGACGCCCCGGTGCTCAACGACGCGAGCTTCCTGGTCAACCAGGGTGTCCCGAACGGGACGGTGCTGGGGACGGTCACCGCCACGGACGTCGAGAACGACACGATCACCTACACGATCACCGCCGGGAACACCGGGAACGCGTTCGCCATCGACCCGGCGACCGGGCAGATTACCGTGGCCGCCAGCGCCGCCGTCGTCGGCGGGCCGTTCCACCTCACCGTCACCGCGACCGACAACGGCACTCCGAACCAGAGTGGCACGGCGACCGTGACGGTGACCGTGAACGCCCCGCCCGTCGTCGCGAACCGGCTCAACGACACGGCGATATTTGAGGACACCCCGCTCACCATTGACCTGGCGCCAGTGTTTGCCGACGCCGAGGACCCGGTCTCGGCTCTGAAGTACTTGGTCACGGTGAACACCGGCCCCGCGATCGTCGCCACCAACATCTCCGGGACGCTCCTGACACTGACCCCCGCCCCGGACTCCAACGGGTCAACCTGGTTCAGTATTCGGGCCACGGACACCGGCGGACTCTTTGTGGAGAGCGTGTTCCAATTGATCGTAACCCCCGTGAACGACGCTCCCACGCTCGACGCGATCCCGGCCTTGACCGTCCCCCAGGACGCCGGCGAGACGACGGTCAACCTGTCCGGGATTTTGCCCGGGCCGGCGGACGAGTCGGGTCAGACGCTGACGATCGCGGCCGTGTCCGCCAACCCGGGTCTCATCCCCAACCCGTCTGTCCAGTATTCGGGCGGGGCGACCGGCACGCTCAAGTTCACCCCCGTGGCCGGCACGAGCGGGTCGGCGACGATCACCGTCACGGTCACCGACAACGGCGGCACGAACAACGGCGGGCTGAACGCGGTCGTCCGGACGTTCACCGTCGTCGTCAACTCGCGGCCGACCACCTCGGGCATCCCGAATCGGACGGTGCTCGAGGACGCGGCCGCCCAGACCATCGACCTCGGTGCCTCATTCGCCGACGTTGAGGACCCTGATCCGGCGCTGACCTACACCGTCGTTGCCAACTCCAACGCCGGCCTGTTCGCGTCGGTATCGACGACCGGCACGAACCTCCACTTCACGCCGAAGCCCAACGAGTTCGGGACGAGTGCGCTGCGCGTCCGGGCAACGGACACCGCCGGCTTGTTCGTCGAGTCCGAGTTCGACGTCACCGTCACCCCGGTGAACGACGCCCCGACGATCGACCCCATTGGCCCACTGGTCATCGACGAGGACTCGGGCGAGCAGGTAATCCCCCTCACCGGCATCTCCGCGGGCCAGGCGAACGAATCGGGCCAGGCACTGACCGTGACGGTCTCGTCGGGCAACTCGATCCTGATCCCGAACCCGATCGTGGAATACACGGGGGGGACGACCGGAACGCTCCGGTTCACGCTGCCGCCCGACGCCAACGGGTTCGCGACCATCACGGTCACGGTGACCGATAACGGGGGCACGGCGAACGGCGGGGTGAACGCCCTGGCGACAATGTTCCCCGTCACGGTCAATGGTCAGCCGGACCGGCCGGTGATCGACACGGCCCCCACCCCGATGCTGCCCGCGGTCCCGCTCAAGACTGACCCGGCCGGGGCGACGATCGGCCAACTGCTGACACACGTCACCGACCCGGATGCCGGGGCCCTCCAGGGGTTCGCCGTCACCGGCCTGGATAACACGAACGGCACGTGGCAGTTCAAGCTCAAGGCGACGGACCTGTGGGCCCCGATCCCGGCCGTGTCGCCGACGAACGCCCTGCTTCTGGCGGCCGACCTGGACACCCGAGTGCGCTTCCTGCCGAAGCCACGGTTCACCGGCTTCGCGAGCCTGAGCTTCAAGGCCTGGGACCAGACGAATGGGGCCGCCGAGGGGACATTCGACGACGCCACCGACGTCACGGACATCAGCTACAGCACGGCCACCGAGCGGACGTGGGTTGCGGTCGGCAAGACGACGCCGAAGCTGGACGCGGAGGGCCACCCGCTGCTGACCCCGGTCCGGGAGGACGCCAGGGCCTCCGCGGCGTTCCCGGTGAAGAAGTTCCTCGGCCTCTTGGCCCGCGAGGTCGGGGCGGCCACTCCGCTCGGGGTCGCGGTCAGCGCCGCCGACGAGGCCGGCGGGAGGTGGCAGTTCAACATCGGCAAGGGCTGGCAGAACGTCGGGACGGTTAATGACGGCGCAGCCCTCCTGCTGCGGCCGACCGACCGACTGCGCTTCCTCCCGAGCCACGACTTCGATGGGCAGGCGACCGTCGGCTACCACACCTGGGACCTGACCGGCGGGACGTTCGGCACGAAGGTGCCGGTGACGGGGACGCCGTTCAGCAGCGCCACGGAGACGGCCATCGTGGACGTCATCCCGGTCAACGATCGCCCGATCCTGGACCTGTCGAAGGCGGCCGTCCTCAACCCGGTGAACGCCGGGCAGACGACGAACGAGGCACCGTTTAGCACTCTCTTCGCCGCGACGGACGTCGAGGGGGCGCCGATCGGCATCGCGATCACCAAGGCGGCCGGCCCGGGCGTCTGGGAGTACCTCCCGGCCGGCGGGAATTGGACGACGCTGCCGGCAGTGTCGGCCGGGCGGGCGTTGTTCGTGGAGCCTGGCGCCGCAGTCCGGTTCACGGCCGCGGCAACGGCCACCGACGCAACCGCGGCCCTGAGCTTCAAGGCCTGGGACCAGACGACCGGCGTCGCGGGTCAACAGGGGCCCATCCGCGGGACCGCATTCAGCAAGGCCACCGAGGTGTTGACGGTGGCCGTCGAGAATTCGGCCCCGGGCCTTTCCCCGACCGCGACGCCGACGTTCACGACTGTGAAGTCCGGCGGCAAGCCGGGACTCGGGGACGCGGTGTCGAAGCTCCTGGGCCCGAGGGGGTCGTCGATCTCGGACTCCGATCCGAAGGCGCTCCGGGGGATCGCGATCACGTTCGCGGACAATGCCAACGGGACCTGGCAGTACTCGCTCGGCGGCGGCAAGTGGGTGGACGTCGGGACTCTGAGCAACGACTCGGCGCTCTTGCTCACGGACGTGAACCGGCTGCGCTTCGTGCCAACAGCCGGGGCGGGGTTTGTGGGCACCGCGACGCTTCAGTTCAAGGCCTGGGATCGCACGACCGGCCAGGCGGGCGACCGGATCGACACGACCGGGGCCCTGAACTCGTTCAGCCAGGATTTCGAGACCGCGACGGTGACCGTCGTGGCGTGATACGTTCCGGACTGCAGTTTGCCGCGACGCGAAGCGGAGCGCGTCACGCGGGCCAGTCGGCGGCTTCGCTCGGCCCCCCGGGGCGGCCAGGTGACGCGCTCCGCTTCGCGTCGCGGCTAACGGCGGACCGGAGCGCGTCACGCCTGCGGGTCGGCGGCTTCGCTCGGCCCCCTGGGCGGCCGCGTGACGCTAATGTGATGGGACTTCACGCCTCGCCCTGCCCATCCGGCACCAGCACCGACCGCAGCTTTCGCAGCGCCCGCAGGTAGCGCATCGACGCCGCGGCCTCCGTCAGGTCCAGCGCCGCGGCCACGTCCTGGTTCGAGAGCTGCTCGTGGTGTCGCATCAGGATGATCTCGCGGTCGTCGTCGTTGAGCTGCGTCAGGGCCTCGTTGAGGCGGCGCTGGAGCTCGTGGTGAATCGCGGCCGACGCCGGGGTCTGCTCGGCGTCCACGAGCTGGGCGACGAGCTGGACGGACGACTGGTCCGCCCACGCGGGGCGCTGGATCGCTTGCTCCTTGTCGATACTCCGCCGCTGGGCCTGCCGGTGGCGGCGGTGCGTGTCGATGATCCGGTCCTGGGCCAGGTGCCGCAGCCACAGGTGGAACGGCATGTTCGGGGCCTTCAGGTACTCGGTCAGCCGCTGG
>DATFWZ010000706.1:0-4030 GCA_035258765.1 Gemmataceae bacterium
AATCGAGAACCGGCCGGCCGTGTCGCTGTGGCTCGGGGCGTGGGGTGACGGGACGTCCGTGGACGCGTTCCACCTCGACCTGGAGCAGACCCCGGACGGGCCGACGCTTTTCGGGTGGCCGGACGCGTTGTTCGAGGCCGATCCGCAGCGGTCGCTGCTGTTGTGCTTCGGCGATCCGTACACGTTCCCGGCGCTGGACCTGTTCCTGCCAACGGTGAACGACGACTATCCCGGTCTGCCGGTCGCGGGCGGGATGGCCAGCAGCCCGACCGGCCCCGGGGCCGGCTCCATCATTCTGAACGGCGAGGTGATGGAGCAAGGGGCGGTGGGCGTCCTGCTCCGCGGGGACTTTCGGTTCCGCACGGTCGTGTCGCAGGGCTGTCGGCCGGTGGGGCGACCTTTGGTGATCACCAAGGGGCAGGACAACATCATCTCCGAGCTCGGCGGGAAGACCCCGCTCGAATACCTGCGCGGGTTGCTCGAGGAAGTGGCGGCCCGGGACAAGGAGCTGATGCAAAAGGGACTGATGCTCGGGATGGCGATGAGCGAATACCGCGACGAGTTCCGCCGCGGCGACTTCCTGATCCGCAACCTGATCGGGCTGGACCCTCGGACGGGGGCGCTCGCGGTGACCGACCGGGTGCGCCGCGGGCAGACGGTGCAGTTCCAGGTCCGCGACGAGGCCGCGGCGGATGAGGACTTAAAGGAGCTGCTCGACGCGGCCAAGGCCGAGGGGCTATCGCCGGCCGGGGGGCTCCTCTTCAGTTGCAACGGCCGCGGGTCGCGGATGTTCAGCACGCCGGACCACGACGCGAGGACGATCCAGGAACGGGTCGGCCCGCTGGCCCTGGCCGGGTTCTTCGCCGCGGGCGAGCTGGGCCCGGTCGGGGGGACGAACCATATTCACGGCTTCACGGCCAGCGCGGTTCTTTTTGAGTAGTTGCAGATCGCGGAGAGACAAATGGGGACGTTTTTCGGTGTCCCCCGAGTTCCCCCGATGTCTCCTTTCGCCTCCCGGCGGGGGTAAGGTCGCCAAGGTCGCCCTGATCGCCAAAGTTTCTCGCATCCCCCCGGCGCGGGTGCCTGGCGGGGGACATTTGGGGATCCTTGGCAGCCTGAACCTGTTGGGCAATGTGAAACGAATTCCGCAACCGCTCGCGCATACAAAAGTACCGGATCAGGTTGCCACTCAGGTTGCCAAATCCGCGCGCACACTCGCACCGGATACAGCGCACTTGCAATGACACGTCAGGGCTGATGAGGAATGCGTTTCAGGGGGTGTGTGTAAATGAAAGATAAGAAAACCGCCCGGCCTACCCGGGCGGAATCGATGAGCGTCGCCGACCTTATCCCACAAGCTGCCTTACCGGCTTTCCCTCCGGGCACAGCTCGACTGGCCGGCCGTCCTGGGCCTTGTACCAGGTGTGAAGCGGCACCCCGAGGCAGTGATAGATCGTCGCCGCCAGATCTTGCGGGCCGACCGGGCTGTCGGTGACGAACTCGGCCAGGGCGTTGGTCCGTCCGACGACCTCGCCGGGCTTGATCCCGCCGCCCGCGAGACAAGCGACGCCCGCCGTGGACCAGTGGTCGCGGCCCGCCGACGGGTTGATCTTCGGCGTCCGCCCGAAGTCGCCGAACCACACGACCAGCGTGTTGTCCAGCATCCCCCGTACCTTCAAGTCTTCGAGCAGGGCCGAGAACCCGGCATCGACCCGGGGCAGCAGGCGCTGCTTCAAGCTCTTGAAGTTGTCCGTGTGCGTGTCCCACCCGCCGTCGGTCACGGTGACGAATTGCACCCCGCCCTCGATCAGCCGCCGGGCCAGCAGGCACGACTGCCCGAACTGGGTACGGCCGTACCGGTCGCGGGTCCGGTCGGACTCAGCGGTGATGTCGAACGCCCGCTTGGCCGCGGGCGACGTGATGATCCCGTGCGCCTTCTCGTAGAACGTGTCGCGAGCCTTGACCGGGCTGGCGCTCCCCTCGACCGCCTTCTGGTAGCGTTCCAGGTCGGTGAGCATGGCGTAGCGGCGGTCGAGCCGGGCCCGGGCGGCGTCGGTGTCGATGCTCAGGTCGCGGACGCGGAACGCGGCCGCGTTCGGGTCCTCGTTCACCTCGAACGGGTTGAACTCGTCGCCCAGGAAGCCGCCGATGCCGCCGTTGAACCGCCGGTCGATATACCGGCCGAGCTGGACGAACGGGAGCATCCCGTCCTTGTACCCGCGCTCCTTGGCGATCACGGAGCCGTAGCACGGGAACGGCAACGAGGCGTTGAACTTGTGCCCGGTCATCATCAGGTGGTCGGCGACGCCGTGGCTGCCGTTCTTCGGGTCGTGCCCGCGAATGACGCTAAAGTCGCTCGTGAGCCGGGCGAGTCGCGGCAGGTGCTCGACGAAGCGGACGCCCGGCAGGGTGGTCGGGATGGTCGCGAACTCGCCGCGAACCTCGGCCGGGGCGTCCGGCTTCGGGTCGAAGCTGTCGATGTGGCTCGGCCCGCCCTGCATCCACAGGAGGATGCAGTTGACGGCCTTGCGGTCCGCGGCGGGGGCGTAGTCGCGGGCCCGCAGGTACGCGGGCAGGGACAATCCCAAGGTCGCAAGCCCGCCGACGCGCAGGAACGACCGGCGCGAGAGGCCGGAGCAGTTGGAGTCGCGACCGACAATGAAGTCGAACATGAGTCAAGGCCCCGGAACGGGGAAGGCGGGATGGTGAAGGCGGGTAATTGAGTTATTGACTCGGATCGGGGGGATGTCAATGGAAAACTGGCGCGTGCGGGCGCATGTCGTCGGGCGTCCGCAGAACTGGGCGGAAAAGTCAGTCCCGAGGCCTTCGTGAAGCCGCGACGCGGAGGCTTTGCGGAGTGGAGCGCGCCGCGTCGCCCTCCCTGGGCGCTCACCGTAGGCCCCCGACGCGTCAAGCGTTCGCGCTCCGCTGCGCAAAGCCTCCGCGTCGCGGCTTCACGAGACCCGCGGCGCGGGTAGGCGACCCCCACGGGCGTGCGACCCGGACGTCGTCGTCGCACCCGCTTGCGTACTCCCGCCCGGCCAGTCATACTCCGGACATGCGCGGACTCTGGTGGGACATGCCCCGGACGCTAGTTGGCATCGGCCTGGGGGCGTCTTTTGGCTTCGTCACCGGCTACATTGTCGCCCTAGTGATCGAGCCGCGACGAAGCGATCCCTTCTTGAGCCTGCTCATGGGAACCCTTCTGGCCGCGAGCGGGGCGGCAACCGGAGCCGTCGTCGGTGGAGTCAAAGACTTGCTGACCTACATGCGAGTGGCCCGACTCTCACCACAGCTGACCGGACCGGAGGCCGACTACCGGGAGCTCCCTCCTCCCGCCAATCCGCCAGACCGGAGTCCGTGATTCCTGCCCGGGACTTCTTCTCATTCCCTTCATTTCCTTCGGACGAAACCGAGCATGGCCGAGTGCGTGAAAGGTTCCGGTGGGCAACTAGAGGAGCCGGACCTTGGTCACGGCAATGCGCCCGCCGAAGCAGACGTCCACGTCCGCCCCCGGGGTTCGCTCGCGGCTGTGATAGTCGCCGTCGTAGTAGTGCATCCCCTCCTCGTGTCGATAACTCAAAGGCAGCGGGTGTGGGTCAAGAGGACAGCACACAATCTCCGGGTCGGGCGCATCAACCGCGAGGTGCGGCAGGTTCACGTTCCAGAACGTCCCCGGCTGCCACGGGCGGGCAAGCAGGTCGGCCAGGACGCGGGCCGCCCACCGGATCACGCGGGGCCAGTCGTAATCCTGATGCCGCTTCTTGTAATGGGAGAGCGCGATCCCGGGCCAGCCGTGCAACACCGCCTCGCGGACCGCGGCCACGGTCCCGGAGTAGTACACGTCCGCCCCCAGGTTGCCGCCGTGATTGATCCCGGACAGGATCACCTCGGCGTCCGGGGCCAGCCGGTGCAGGCCGACGCGAACGCAGTCGGCTGGGGTGCCGTGGATCGCGTATCGATTCTGACCCCGCTGCTCGACGCGGACGGGCTGCCCGGTGGTGACCGTGTGACTGCACCCGGATTGCGG
>DATFWZ010000707.1:0-3520 GCA_035258765.1 Gemmataceae bacterium
GGGCCCCCGCCAATGCGGCCGCCACGCATGCCTCGGCCGGGTGTTTGGCGGCCACGGCCAGGGCTGCGATCGCCGCGAAGATAATGGTCCCGATCGTCCCGAGCAGCCCATCCATTCCGTCGAGCAAGTTCAGCGAGTTGATCGCCCCGAGCAGGAACACGACAGTGAACGGGATCGAGAGGTATCCGAGTTCGAACTCGCGGCCGAAGAGAGCCAGGACTTCGACCGACTGTTCGGTAAGCAGGACGACCCCGATCGCCGCCAGCTGACCGAGAATCTTGTACCGGCTGCGGAGGCGGCTCCAATCGTCGAACACGCCGACCAGGCAGATCACCGCGGCCCCGCCGAGCAGCCCGACCAGGGCCCGCCCATTCTGCCGCACAGCCTCCGCCATCGAGCCGGCGGCGAAGGCGGCGAAGGCCATCACGGCCAGGGCGGCTGCCGCAAAGACGGCGATGCCGCCCGCTACCGGCGTCGCCATCTCGTGGACCTTACGTCGGCCGTCCGGGCGGTCGACCAGGCCGATCCGGCGAGCCGCGGCGCGGGTGGCCGGCGTGAATATCAACCCGGCCGCCAACCCCACGCCGAACAAGAGCGCGAGCGCTTCCAGGACGGGACTCATCCAGACTTCCTCGTCGAAGGATGAACCAGAGTGGCGCGGACTTCGTCCCCGTGGGTGCCGAGGCGACGGCTCCCTGGGCTGCCCGAGCCCGAGGTCGTGTCATCCCTGACCGGCAACGAATGAGTCAGCCGGCCCATCGTGGGCCCGGCCGGCGGGAGAGGCAATCAGTCCGCGGGACCGAGCGGCCGGAGGGCCATCCCCTCGCAGGTCACCGAAGCCCCCTCACGGATGAAATCAACAGCGACGACAAATCGGGTCCCGGTGGCCGCCCGTACGACAGTCCCGCGAAAACCAGCCAGGGGACCGGCGGTGATCTCAACGGCCTGTCCGGCCCGAAGCTGGCGCTCGCGCTCGACCGCGCGACCGAGCCCGAGCAGGGCGTGAAGTCGCCGCAGGTCTGACACCAGCCCGGCCTGGTCGCGCACGACCAAGGCCCGTACCACCCGCCCGGTGTCGAGCGCGTCGAGATACTGGTCCCGGTCGGCCCGGAGGAAAACGTACCCGTCGAAGAGTGGGACCTCGGCCACCCGAATGCGGCCGGCGGACCGGTGCGGGCGGCGGATCGTGGGCAGGAAGAACGGGACGGCGCGGGCGAGGAGGTCGCGGGCGAGTCCCTTCTCTTGCCGTGGCCTGGTGTGCAAGACCCGCCACTCATCGCCGGCCGTCAAGCCGACAGGCGCGTCCAGCACGTCATCCGGAAACAGGGCCGGCTCGGCAGGCAAAATTGGCATCGGCGAGGTCCGGTCTCGTCGGGGTGGGGCGTCAAGGTGTGCCGAGGCGAACAGAGTTCGCACGTCGGCCTCGCGATCCTACGGGCCGGGCCTATCCTTACCGTCCGGGTGTGAGGATTGTGTGTTGACCGAAGGGAGTTTTCCCAAAGACTACCGGCAACCGTCGTGGATCAGCTCCCCAGACCGAACGGAACTGTTGCCGCGCCCGCCACTTGCCTCGCCGGCGCGGCTGCCTGGAGAGACGCATGGGGCCAGAGATTTTCTGGACGTTCACGTCGTCAACCAATCAATGAATCTTGATATGTCATTCCCATCCGAGAGAGTCGATCGCGGCAGCGAGTCTCTTCAATTCTTCATTCACAGGCTAACTGCCAATCCACTGACCAGTTGCGTCCGGAACTCGCACGGCGAGATTGGCGAGGCGCAGAATCCATGTCACAGCGTCCGCGAGATTGCGTTTTTACACGGGTAGAGCGGGCGCACTCGGCGCAGAGGCCGCGCCCGGTCCGGTTCCCGCGCGCCGGCCCGGACACATCACCGGTGCGGCCGGACTCACTGGAGTCGGTATGTCGAACGGGATTCACATACTGAACACAGATTTTTCCGCTAAACCCTGGGGCAATCTACACACGGCCGTGGCTAAACTTCCCGACTGTCAACGTTCGCGAATTCGCCCGGAACGCGCTGCCGCTGTAGTCGGCACCTGAGAACGGACACCAGGCATTCGACCTTGGGCGCATCCTCCCCGGGCGACCTGCCTTCCTGCTGTAACCCCCTGGACGCCTCGCCACCCGCGGCGGGCCCGCTGTCGGACTGCCTATGCGCTCGCTGGTTGGATCCAACGGAACAGAGCACCCCTCGCAAGACCACACGGAGAGCGGCGATGGCCCGGAATATTTCGACGAAGTGGCTGGACCGGACGATCAATCGACCGAAGCGGTTGGCCCGCGGCCGACTTGCCGCCTGGCGGCCTCGACTTCGGTTCGACAGCCTGGAAGCCCGCGAGATGCCCGCCGCATTCAGTCCGGGGAATCTCATCATCCTTCAGGCCGGTGATAACAATCAGTACGCGACGCAAGGCCCGCTCTTTCTTAACGAGATCACCCCAGGCGGCAGCTCGGTCCAACAGGCCGCAATCAACAATACCAACGCCGTGGGCGGGACCGGCAATCAGCCGATCACCATCGACCTGACCGCCGCGGCCGGCAATGGTCAGCTGAACCGCACCTTCGACGGTACAGGACTCGTCTTCGGCGGCGTCGACTCATCAGTGAACAACGGCGGCCTCACCCTGCCGCAGACGCCGACCGGAACCTCAAACCGTGTAATCGCCGTCGCCGGCAGCGACCCGGCGGCCGGCAACTTCGTGAACACCACGACGTACGGCCCGTTCTACATCGGCGACGACAACCGCGGCGGCGTCGCCGAAGGCTTGTCCGGCCCGGTGTGGTCGTTCGGCCATCCGAACCAGGCCGGCGGGGCCGTCTCCCAGGGCGTCCTCTACTTCCCCGGCCCGAACGGCGACGGCTCTCTGCAGCCCCCTGGTACGGCCGGCATAGTCGCCCAGAGCGGCGTTCAGGTCTCCAGCCAGACCAACATCCGGGGCGGGTTCATCGGGTTCGATAACCGGGTCTACTGGACCACCGCCGGGTCCACCAGTCTGGGCTTGGCCGGGATTTACACGTCTACGGTGAAAGCCCTGCCGACTGGGAACTCGCCCGGCCTTGACCAGCCAGTCGTCAAGGCACTGTTCGCCGCCTCCAAGGTCGGTGGGATGTTCCTGGCCGATATGAACGGGGACGGCGTCGTCGACAACGGCGACCGTATCTACCTGGTCGACGACGGGACCGTGGGCGGGGCCGGGACCGGCGGCCTGTACATGTCCGTCTTCGACTCGGCCCGGTGGGGTGGGGGCAGCGCCATTGCTGGCCAGTCCGCCGGGTGGAGCCCGATGGTCCGGATCGCCGAGGGGGTAATTGACGGCCAGCCGCTTCCGCAGAATTCGGCCCAGCTCCGTGGCCTTGCCGGTACCGTCTTGGCCGACGGCACCGTTCAGCTGTACGCCACCGAGTTCGACAACATCGCCGGGAACAACAGCTATGTCTTCAGCTGGAACGACAACACCGGCGGCGTCTCCCGGGTCGCCAGCGCCAACATCAGCGGAAGC
>DATFWZ010000708.1:0-4680 GCA_035258765.1 Gemmataceae bacterium
GCCGCTCGGACCGCGTCCGCCGCTGTCGGAAGGCCAATGCGTCCGCGAACGCGTCGTGGAACAGCTCCGCGACGCCGTACGGTTCGTGCACCTGCGCCGACGCGTCCGCGAGTTCCGGCCGGCGCACGGCCGTCGAGCGGACCTCCAGGTCAATCGTGCCAAATGTCAACATGGCCGGCGGATCGGGACCGGCCTCGGCCAGGAATTTCTTGAACCGCGCGCCGACTTCCGCCCGCCGCGCCGCGATCTTCGCCTCCCAGGCCTCCCGCGTCATCCGCTCCCGGGCCAGGTTGTCGCACTTGGTCAACACCAGGAATACCGGGAAGCCGCCGACTGCGTGCTCGCGCTTGCGGTCCCGCTCCAAGTGCAGGAGGAAGCGGTGGAATTCGCGGAAGTCCTGCTCCATCTGCTCGACCGAGGCCGAGACGTCCACCGTGAGAATTAGCGCGTCGGCGGAGAGGATCGCCTCGGCCAGCGGGCCGGCTTTGCGGCCGTGCTCCAGGGCTCGCTTTTGCGTCAAGAAGTCGTTCGCGACGCGGCCGTCGCAGTCGAAGAGGATCGCGGGGTACGACGACTTGCCCGCCGGGGTGAACCGGACCGGGTACGGGACGATCTCCTCCCGGGTCTCCGTCTGCCGGTCCTCGTAGACGCGGCGGCGCAGCTCGGCGAGGCCGTGCGTGAGGTCGGTAAGATGCCCGCGAAGGGTGCGGCCCTGCGAGTGGGCGGCCTGGGCGAGGGCGCCGAGGAGGGAAGACTTGCCCGCGTCCGGCATGCCGAACAGGACGATGCGCACGGCCGCCGGGTCGAGCGGGCCGGCCTCGGCCGGGGGCGGGGTCAAAGCCGACGACATGCGAACGGGGCCCCCCGGGCACTACGGCAGCGGTTCTTTGATCATTTCGACCCGGGTCGCGAACCCAAGCGTGTGGGCGTGCTCGATGAACTTCCGCACGTAGTCGTTGCCGATCGCCGAGCTGTTCAAGTAAACCTGGATGTCGAGCCGGGGCTCGCCCTTCGCCTTCTTCTGCAATTCCGTGAGCCGCGCCTTGGCGGCGTCGAGGTCAAGGGCCTCGGCGTCACCCTCGAAGCGGAACGTCTTCGGATGCGCAGTCGCCGGCTCGATGCGCACCCTCGTCCGCGTGGACTGGATAGACTCGGGGGCCGTCTTGCCCGGGTCCTTGCCCCCGTCCTTGGGCTTGCCGCTGTCGCCTCCAGGGTTACCGGTGTCGTCACCGCCTGTCCCGCCGAGGCCCCAGCCGAATCCGCCCTGGAACAACAGCCACGCGACGAGCGCCGCGACAACCAGGCCGCCGAGGACACGCAGCGCCCGCTCCGGCATCTCCGGCATGCGCTTCTTGAACATCGCCTTGGCGATCAGCCGGCACAAGATAAGCGTCAGGACGTTGCCGACGAGGAACCCGCCGGCCACGGCAAGGATGTAGATCACAATCTTGCCGGGGTTCGCGAACGCGTCGGCAAGGAGCGGGTCCACGGCGGGCCTCTCACGGGGCGAAGGGCCGGTCGAACTGAAATTGTACGTCCTTGAACCACCGGGCGTAATCGTCCGCCTGCTGCTGCTCCGGGAACCCGGACCGCTCCCGCGGGTACAGGATCAGGAAAAAGGGCTCCCGGGTCCCGCTCGCCCGCTTGTGCAGCGTGATCACTGCGTCGGCCGCGGCCTGCGTCGTAACGTTCACGCGCTGGCCGTCCTGAAAGTAGTAGAGCCGGCCGTCTTTCGGGTCGATCTCGAGCACCTTCACGCTCAACCGGTCCGCGAGGTTGCCCTTCTCGGCCTTCAACCGGTCGATCTCGCGCCGGGCCCGCTCCAGCTCGGCCCGCAGCTCCGCCGGGTCTTTCGGGATCGGCTGCTCGACCGCCTTGGCCTTGTCCTTCGCCTTGTCCTTCGGCTCCGCGGCCTCGGGCGTGCTCACGAAGGGCATGAGGAGGAAGATGCAGAAGAGCAGGATCAGGACGTCGATGAGCGGAACGAAGAACCGGGTGACGCTCCGTTTGGGCCGCTCGATCATCGGGCGATCCCCCGCTTCGGAGCCGGGCCGCCGGCCAGCGACCGGATCAGGTCGCGGCCGATCAGGACCACCCAGGTCGGCAGGATGTTGATCAGGGCCATGAAGAGGCCGCTGCCGGTGGCGGTGATGGCCGGGGCATAGCGGCGGATGATCTCGCGGGGGACCGTGTCCTCCGGGCTTGCCCCCGGGGCCCCGATCGAACTGAACGTCTGCAGGATCGCGGCGACGGTGCCGATCAGGCCGAGCAGCGGGAACCACTCCGCGGCACTGGCCAGGTGCGTCAACCACGGGTCCGACCGCTCGTCGAAATCCTCCCCGCGCCTGCGCAGGGCGCGCCAGGCGAGGAAAGTTTGGGTGACGAACAGTAATGAGCCGAGGCCGAGGATGAGCCAGTCGATCGGGTTCGACCGGACGCGGCGGAGGTAGTCGCGCATGGCCTCTTCAGGAATGGCCACGGCGACAAGAATGGCCCCGCCGACCGGCACGAGGCAGAAGATGATCGGGAGCAGGTATTGGATGACGAGTCGGCGCACGGGTGTCCCGGGTCGGGGCGAAGGGGAAGTTCGAGGTAACTTTGTCCCGCGTAGCTGAATTCGTGAGAATTCAGCTCACGCACGCGTCGGGTTCCGCTGAATTCTCACGAATTCAGCTACGGTTTGCGAATGCGATTCCGCTCACGACCGTCGCTCCTGAAACCAATCGGGGAGCGCCTGAATCCTCCCGTCCCGGTCCACGCACGCGAGCGTGGTCTTTCCCTCGGCGACCAGCCGCCCCTCGCACCGAACCTCGTACGTGTGGTCTATTCGCACTTGGGTGCTCCGAGACACGGCCGTCTTGATGGTCAAGAGATCGTCGTACCTGGCCGGGCTGCGGAACTTTACCTCGACGTTCGTGATGACCAGGAAGAACCCGCGGTCCTCCATGTCGCGGTAGGTCAGTCCCATCGCCCGCAGGAGTTCCGTCCGGGCCTGCTCGAAGTAGACCAGGTAGTTGGCGTGATGCAAGAGGCCCATCCGGTCGGTCTCGGCGTAGCGAACCCGGATGGTGGTCTCGCCGGTCATTTGATGACTCCGATTCGCGAAATCGGCCAGTAGACGACGACCGCCTTACCGAGCATCAGTCGCTCCGGCACGAGGCCCCAATCGCGGCCGTCGGCCGACGACGCGCTATTGTCGCCAAGGCAAAAGTAGTGACCGGGCTGGACGTAGAAGGTCTGCAACTGGCAGTCGCCCTGCTCGTTCCTCGCGGACCCACACGTGTAGTAAACGTCCCGCCACAGCGAGACCCGCGAAATGGTCACGTTCCCGGTGGCGCCGATCCGGGCCGGCTCGTGCAGGTCGCTCACCTTGGAGCCGAAGCTCTTGCGGTCGGGGGGCGGGTAATCGGACTTGCCGCCGAAATCGAGCACCCGGCCGTCCACCCAGACGGTCAGCCGCGAGTCGAAGTTGGCGAACCGGAGGCTGTATTTGCCCGCGCTGGTGATCCGCGTGGACTGCTCGGCGACCATTTCCGGTTGGCTCCCCGCCGCCGGCGAAATGCGAAACAGGCGGCACATCCCGTTGTCGAAGACGGCCTGGAACTTGTCCCCCGCCTTGGTCAGCTCGAGGACGACTTTGTCCGATCCCGACTCGATCCTCGCGTCGCACTCGACGAGCAGGTCGGGCACCCAGTTCCGACCTGGCACGACCCCTTCGAAGACGTTGTAAGCCAGGTGGTCGCGGATGTAGTCCGGCTGCTTCGGCACGGTGGCCATTCCCGAAACCGGGTCTACCGACCAGCTTCCCGGTTCCACGTGCTGATACCGCATCCAGCCGGTTTCGCCGCCGGTGTGTCGAAACCCTCGTTCCTCCATGGCCCAGCCGACCCCGGCCGCGGGGTCGACTTGCCAGCGGACCCGCGCCAGGCCGGTCAGGCTCTTCGGTTGCTGGTCGAGGTCGAACACCAGGCGGCGGACCGCGAGGATCTCGTGGGGCTCCTTGCGGATCGGCGCGAATCCGCCGGTGTAAAAGTGGGCGACCGCCTCCGGGTCATCGCGATAGGTGTATTCCGCCTGCCAAAAATCCTCGGGCCGGGCCGGGCGCGGGTGGCCGAGGTACTTGAGCGAGTCTGTTCGGTACAAGTCGCCCTGGTAGATGGCGATTGTCTCGCCCGGTAGCCCCGCGAGGCGCTTGATGTAATTCATCGCCGTCTTTTCGGCCCCGTTGTACGGCTCCCTCGGGTACTTGAACACCGGCACGTCGAACCGCCGGGGCGGGGCGAGGTGGTACGCGTATTTGGCCACGAGGACCCGGTCGCCGCTGTTCCAGTCCTTCGGATTCTCTGGCCGGAAGGCAACACCGCAATTCTGGCAGAAGGTGAGGGTCGGGACCGTGCGCGGGCCGTGACTGGCGGCAGCCGTCACCGCGAACTTATTGCCACACTCCGGGCACGTGACGTTGATGTGGTCGCCCCAGAGCGTGCTCGCCATCGAGCCGGTCGGGATCACGAACGCCTCGGCCAGGAACGTCTTGAGCAAGAGCACCAGCACGACGACGAAGACGATGGTCTCGACGACTTCGCGAACACTGTCCTTGTTTTCCGGCGGCTTGCCTGCCTCGGCTTTCTTCGGGGCTGCCGGCGTGGCGGCTGCCGACGTGGCGCGGCTGACGCTCGGACG
>DATFWZ010000709.1:0-16888 GCA_035258765.1 Gemmataceae bacterium
CCTCGTGAACGGGCTCAAGACCGAGTGCAAGAAAACTGATCAGGCGTCGGCGGCGCTGATTCGCGACCTCAAGCAACGCGGCCTCCTCGACGACACGCTGGTCATCTGGGGCGGGGAGTTTGGCCGCACGCCGATGGTCCAGGGCGGCAACGACGGCCGCGACCACCACCCGAACTGCTTCACCATGTGGCTGGCCGGCGGCGGCGTGAAGCCAGGGATCACGCTCGGCCAGTCGGACGAGTTTGGCTTCAACGCGACCGAAGACAAGGTCCACGTGCACGACCTGCACGCGACCATCTTGCACCTGCTCGGCTTCGACCACACCAGGTTGACGTTCAAGTTCCAGGGCCGCGACTACCGGCTCACCGACGTGCACGGCAACGTCGTCAACAAGCTGTTGGCGTGAAGCCATGGTGGGCGCAAACAGCGGCGGCCGGGCGGGAGGTCTGAATCCTCCTGCCCGGCCGCATCCTTCGACGCGGTTTCAAGGGCTACCAACCCCAGCCCCAGCGCCCCACCCGGAAGGACGACGTCCCGTAGGTCGGGCCGTAGTAGTAGGGCGTCGAGTAGTACATCGGCGACGAGTAGTAAACCGGCGTCGAGTACGTATACCCGTACGACGGGTAGGCGTAGCTATACCCGTACGACGGGTAGCTGTACGTGTAGGCGGGGTAACTAGAGACCGAGTACCCGCTCGGGACGGTCACGGATCCAACGTCGCCGAACCTAATCGTGGAGTAGGAGGGCGAGTAATACGCGGGGAAACTCCCGCTGGACCACCTGCCGACTCGCCACGACTGGGCGTTCGCGCTCTCGGTCGCAACGAGCAACAGCGCGAGAGCTGCGAAACCAAGGATGAACCGTTTCATCGATGCACCTCTTCGATCGGGCGCGTGCCAAAAACCCCGGCCGCCGGTTCCGCGGGCGGCGGCCAGACAAAAGGCGAACGATGTAAGAATTGCAATTTGCGCGCCGACGGATGTTCAGCTGAGAATCTCGCGGATGACGTGACCGTGAACATCCGTCAACCGGCGATTCGATCCGTTGTGCCGCACCGTCAGCTTCTCGTGATCAATTCCCAGCATGTGCAGGACGGTGGCGTGCAGGTCGTGGACGTCGCTCGACCGGGCGCCGCGCCAGGACCACTCGTCACTCTCCCCATGAGCAATGCCGCGCTTGACCCCGGCCCCCGCGAGCCACTGCACCGACGTGCCGCCGTTGTGGTCGCGGCCATCGGCCCCCTGGCTGAACGGGTTGCGGCCGAACTCGGTGTTCCACATGAGCAGTGTGTCATCGAGCAAACCGCGCTGCTTGAGGTCGGAGAGCAGGGCCGCGATCGGCCGGTCCGTGGCCGCGGTCATGGCGGGTAACTCGGAGCGGATGTTCGTGTGGTTGTCCCAGTTCTTCGACGCGCCGCCCGCCCCGCTCCAGACCTGGACGAAGCGGACGCCGCGCTCGACCAGCCGCCGAGCGGTCAGGCATTGCTTGCCGAAGGTCTCGGTCGTCTTGTCGTCGAGCCCGTATCGGATGCGGACGGCGGCCGTTTCGCGGGAGATGTCGAGGGCCTCCGGGGCGGCCAGCTGCATCTTCGCGGCCAGCTCGTAGGCCGTGATCCGCGACTCCAGCCGGCTGTCGCCGGGATGCCGCCCGGCATGCTCGCGGTTCATTTCGGCCAGCAAACTCCGCCCCTCCACCTCCCCGGACGCCGTGATGTACCTGGCGGTCTCGGGCGGGCGCAAGTCGGCGATCGGTGTCGGGTCGGTCGGACGGATAATGGTCCCCTGGTGGAGCACTGGCAAGAACCCGGACGAGAAGTTGCCCTGCGCATTGTACGGCAACCCCCGCGGGTCCGGCAGGACCACGAACGTCGGCAAGTCGTCCGTCAATCGGCCCAGCCCGTAGGAGATCCACGCGCCCATACACGGGAACCCCGGCAGGATGAACCCGGTGTTCATCAGGTAGCTCGCCGGGCCGTGGACGTTCGTCTTCGACCGCACGGACATGATGAAGGCGATCTCGTCCACTTGCTTGGCGAGATGCGGGTAGACGGACGACACCCACCGGCCGCACTGGCCGTACTGTTTGAACTCGAATGGCGATTTCATCAGATTGCCGGGGACAGAGGTCACCGCCTCGACCTTGATGCCCGACCCCGGGTCGAACTTCTGGCCGTGTCGCTTCGCCAACTCCGGCTTGTAGTCGAAGGTGTCCATCTGGCTGACGCCGCCGTTCATGAACAGCTGAATGATTCGGCGCACCTTGGCGGGGTGGTGCAGTCCGCCATTCAATTCCGGGCGCGGGCCGTCGGCGGCCGCGTCGGTTGCCAGCAGGTGGACGAGCGCGAGCCCGCCGAACCCGTTGCCGATCGACCAGAGCGCTTCCCGCCGCGTCAGAACGCGCATGCGTCACTCCACGAACAGGAACTCGTTGCAATTGAACAATACCCGGCACGCGTTCGCGAGGCCGTGCATTCCCGCGTAATCCACCAGCCGCTTGACCTCGTCATCACCTGCCGGGCGTCCCAACGCCAATTCGTACGCCACTCGCACGCGGCCTTCCAGTGAGGGCGCCTCGCGCTCCAGCCGGGCCGCGAAGTGCTCCGCGTAGCGGACCGTGAACCGGTCATTCAGCAGGGCCAGGGCCTGGAGGGCGGTGACCGATGCGGCCCGGACCGGGGTAAACTGCGAGGCGTCCGGGCAGTCAAGGGCCTCGTAGAACGGGTCCGGCAGGGTCCGGAAGATGAACCGGTAGACACTCCGCCGCCGGGCCGCGGGGCTGTCCACGTCGAACTTTTGATACTCGACGACCGGGGTGATGTGGACGCCCGCGGCCAGGGTGAAGTGCCGGGCGGACGGCCCGCCCATCGCGGAGTCGAGGTTGCCACTCACTGCGAGGATTGCGTCGCGCACCGACTCGGCGTCGAGTCGTGAGCGGTTCATCCGCCAGAGGTAGGCATTGTCCGCATCGACGCGGGCGAAGTCCGGGTTGTGGGCGGACGACTGGCGGTAGGTCTCGCTCGTGACGATCAGCCGGTGGAGGGCTTTGAGCGAGCCGCCGCTGTCGCGGAACCACGCGGCCAGCCAGTCGAGCAATTCAGGGTGAGTGGGCGCGGCGCCCATGCGGCCGAAGTCGTTCGGCGTCGCGACGATCCCCCGGCCGATGTGGTAGTGCCAGACGCGGTTGACGATCGACCGCCAGACGAGTCCGTTCTCGCGGTCAGTGAGCCACTTCGCCAGGGCCGCCCGCCGCTGCGCTTCGTTCGCCAGGTCCGCGACCGCGAACGCGGACGGCCCGTGCACGCAGGAGAGGGCGCCGGGCTTCGCCTCCGCGCCGGGCTTTGTTACCTCGCCGCGTTGGAGGACGTGGACCGTCCGGGCGCCCTTCGACGGCCTGAAATTGCCGATGGTGTCGAAGTCGGTGGTTGCCGCGTACACCTGCCGCGGCTTCGGCAACTCGGCCATCTCGGTTTCGAGCCGGGCGAGCAGGACGTGGCGCGTCAGGTCCTTCCGCTGGGCGTCGGTGCGCTTGTCCGCGGAAACGGCCAGGATCGCGGCGATTTCGTTCGGGATGGGTTTGGCCGTTAACGTCGGGTTCGGGTCGCTGGTCGCGCTCAAGCGGGCCCGGCCGATGAGGTGGCCCTCACCGTACAACTGGTCCAGTTCGACCGTGACCCGCGAGCCGCCTGGGATCGAGTCCTTGAGAATGAATACCGCCTCGTGTGCCTGGCCGACGGCCGGGTAGATTCCCCAGGCCGTCGCCGGGTTGCCATCGATGGCCCGCGAGATGTCCCAGCCCGACTGGTTGAAGTCGGCAATTGCCGTCGCGATAGGGACAACGGCCCCCGGCCCGTCTCCGACACGGATTCGCACTTCGGACAGGTGCAGGTTCCCATTGTCCTGGCGGCCGGGTCCCTTGTGCGGCAGCGACGGGTCGGCAAGCACCTCCAGCCGGATGGCCGTGATGATGCCATTCGTCGTGGCCGTCAGCATGTAGGTGTCCCGCTCCGGCCGCGGCCCGCCGAATCGAACCGAGCCGTCGTCCTGCGGCTCTACCTTCGACTCCTTGGCCGTCGCGGTCACGGCGAGCGGCTTCCAGCGCGACAGCCGGTCCGACATGCCTTTTTCCCACGCCTCGATGGCCGCGCGCTCGGCCGCGACGTCGAACCGGCCCGCGAGGACGTCGGCCTTGCGGTTGAGCAGGTCGCGGCGGGACTTCGCGATGGCCGGATCGGCGTCGTAGACCCGATTGGCGCGGTCCACGCCGGCGAACACCGCTTGCAGGCCGTAGTACTCCGACTGGGGGATCGGGTCGAACTTGTGGTCGTGACACCGGGCGCAGTGAATGGACGTGCTGGCCACGACGGTAAACACCGTGGTGATCATGTCGTCGCGGTCGATGTACTGGGCTGCCTTCTTGTCCACCGTCTCGTCGCGGATGTCCTTCTGGGAGCTCTCGTCCCACGGCCCCGCGGCCAGGAACCCGAGGGCTACGACCGCGCTCGGAGCGTCCGGGAACAGGATGTCCCCGGCCATTTGCTCCTGGATGAAACGGGCGTACGGCTTGTCCGCGTTGAGGGAGCCGATCAGGTAGTCGCGGTACGGCCAGGCGTTCTCGCGAACCGCGTCCTGGTCGTGCCCGTGCGTCTCGGCGAAATGGGCGACGTCCATCCAGTGCCGGGCCCAGCGCTCGCCGTATCGCGGCGAGGCGAGGAGCCGCTCCACCAGGCGCTCGTACGCATCGGGTGTCGGGTCGTTGACGAACGCCGCGATCTCGGCTGGCGTCGGCGGCAGGCCGTGCAGGTTGTACGTCAACCGCCGGATAAGCGTCCGGCGGTCCGCTGGGGGAGACGACGACAGCACTTTCTCGGCCAGCTTCGCACGGACAAAGGCATCAATCGGGTTCCCGCCCTGTCCGGCCGGCACGGCCGGCGCCCGCAGCGGTTGCAACGCCCAGCGATCACCCTCCGGGGCCGGCCATTTGGCACCCTGGTCAATCCAGGCCCGCAACGCGCCGACCTGCTCGCGTGAGAGGGGCGGGCCGTCGGGGGGCATGGTCGCATCGGGGTCCGTCCCCGCAACGAGGTGAATCAGCCGGCTCTCTTCGCTCTTCCCGGGCTTGAGCAGCTTCGCGAGCATCGAGTCAGGCCGGCGGTCGAGGCGCAGCCCGGACTTTTGTTTCTTCTCCCCGTGACACGCGTAGCAATTCTTGGCGAAGATCGGCTGGATGTCGCGGGCGAAGTCCACCCGCCGGTCCGCGGCGGGCGGCAGCGGGTCGGCGGCTACCGCTCGGGCGGCAAGAACACAGGCGAGGAGTCCCAGACGAGTGTGCAGCATCAGGAGTGCAGCCCGGGAATCGGCTCCGATTCGGTCATCTGGGCGATCTCGCGGGGCAAGCCCCGCTGGATTCTGACCTGTCCGACGTCGAAGAGCGTGTGCAGAATGGTCGCGACTAGGTTCTTGATCCGTACGGGCTCCGTGTTCGGCTCACCGGCACCGCGGTCGGACCGGCCGATCGCCTGGCCCATGTTCAACCCCCCGCCCGCGACGAGGAGGGGGCCGAGGTTGCCCCAGTGGTCGCGACCGCCGTTCTTGTTGATCCGTGGGGTGCGGCCCATCTCCCCGCAGCAGACAAGCAGGATGCGGTCGGAAAGGCCACGGGCGTGCAAGTCGTCCAGGAACGCGGACAGGGCGTGGTCGAGTGGTGGGCCCATGTAGCGCATGCCCTCCGCCACTGGGGCGTTGTTGACGTCCGAGTGCATGTCCCACACGAAGTTGGTCGTAACCGTAACAAACCCGGCACCGCGCTCGCACAGCCGACGGGCCAGGAGCAATAGTTTGCCGAGCGCTTTGGCATTATCGACGTAGTTGCCGTAGTTCTTCCACTTCTTGTCGATGTTCTCCGGGCGGACGAGTGGCGCCGTGTCGTACCGGGCAATGGTCCGGCCGTCCTCCCGCGACAAGTCGAACGCATCGGCGATGCCACCGAGGAGCAGGCCCAGAGCTTTCGCCCGCGCCGCGTCGATCGCGTCGCGCCGAGCGTCGTCCAGCGACGCCTTTGCCCGGTCAAGTTCCTTGAGCAACCCCTTGCGGTCTTCGAAGCGATCGATCGGCAGGGTAAGCCGCATGTCCTTTTGAAGAGACCCGCCGGCGCCCGGCAGGAATGGGGCGGTCGCGGGACTGAAGGGACCGGTCGCGGAGAAGTTCCCGAAGCTCATATTCCCGGCCTGCGTGGCCGGGTCCACAGCCCGCGGGAAGAGGGAGACGTTCCGCGGCATGCCGGTGTCGGGGTCGTTCGCCCCGGCGAGGTGCGAATACACCGCCCCGAGGTTCGCCCCGAAAGTGTCCTTGCAAACAACGGGCTTGATGTCGTGGTTCGCGTCCCCGGGAACGTAAGAGCGGACGACGGCCAGCTGACCGGCCCGCCGGGCGAGATGCGGGAACGACGAACCGAAGGTGATGCCGGGCACGGCGGTCGGAACCTCACCGGTGACGCAGCGGACTTCGGCCGGAGCCTCCATGTGCGGGTCGAACGTTTCGAGCTGGGACGGCCCGCCGTGGAGGAACAGGAGGACCACACTCCTGTCGGCGACCGGGCTAGACGACGAGGCGACGGCCGAACCGAATCGCCCGATCGTCAGCCCGCCCAGCGACAGGGCACCGACGCGGAGGAAGTCGCGGCGGCCGAATCGGGCAGGGTCGCGAAACGTCAGCATGTGGAATGGCCGCAGCTAGAGGCGAGCGCTTCAGGCAGGACTTTGACATTAAACCACTCGACCCGCACAATCAACCCTGCAGCCCGGGAAACCCGCCATCAACACCCCGTTCGGAAGCACCTCGCATGAACCGCCTGCGATCCGCCGTCGTCGCGTGTCTGACCTTCACTGCTCCCGCAATAGCCGACAATTGGCCGCAGTGGCGCGGGCCGAAGAACGACGGCATCTCCGAGGAGAAGAACCTCCCCGGGGAGTGGAGCGAGTCGAAGAACATGGTGTGGAAGCTCCCCCTACCGGGGATGGGCAGCTCGACCCCGTGCGTCTGGGGGAACCGCATCTTTCTGACGAGCGCGGACGCGTCGAACCAGCTCCTCGCGATGTGCGTCAGCGCGGACGGGAAGGAGATGTGGCGGAAGGTGATCAACAAGGGGGCCGGGATCGCGAGGAAGGCCGACGAAGGCAACAACGCTTCCCCATCGCCGTCCACGGACGGCAAGCACGTCTGGTACTTCTTCGGCACCGGCGAGGTCGCCTGTTTCGACTTCGACGGGAACGAGGTATGGAAGTTCAACGCCCAAGAGCGGTACGGGCGCTTCAAACTTGGGTACGGGATGCATACCACGCCGGCGCTGCACGCCGGTCGCCTGTATTTCCAGCTCCTGCACGACAACGGGCAAAACGTCATCTGCGTGGACGCATCGACTGGCAAGGACGTCTGGAAGGTGGATCGCTGGAGCGACGGCCGCGTGGAGAACTTGCACTCCTACGCGTCCCCGTTCGTTTGGATGGACGGAAAGGACGCCCTGTTGGTGACACACGGAAACGACTACACCATCGGCCATGACCTGAAGGACGGGAAGGAAGTCTGGCGCGTGGAAGGCTTGAACCCCAAAGAGAACTACCTGGAGACCCTCCGGTTTGTCGCCTCGCCGGTCTGCACGCCGGACCTGATCGTTATTCCGACCGCCAAGAATCGGCAGGTCGCCGCGATCAAGCCGACCGCTCGCGGGACCATCTCGCCCGGGAACGAGGCCGAAGTATGGCGGCGGCCGAGCGGCACGCCGGACGTGCCGTCGCCGGTCGTCCACGACGGGCTGGTGTACATCGTCCGCGAGACCGGGAATTTCCAGTGCTGGGACGCGAAGACAGGAAAGGACGTTTATGAGTCCCAGCGGCTTCACCAAAACAAGCACCGGGCGTCGCCTGTTTACGCGGACGGAAAAATCTATGCCATTTCCCGCGATGGTGTGGTGAGTGTGGTCAAGGCCGGACCGAAGTTCGAACTCCTCGCCTCGAACCGGATGAAGGACGACATCACTGCCTCCCCGGTCGTGGCCGACGGCCGCATCTATCTTCGTGGATTCAAGAACCTGTACGCGATTGGGACGAAGTGACTACGTCGGCAGACTCGGGGCCGGCGGCGGATTCTTGATCCTCTGCAGCCCGAGCCTTTTTCGGGCGGTCGAGAAGGTCGGGCTTTACGCGAGCCAGGTAACTCGCCGTGAACCCGACAACCAAGCCCTCAATCGCCGCGATCGGCAGGTGGGCGACGAACACCAGCGCCGCGACGACGCGAAAGTCCTCCACTCCGGCCACAACGAGCACCGCGGCATTCAGCGCTGCGGTCAGGATGACCGCGAGCGTGCCACTCACGAGCCCTGCCCCAAACGCTCGCCGCGGTCGAATTGGGCGGTGTGATCCGGAAACGAGCCAGAACGTCCACCGGGCTGTAAACGCGGGCAGCGTCATCACCGACGTGTTGACGCCCAGCGTAGTAAACCCGCCGTGCCCGAGGAGCAGCGCCTGCAACCCGAGCCCGACCGCGATGGCCAGGGCGGCGCGCGTTCCGACGACGACGCCGATCAGACCGTTTAGCAAGAGGTGCACGCTCGTCACCCCGACCCGGACGTGGATCAGGGAGGCCACGAAGAACGCGGCCGTCAACAACCCGATTCGCGGGACCTCCTCCTCGTCGATCCGCCAGACGGCCGGGATCATCAAAAGAGCCATGGCCGCGAACCCGACCGCCAAGTAGAGCGGCGACAGGACGCCGTCCGAGATATGGACCGCGACGAGAGGCATTTCAATCCCCCGGCTTTCGCGGGGGCGGGTCGTCCACGAAGACCCAAAGGGTCGCCCGCTCGACCACCGGGTACGCCTTCCCCTCGCGCTCGCGGGTCGACTGAGTCTGCTTCGGCCCGTAACGTCGCGTCGCGGTCACGGCCCACCACCCCGGGTCGGGCAGCGTACACGTCGCGACCCCGGCGGGATCGGACTTGAGAGCAAGCGTGATCTGCTCGTCCGGCGGAAGGGTCTTCGGCGGGGCCGGGTTGTACCGCTCGACCTCGACGAGGTGCGACACGTTCGCGGCGCCGGGCCGGGCGAGCGCCTGAAACACCGTCCCGGGCCGCAAGCCATAGGGTCGTGTCAGCGGTATGAGCGTGAAGTCGTTCGGATCCACGTGCCGCTTGTCCCAGCCGTTCTGCGTCTGGACGTGGATTACGACCCGCGTGACGTCGTGGACGAAGTGCTTTTCATCCACCATCCAGACCGGGGGTGACTCGAAGACGAGTGTGAAATCCCCTCGCCCGGACGGCCGGAACGCGATCTGGTACCCGACCGCCCTCTTGCCCTCCACTGCCGGTAGAAACACCTTCTCGACGGCCGGCAGCAAGTCTGTTGACTTGCCGTCCGGGGCAAAGGCAACCGCCCGGATTGGCTTCTCGGCATCGCCGAGCTCGTGCTCGAATGGGTGACCGAACTGGTAAGTCACAACGACCTGCTCGTCCTCCCTGATCGAGTGTTTCGCCGGCAACAGCATGTGAAAGTGCGCGTAGGTCGGTGCCGCGAATAGGAGCACGACTGAGACGGGGAGAAGGCGCATGGTCCGCTCCGGACGGCCGATTCATCTTACGAATCTCAAATTCGTAATACCACGCGGACACTCGTCGCTCGACGGCCGGTCCTAGAATTCCCTCACTGTCAAACCAAGGAGATTTCCCGTGACCCCACGATGGCTCACGCTGGCGTTGGCCTGCGGAGGCGTCTGCATGTGCTCGGCGACGGCCGACCCGATCAGCTACCCGGACGCCCGCCGCGAAGACCGCGCCGAGAAGATGCACGGCGTCTCCGTGCTCGACCCCTACCGCTGGCTGGAGGACGACGTCCGCAAGTCGGCCGAAGTGAAGAGGTGGGTCGAGGCGCAGAACAAGATCACGACCAAATACCTCGACGCCATCCCTGAGCGGAAGGGGATCGAGAAGCGCATCACCGACCTGTGGAACTACGAGAAATATACCCCGCCGTCGAAGGTCGGGGGTCGTTACTTCTATCGCAAGAACGACGGTCTGCAAAACCAGTCGGTCTTGTACACGATGGACCGGCTCGACGGCACGCCGCGAATGCTGATCGATCCGAACACCTGGTCGAAGGATGGAACGGTGGCCCTCGGCGGCACCGCGACGAGCCAGGACGCGCGCTACCTGGCCTACGGCGTCTCCGAGGCCGGGTCCGACTGGGTCACATGGAAGGTGCTCGACGTCGAGACCGGCAAACCACTGTCCGACGAGCTGAAGTGGGTCAAGTTCTCCGGCGCCTCGTGGACGGCCGACGGGAAGGGCTTCTTCTACTGCCGCTACGACGAGCCGAAACCCGGTGAGGCGTTTCAGTCGGTCAACCTGAACCAGAAGGTGTTTTACCACCGCATCGGCACGCCTCAGTCGGAAGACGTGCTGGTGTACAAGCGGCCCGACCACCCGGACTGGGGGTTCATGCCGACGGTCACCGACGACGGCCGCTACCTCATCCTCACCACCTGGCAAGGCACCGACGACAAGTACCGGATCACCTACCGCGACCTGTCCGAGCCGTTCGCCATGCCGATCGACCTGATCGACAAGTTCGAGAATGACTACACGTTCATCGACAACGACGGCCCGGTCTTCTACTTCCGCACCGACTTGAAGGCCCCGAACGGGAAGGTGATCGTCATCAACGTCCGCAAGCCGGAATCGCAGCACTGGAAGGAGATCATCCCCGAGGCCAAGGAAAAGCTCGAAAGCGTGAACCTCGTCGGCAACCAGCTCGTGGCGACCTACCTCAAGGACGCGCACACTCAGGTCAAGTTGTTCTCCCCAGACGGGGCCTTTCTGAAGGAACTTGAGCTGCCGGGGATCGGTAGCGCCAGCGGGTTCGGCGGCCGGCGCATCGACACGGAGACGTTTTTCAGCTTCTCGTCGTACGCCACGCCGCCGTCGATCTATCGACTCGACCTGGTGACTGGGAAGACGAGCCTGCAGCGCGCGTCTAACGTCAAGTTCAAGCCGGAGGACTACGAGGTCAAGCAAGTCTTCTACGCGAGCAAGGACGGCACGAAGATCCCGCTCTTCATCACGTTGAAGAAGGGCACGAAGCTCGACGGGAATAACCCGACGCTCCTGTACGGCTACGGCGGATTCAACATCAGCCTGACGCCCGGGTTCGCGGTGAGCATCGCCGCGTGGCTCGACATGGGCGGCATCTACGCCGTCGCCAACCTCCGCGGCGGCGGCGAGTACGGCAAGGAGTGGCACGAGAACGGCCGGAAGCTGAAAAAGCAGAACGTCTTCGACGACTTCATCGCCGCGGCCGAGTACCTGATCAAAGAGAAGTTCACGTCGTCGGAGAAACTAGCGGTCAAGGGGGGGTCGAACGGCGGACTACTAGTCGGCGCCGTGATGACGCAGCGACCCGACCTGTTCGGCGCGTGCCTGCCGCACGTGGGCGTCATGGACATGCTCCGGTTCCACAAGTTCACGGCCGGCCGGTTCTGGGTGGACGACTACGGCAGCCCGGACAAGGAGGAGGACTTCAAGGCGCTGTTCGCCTACTCGCCCTACCACAACCTGAAGCGCGGGACGAAATACCCACCGACGATGGTGATCACGGCGGACACCGACGACCGCGTGGTCCCCGGCCATAGCTTCAAGTTCGCCGCCCAGCTCCAGTATTGCCAGTCGGGCGACGCCCCGGTGCTGGCCCGCATCGAGACCCGGGCCGGCCACGGGGCCGGGAAGCCGACCAAGAAGGTCATTGAAGAGCTTGCGGACGAGTACTCGTTCCTGGTCAAGAACTTGAAGATGGGAGGGAAGTGAGATTTGGGCCGCTTGCGGCTTCGCGATGCAAGCGAAGCCGCAAGCGGCATTCAATCAGTTCCCCTTCACGTCATAGCAGAATAAAGCGTCCCAGTCGCGCAAGTAGAGCTTGCCGTTCGACACGACCGGGTGTGGCCACGCCGGCTGCTTGCTCCGGTCGGGCTGCTCGAACCGGCCCTTCTCGACGTACTTCTCCGGGTTGGCCTCCACGAGGGCAACCTTCCCGTTCTCGCCGCGGACGTACAAATGCCCGTCCGCGTACACGACCGACCCCTTCCCGACACTCGGGTCGTCCCACACGATCTTGCCGGTCTTGAAGTCCACGCACAGGAGTCGCCCGTTATTCGTCCCGTACAGGTGGTCCTTCACCAGGACGACGCCGCCGTGGTGGTTCTGGAACTTCGAGATGAAGTACTGCGGCTCGGCCTTGAACCCGTCGTCGGTCTTGACGATCCTGGCCTGTCCACCTCCCGTGCTGTATGACGTTGCGGCGAACACGAATCGGTCCTTGAAGATCGGCGTCGAAATGTTGGCCGTGTCGTTGGCCGGTTCCTCGTAGTGCCACAGCAGCTTGCCGTCCTTGGCGTTCACCCCGACGACCCCGCCGTCAAGGAACTGGACATACTGCTTGACCCCGTCCACCTGGGCGATGATGGCGGACGAGTAGCCGGCTATGGCGTAGCTCTTCGAGGTCCCCTTTTGTTTCGGATTTCCCGGTGGCTTGCGCGCGATCCCCGAAACGGTCGTCTTCCAAACGACCTCCCCCGTCTTCTTGTTCAGGGCGACGAGGGCCGCGGATTCCGCGCCCGGTGTACTGATCACGACATCTCCATCGATCAATGGCGATTCGGTGTAGGCCCAACCGCCGGAGCGACCGCCGAAGTCCTTTTTGAATGACTTCTGCCACTTCACCTCACCCTTCTCGATCTCGACGCAGACCAGATTGCCGTCCGAGCTGATCGCGTAGGCATGGCCCTGGTCAATGGTCGGAGTCGAGCGCGGGCCCGGGTGCCCGCCGGCCTTCTGACCGATTTTCACGTCCCACACTCGCGACCCGTCCTTGGCGTCGAGGCAGATCATGTCCTCGTCATTCCCCTTGCTGCCGAGCAGGTAGACCCGCCCGGCGCTGACCGACGGCGTGGAAAAGCCGTCGCCGAGCCCGGTGATCTTCCAGACGTGCTTCGGACCGTCGGTCGGCCACTCCTGCAACAGGCCGGTCTCGTTGGAAACGCTCGTGCGGTCCGGGCCGCGCCATTGCGGCCAGTCGAACCGGCCGGGGTCGGCAGCGAAGGCCGCGCCGGCGATCAAGATCGCCGCGGCGGCCAGATTGCGGTACATGGTGGGAACCTCGCGGAATCGGGAAGGCGGATTGAGGCGGGATACACAATTGAACACCGACAAGGGCAGCTGGCCCCGGTCGGTGGTACGGCGGTTGCTCAATCAGACGAGTAGCGGATCGCAACTATTCTGCGCCTCCGGAGAACCGCTATGACACCGCGCTTACCCTGGCGCTCATTGACCATTGCATTCGCAATTGCACTGTCCACCGCCGTCGCCCAGGCACAGCCGCCGCGGCCAATGCCGCCGGGCGCCGGCGACGCGGCTCAAGAGTTGACCCGCGGGCCCATCCATGAGGCCTTCGGTCAACCGACCGTCTTCGACCCGCAGCCGGGTCCCGTTGCCCCGAAAGCTCCCCCCGAAGCGATTGAAGAAGTCCCCCCAGATCAAAAGCCGGAGGGCGACAACGTTACCTGGATTCCCGGCTACTGGGCCTGGGACGACGAGGGCAAAGAGTTTATCTGGGTGAGCGGGTTCTGGCGAGCCATCCCACCCGACCAGACCTGGGTACCCGGGTATTGGAACAAGACTGACGAGGGTTACCAGTGGGTCTCTGGGTATTGGACCTCGACGAAAGTAACCGAGGTCGAGTACCTGCCGCCGCCGCCGGAGACCCTGGAGTCCGGGCCGTCCACCGAGGCCACCGCGGAGAACCAGATCTGGATCCCCGGCTGCTGGATCTGGCGGGAAGTTCGCTACGTCTGGCGGCCCGGTTTCTGGGCGACCGCCAACCCGGACTGGGTCTGGGTCCCGGCCCACTATGAGTGGGCGCCGGCCGGGTACGTCTTCGTTGACGGCTACTGGGACTATCCGCTGGACCGTCGCGGGCTCTTGTTCAGCCCGGTCGTGTTCACGGCGGTCCGGCCGGGGTTCGTGTACCAGCCGACGGTCGTCATCGACGTGCGGATCCTGATCGTCTCCCTCTTCGTGCGTCCGACCTACAACCATTACTTGTTTGGCGACTACTACGACCCCAACTACGTCCGCGGCGGGATTTATCCGTGGTTCGCGTTCCATAACTCGCGGCACGGGTACGACCCGCTGTTCGCGCAAATGAGCATCGTCCAGGCTCGGCGCGACCCGCAATGGGTCACGCAACTCCGCGAAGCGTACTGGCAGCGACGCGAGAATGAGGCCGCGCGGCCGCCGCATACCTTCCGGCAGTACCAGGAGTGGCTGCGGAAGGCGGGCGAGCGCGACCGCGCCGCGTTGGCCATCGCCCGGCCGCTCAGCGAGATTCCGACCGTCCGGGATTTCCCGGTCCGACTCGAACGGGCGGACGAGCGGCGGCTGGAAACGGTGAAGCAACAAGCGAAGCAGATCCGCGACTTCCAGCAGCAGCGGGTCCAATTGGAACAGAAGGTGGCCAAGGAGGCGACGCGGACAACGGATCCGAAAACCGGCCGGCCCGCGGCGCTAACGGCGCCCGTCAAGGTGAAGGTCCCGGAGCCGCCGAAGCTGGCACCGTCGAAGGCGGCGGCGGCCGTCCGACCGCCGGAGCCGCCGCGGATCACCGAGACGACCGCTCCGGCGACGCCGCCGGCCAAGACGCGACCGCGGCTGCCCGACCCCGAGGAAAACCTCCGCCCGGGCAAGGCGCCGAAGGTGGGCGGCAAGACGCCGGGCAAGACGGAACCCCCCGAGCGGAAGGAGCCGGTTCCGCCGGTGAAGACGGAACCACCGGAGAAGAAGGAGCGGCCGAAGGTGGTCTTCCCGCCGCCAGGGAAGGAACCGCCGGAGAAGGTCGAGCCGCCGAAGAAGGAGCCGCCGCCGAAGGTCGAGCCGCCAAAGAAAGAGCCCCCCAAGAAGGAGCCGCCGAAGAAGGAAAAGGACAAGGAAAAGGACAAGGATAAAGACAAGGATTGAGCCGGCGGAGCAGGCAAGCGTTTTCCCCGCCCTGGGAGCGTGACGTGTCATTCGATCGCGGCCGGGCTGCTTGGGCAGCGCGGCCGCGATCGCTCACTTGCCTTACTTCTTTGTCACTTCCGTCACCTTCGCGGTCGCGGCCCCGGTCTTGATCAGGTCGATCGCGTGTTCGCAGTCAGCCTTGGCCTTGTACCCCTCGGACGAGGCCGCGATCACCTTACCGTTCGCCGCCTTCAGCCGCCAGCGGAACTCCTCCTTGGCGTCCTTGTAGAGCTCGAACGTCAGTCCCTTCTCGTCCGCGGCGATCGCCGGGCCTCGGACCGGCCCGCCGATCGTCAGGGCCGAGGCTGCCACCAGAGCGACCAACGCATACTTGACCCGGGTCATGACCAAACCTCCAGGTGCCCATCGGGATACCCCCCAACGCCGCGTTGGAGGGTAAACCGGCGCGTGCCGGATTTCAAGGGTCGTACGGGGGGTCAATCGACGTGCTCCAGTACGCACTCCGCCCGTCGATGTCGCGCCTCGCGAACTACGCCGTCGGCGCCTGGGGCGCCTGGTCCTCGGTCGCCGGCTCCATCGCGATCAGCCGTTCCATCGCGTGGATCTTCGTCCCGATTAACAGCACGTTCGGTATGGCGATTTCTTCCTGCTTGGCCCCAAAGGTGTGAATGATCAGATCGCCACTGCCGAAGCCGAGCATCCAGTGGCGGAAAAAGTCGTCGCGGCGCTTCTCGAGCGTCATGTTCTGCGTGTCGAAGCTCTTCGACGACGTCCCCCAGACGTACACCTGCGTGACCTGCCCCGGCTTCACCTCCCAGTACGTCATCCGGTCGAATACGAGCGTGACCAGCAGCCAGGTCAGGAACATGAGTGTCGCGAACCAGAAGTACCCGCCCTGGTTGATGAACACGTTCAGGTGGCCGAACCAGCCAAGGATGTCGTCCCACCACCGGAAGTAAGCGAGGAGCACCGCGATCAGGACGATGCCCATCAGCACCATTCCCGACGCCAACCCGCGGACGATGATGTTGGTGATCAGGATGACCAGGAACATGGTCAGGAAGAACAGCACGCCGAGGTTGTTGCTCGGGTAGATCCGGGCGACGTGCTCGCCGAACTGAACTTCCTGCCCGGCGGTCCAGGTGAGCAGCGCGGCAATGTAGCCGACGACCCAGACCGGCCACCAGTAGAAGAGGTTGGAATGGGAGATGACGACCACTTCCGGCTGGACGGATTCCAGGGCCTGGCGGCTGGTCGGGAGGGTGCCCGGCCGCGGGGCCGTGGGCGCCGCCGGTTGGGGAATCGCGCCTTGCGGGTAGGTTGGGACCGGGACCGGCTGCGGCACGTAAACCGGCTGCGGAACGTACTGCACTCCGACCGGTGCGGCGGCGGACGGCTGATTCATGTAGGGGGCGTCCGGGTCCGCGGCGTTCGGCGCGGGGGTGTTGGGATCGGCCATGGTCGACTCCAGATTCAATTCGCGGGCGCGGAGTTCCCGGCGAGCAAGTGCGGTCAAGTGACGGATCGGTAGACCGTCATCCCGAGGATGACGAGCACGATGACGATGGCGAGGACGATGAAGAACAGGATCTTGGCGATCTCAGCGGCCCCTTCGGCGATGTTCGTGAACCCGAACACGGCTGCGAGCCCGGCCATCACCAGGAACACAAGGGCCCATTTCAAAAGTGACATGACCGACTTCTCTTCGACAGGCCGCGGGCGGAAACGGGAGCGCAGGGAAGTGAGGGCAAATCGGGTGCCGGTCCCCAGTCGGCGGGACTGCCGGCGGTAGGGTCTGAGGCGGTTGAGAGGGGATGCCGGAGGAGGGACTTGAACC
>DATFWZ010000710.1:0-3531 GCA_035258765.1 Gemmataceae bacterium
CAAGACGTGGGCGTCCTGGAGTCGGACCAGTGACGGCCCGGCGCCGCGAGCCACGCCGATGGCCGACACGTCCACGTCCGCCGTGCCGACCGCCAAAAACGGGTCTCCCGTGGGGTCGGCGCCGCGCTCGTACACTCGAAGGCCAGAAACGGAGCTCCCAGTCACCCCGACGGACAGTCGGTCGAACTGGACCGGAGTGCCGAACTGTTCCTCCAACTTGCGGGCGACAATGCGCGCAGCGGCCTCCGACCGGAGCAGGAGCCACCCGCCGATCAAGCCGGCGGCTAATAGGAGACCGAGGGCGGTTAGGGCGACTCGCCAGCAGAGCAGACGACGCATTGAATGCCTCTCGCGCACTGTCGGGCATCACTCAATTGTCGGTGAGCCGATGCGCTCGCGCGACCGATGTTGAGCGGAACCGGCGGCCTACTGTCACTTGGCGGTCGGCACAATTGATGCCGCCGTCCGCGTCAATTCCATCCTTACTCGGTCGCCGGTCAGGCTCTTAATGGTTGTGCAATGGCTATTTGCGCGCAGCGCGCGCTCCACTGAGCTACAACCGAGCGGAAACTGCGGATTCTTCCGACGGGCTGTTCGGGTTGGTAACGTGTGCGCCAATCCTGTTGACGCCAGAATTGCGCTACGGTAGCATACCTAAGTCTTTAGGTATTAGGTGAGCCCAGGACTGACGGCCATGAATGAACTACCCACCCCGACCGGCCGGGAAATGGAGATCCTGAAGGTCCTTTGGGATCTCGGGCCGTCGAGCGTGCGGGACGTCCACGCTGCCGTCCAGAAAGAGGCCGGGGAGGCGCTGGCGTACAACACCGTCCAGACGCTCCTTAGGATCATGGAAGCGAAGCACCTGGTACGGCACCACGCGAACGGGCGGACGTTCATTTACACCCCGGTGTTCAGCCGCGAAGAGAGTGCGTCCCGGTTCCTGGACCGGGTATTCGACGGGGCGGCGTCGGAGTTGATGCTGACGCTCATCCGCGCGGAGCGCGTGACGGCCGCGGAGCTCGACCGGATGCACGCCTTGATTGCCGAGGCCCGCGGTAACCGACGGGCGGGAGGGCGAGGGTGACCATCCCCTGGAACTCCCTGGACCTCTGGCCCGTGCGAGCGGTGCTCGTCGGCGGGGCCATTCTGCTCGTCGGCCGCCTCCTGATGATGGTCGTCCCGCAGCCGGCGCGGCGGGCGTTGATCGGCACCCTGGCGGTCGTAGTTGCCTTGCTGGCGATACCCCTCACTCTGCTCCCCGGTTGGCTGCCCGTGACCGTGCCCACATCGGAATCGCCGGCCATGACGATCCCGCAAGGCGGCGAGGTTGTCCGATCGTTGCCGCCGACACCGGAGCCCGATCACAATCCGGAGTACGTCTTTGTCTTGATGCCTGACAATGCCGACCGAGTGGTAGCCGAGGCTGCACCTGCGATCGTGCCTCCCCACGAGTCCGCGCCCTCGGCCGCGGGACTGACGCCGGCGGCGCCGAACAATCCGCCAGCGCCGACGGACGACTCGGGCAGCATCGCGAACGGCAACGGCTGGGGCGACTTCTTATTGGGCGCGTACGGGCTGATCGCGCTGGCCCTGCTCGTCCGTCTCGGTCTGGGGCATGTCATCCTGGCCCGGCGCTGGCGGGCGGCACATCCGGCACCCGACTGGGCAGAACGGGTCTTCAGGGAGCTGGCCGCTGGGGTGTGTCCGCGGGCCCGACTTCGAGTGTCCTCGCGGGCACCCGGCCCGGTCTGCTTTGGCGTTTTCTGGCCTCGCGTCGTTGTGCCCGCAAGGCTCGTTGCCGCCGGGGATGCGTCGGCCCTGCGGTGTGTGCTCGCTCATGAACTCGGACACCTGGGGCGGCGTGATCCGACGGCCGGTTGGCTGCTCGGGCTGGCGCGGGCGCTGTACTTTGTCTGGCCGTGGCTGGCGGGGCTTCGTCGCCAAGTGAGATTGTCTCAGGAATATCTTGCCGACGCCGACGCCGCCCGGCACGCGGCCGGCCCGGCCGACTACGCGGAACTTTTGATTCGCATGACCCGACTCCGGCGTGCCCCGCTCGGGGCGGCCGGGGCCGACGGGACAAAGTCTGAACTCTATCGGAGGGTGACCATGTTGCTCAAGACTTCCGGGCGCGTCGAGGGGCGCTGTCCGCGCCGGTGGGCGCTGGCCGCCGGGGGCGGCTTGACCGCCCTGGCGGTCCTCGCCGCCGGCCTCTACGTCCAGCCGCGGTCCGCGGTCGGGGCCGAGCCGGAGAAGCCAGCGTCCAAGCCGGACCCGCTCAAAGAAGCGATCGACAAGCTGAAGAAGGATGTCGGCGGCGACCCCGAGGCGGTCAAGCAGCTCGAGGAACTGCTCAAGACACTGCAGAAGGACAAGCCCGCGGGCGACGCGCCCAAGCCACCGGTGGCCGTGCCGGCGCCGCCGGCCGCGGTCCCGCCCGTGCTCGGCGACCCCGCGGACCTCGACCAGATGATGAAGATGTATCAGGAGATGATGCAGAAATACGTCGAGCAGCTCCAGGCCCAGATGCGCGCGGGCGGTGCCGGTCGCGGGGCGCGCGGGATCATGATCGGGCCGGACGGGGTTCTACGTGCCTTACCCGGATCGACCACCGGCGGCGGCCGCTTCGGCGTCAAAGTAGAGCGGCCCTCGGACGTGCTCAAGTCGCAGCTCGATCTGCCGAGCGGCCAGGGGCTGGTCTGTGTCGAAGTCCCGGCCGATTCGCCTGCGGGCAAGGCCGGGATCAAGCCGCACGACATCCTGCTCGAGGTCGCCGGCAAGCCCGTGCCGAACGATGTCAACGAGTTCCTCAAGAACCTGAAGGACGTGAAGCCGGACGCCGCGGTGAATGTGGTCGTGCTCCGCAAGGGGAAGAAGGAGACGATCAAAGAGGTCAAATTGCCGGAGGCGAAGGAGCAGCCGGCCGAGTTCCCGCGGCTCGACTTCCCGGTCCCGCCCGGCCTGGACCTTCCGGAATTTCCCGTACCCCCCGCCGCAGGTCGGCCCGGCGTCCGGCTGAAGCCGCTGCCGGCGCCCGGAGTTGGTGCGGACGAGGTCCCGCCCCCGGTCGGGCGCAACCTCCGCAAGGTCGGCGTCACGGCCGGGCCGGGTGAGTCGGTCCGCGTCGAGCAGGTGAACGAGGCGTTCACCGTCTTCTACGAGAAGGACGGCGTCAAGTTGACGGTCACCGGGACGAAGGAGGAAGGCAGCGCCGCGAAGGCCGAGTCGATCGAAGTCGAGGAGAACGGGAAGACGACCAAGGCCGAATCGATCGAGAAGCTCCCGAAGCAGTATCAGGAGATGGCCAAGAAGGCCCTGGGGGCAATCAAGTAACCGGACTATTGCGCGGCCGCCGGGGCCACTCGGCGGCCGCTTCCTTGCGCGCCGCAGCACTTAACTGCCCGTCGTTCCGTTCCAGGCTCAAATCAGGCTTTTCTCTGAGCCGGTTTCCGCCCCGGGCCAATTCTTTCGCCCGCCGCCGAGGCCCGCCCCGCAGCCCGGGCTTTTCCGCCCCCACGGCGGTTCGGG
>DATFWZ010000711.1:0-2466 GCA_035258765.1 Gemmataceae bacterium
ATTGAACTTCAGCGTCGGCTCGCCGCCCAACTCCAGCGTCCCGTGCTTACCGTAGACGCGGTCCGGGAGCTGCGTGTCGTTGGTCAGAGTGCTCACGAGGAAGATGGAGAATTCCTGCGGGTAGTCGGCGGTCATCAGGAACACGTCCGGGATGTCGCGGCCGTCCTTCTCGATGTACAGGCCGCCGCACGCGTTCACCCGCGTCGGGTACGCCCCGTCCGGCCCGGCGATCGCCAACAGCAACGGCGCCAGCTTGTGATAGAGCAAGTCCGTGGCGACCCCGCCGTTGTACGGCCAGTACTTGCGGAACCGGAAGAAGTGCTCCGGGTTCCAGTCGATCTTCGGCGCCAGGCCCCACTTGTGCCCGAGCCACATGTCCCAATCGACGTAGTCATCGCCGGACTTGTCCGGCCCCGCGGTCGGGTCGATCTTCTGGTGCGTGTTGAACAGGCAGGTGCGGGCGTTGCGGTTATAGCTCCCCTGGGCCCAGGTCACCTTGCCGATCCGGCCGGCCTTGATCGCCTCGTTCGCCTGCCAGTAGTTGTCGCCGGCGGTCGCGTTCGGGCCGACCTGGAGCACCTTCTTCAGCCGGCGGGCCGCGTCACGGACGGCGATGGCCTGCTCGACCGTGTGCGTCATCGGCTTTTCGCAGTAGACGTGCTTGCCCGCCTCCATCGCGTCGATCGTGATTTTGGCGTGCCAGTGGTCGGGGGTCGCGATCAGGACCGCGTCCACGTCCTTGTTGTCGAGCACCTTGCGGTAGTCGCCGTGCCCCTCGACCCCGCTCGCCTTCTTCGCCCGCTCGAGCCGCCGGCGATAGACGTCGCAGACCGCGACGACCTGGACGTTATCCTTCTCGGCCCGTTTGACGAGCCCGCCCAGGTGGCCGCTGCCCATGCCGCCACAGCCGACGACGGCCATGCGGACGCGGTCATTGGCGCCGAGGACGCGGCCCGCGGACAGGGCCAGGGCCCCGGTCGCGGCAGCGGTGACGAACGAACGGCGCGAGATGCGATTTGGCACGCGGACCTCGGAGAGTACGGGCGAAGGCGGGAGGTGGATTAGACCAGCCCTGCCCACCGAGGTCAAGGAGATGCCGGTCTCAGGTGGTGGACTTCTGCAACTCCAGGTAGTTCCGCACGGTCGAAGTCATGCGTGAACCGCGCAGCGGCACCTCGGCCGTGAACGAGCGGCCGCGCACCCCGCGAACCTCGACGGAAACGCGGTCCGGCAACTTCCAGTGCCGCTCCAGGTACGCTTCGACGATCCTATCCGGCCCGTCGAGGTCCTCGGCCTCGTTCAGCATCGGGAAACCCACCTCCCACTCGATCGTGAGCAATCCGGATTGGAGGGGCGGCAAGTTCAGCGGTAGCGTCGAGCCGCGAGCCGGGCGGACGCCCTCCACCTCTTGCCAAGTGCCCAAGGGTCGCGGCATCACGCGGACCGCGGCGCTCAAGACAGCGCTGGGGAGCGTGCTCTCGTTGACCACGACCAGCCCGAGCCGGAAACAGAGCTGGCGCTCGTCCTCGGTATTCGCCCCGAGGTCGATGTACGACAGGTGATCGACTCCCTCGACGACCAGCCGCGGCCGCTCGCGGTTCATCCTGACCAGCCAAAAGTAGCCGGTCACGCCGACCGACGCCGCGGAGCCGACGAAGCTCACTGCGGGGAGCAATGATTGCGCCTGCTGGGTGAGTTCGTCGATCACAATCGGCTCCGTCCGGGGGGATGAGGAATCGGTCGGGCGAATAACCGACCAAGCGAGAGAGATCAATCGCAACCCGGACCATTAGGAGCGCGTCACGTCGCTTCCTCGGGGCGCTGAATTTCGGTCCCCTATGCGTCCAGCTCGCGCGCTCCGCTCCGCAAAGCCTCCGCGTCGCGGCTAACGGATGTCGCGGGAATGGCACCTCCTACTCCTCCTCATCAAGCTGCCGTAGCCGCCGATCGGCGTCGAACGTCGGCGGCGGGAGCTGTTCCGCGAGTCGGATCGAGTTCTCTTCCGTGACGTCCGCCCGGGCCGTGCCGGACCCACGAAAGACCGGCAGTCGCTTGCGCATGGCGATGATCTCCCGCCGGGTCCGGCCGCGGGGGGCGTCCGGCCAGCGGCCAATCCGCTCGCGGAAGTCGAAGAACATCGGCACCACCTCGCGGATGTATTTCCAGTACCCCGGGTTGTCCGTCTGGATGACGAAGAGGCCCCCGGGCACGAGGCTCCGGTGGACCAGCGCCAGGAACGCGGGCGTGATCAGTCGCCGGTGGACCTGCGACGGGTCGTAGTACGGTTGCGGGTGGTAGCAGTGAATCTCGCTCACCGAATGCGGCTCGACCCAGCGGTCGAGCAGCTCGTAGGCCCGGCCGACCGCGAACCGCAGGTTGGTGAGCCCACGCTGGTTGCCGCGCTTGCGGGCGTAGCGGATGACGAGCGGCAGGGTGTCGATGCCGAGGTGATCGAGGTCGCGACGG
>DATFWZ010000712.1:0-6250 GCA_035258765.1 Gemmataceae bacterium
CGGAGTTCCTTGACCATGACGGTGCCGGCGGCCGTCCCGTCCGACTTCCACAGCTCCAACCCGTGGACGCCGTCGTTGGCCCGGAAGTAGACCGTGCCGTTCATGGCGGTGAGCGACTGGGCGCTCGACCCGGTGCTCCCCGCGCGGATGTCCTTGACCAGCACTGTCCCGGCCGCCGAGCCGTCGCTCTTCCATAGCTCCTCCCCGACCGTGCCGTCGTCGGCCCGGAAGAACAGCGTGCCGTTCACGTTCGTCAAGTATTTCGCGTTCGGCGACGATGAACCGGATCGAATGTCTTTGACCAGGACAGTCCCGGGCTCGGTCCCGTCCGACTTCCACACCTCTTGTCCGGTCGTCCCGTCGTTGGCTGTGAAGAAGAGGGTGCCGTTCACGTTCGTCAGGGCGGTCGGGTTCGAATCGTTTAATCCTGGCCGGATGTCCTTGACGAGGACGGTGCCGGCGGTCGTCCCGTCCGACTTCCATAGTTCGCCGGTGGCGATGAAGAGGGTGCCGTTCACGTTGGTCAGCGCCGAGCCGGTCGCGATGTCGATGTCCTTCACCAGCACCGTGCCGGCGGCCGTTCCATCGGACTTCCACAGCGCGTCGGTGTGAGTGAGGTCGCTGGCCGAGAAGTACAGGGCGCCGTTGAAAGCCGTGAGGTTGTCCGGGTTCGAGCCACTCGTCCCCGAATAGATGTCCTTGACCAGCATCGTCCCGGCCGTCGTGCCGTCCGATTTCCACAGCTCGGTCCCGGTTGCGGCAGTCCAGTTGCGGAAGAACAGCGTGTTGTTGACCGCGGTGAGCTTCTCGAAGGCCATCCCCCCGCCGAAGATCTTGACGGTGCCGGCGGCCGTCCCGTCCGACTTCCACAAGCCCCCCGCGGGGAACGTTTCTTCGCCCCGGGCCTGGAAGTAGAGGGTTCCGTTGACGACCGTGAGCTGACTGATTTCTGACCCGTCGAGCCCCGGGAGGATGTCCTTGACCATCACCGTGCCGGCGGCCGTCCCGTCACTCTTCCAGAGTTCCGCGCCATGCACGGGGTCGGTCGCCACGAAGTAGGCGATCCCGTTCATGTCAACGATGTTGGTCGGATTGGACCCTTCCGTGGTCGGGAGCGTGTTGATGTCCGCGACCATGTACGGATTCGCCGGGTTCACGCGGGCTTCCAACTCGTCGAGCCGCGGGCGCCGCCGGACATGCCTGGCCGGGCGCGCGAGGGCATTTCGTATCCAGCTACGGAGCGTGCGGATCGCCATGGACGGTTTCCTGTGGGCGGTCAACCTGTTGGCGGAACTTCGGGAGGCACGGACCAAACGACGGGGGTCTGATCGGCTTCCGGGTCCGGGCCCGACAGGGCCAGGCACCGAACCGGGACCACTTGCACGTCGAAGATCTCCTCGACGCCCGAATGCTGGACAAACGTGGCGACCGTCTGACCAGACCGGAGGTCGATGACGCCAAGACCGCAGAGCAATTCCGCCCGCCGGTCGGCAATCGGCAGTCCGCCAAACACGTTGGTCTCTCGAATCCGGGAAAGCCCGACGAATGCGAACGGGCCATGGAACGCGAGCCCCCGGGTGTACCCGGGGACCCGGGCTACAGTATGTAGAGTGCCTGTCTGCCTGTCGACCAGGTCCAGATTTCCGTGGCCGGAATTGCAAATCCACAACCGCCCGTCATGGACGCGGGGCGAATGGGGCATGCAGAGGCCAGCCGCAACGACTTCCCCGCCCGGCACTTCGATCAGGCACCCGGTCCGCGCCTTGTCGGGCCGCCAGCCCTGAGGCGCGTCGGTCCGGGCCAGGGCGGAGACGTATCGCGGCCGACCGTCCGCGACGGCCATCCCGTTCAGGTGGCAGCGGTCTTCGGCCGCGAGCCCCGTGATGAACGGCGGACGCCAGCGCGGAACGAAATGGAAGTCCGGGCTCAGCGTGGCCAGGCAGGAGAAGAGGGTGTTGACGACCCACAACTCATTGCCGCACCACGCGGCCTCGTGCCCGGCGATTGTCCCCGTGTAGACGCTGCTGCGGACGAAGTACGCCCCGTCATGCCGGCCCGGCGGATCAAGCCGCGGGGCGAGCGTCTTATCGGCTTTCAGGATCCAGACCTGTCGTCGCCCGACGACCGCCAGCTGCCGCGGCGACGCGGCCATTCCCATCGGCTGGTCAAACGCATGGAAGGAGATGTGCAGCCGACCCTGATCCGTTCCAATGACCAGCACCCGGCCGGCCTGGTACGTCGAGATCAGAACCGACACGCCGAGGTCGGCGAGGATGCCTGGAAAATCGACCGAATGCTCGAACCGCACCGCGGTCATGGCCGGTACGGGCGGATGGATTTCAGCCACGCGAGGTCCAGGCGATCGACATTTTGGGATGATGGACCCACACAGAATAGTCGGTCTCGAGCGCGGCCGCCACGCTATCCTGCGAGCCGCGCGTGGCGTTCTTCACAACTTTTGCTATCACCCAAACGTTCGTTTCTTGTCCATATGGCTGGGGTGAATTGAGATGGACCGCGACCCGCGGACACTGATCGGCACGAGTCCCGCGCTCGACGCGGTCCGCCGGGCCGTCGCCCAGGTCGCCCCGACCGACGCAACCGTCCTGATCCTCGGCGAAACGGGTACTGGGAAGGAACTCGTCGCCCGCTCGATCCACGACCAGAGTCCGCGACAAAGTCGCCCGTTCGTGCCGGTGAGCTGCGCCGCCCTGGCGCCTGGCCTGATCACCAGCGAGCTCTTCGGACACGAGGCCGGATCGTTCACCGGCGCCGTGAAGCGGCGCATCGGGCGCTTCGAAGCGGCCAATGGCGGGACACTCTTCCTCGACGAAATCGGCGAGATGCCACCGGAGGCGCAGGCGCTCCTGCTACGCGTCCTGCAGGAGCGAGTGATCGAGCGAGTCGGCGGCGGCGATCCGGTTCCGGTGGACGTGCGCGTCGCCGCGGCGACGAATCGGGACCTATCCACTGAGGTGACGACAGGCCGGATCCGCGCCGACCTCTACTACCGGCTCAACGTCTTCCCGATCACGGTCCCGCCGCTGCGCAGCCGGCCGTCGGACATTCCCGACCTCGTTGAATATTTCGTCCGCCTCTTCACGGCGCGACACGGGCGTTCCGTCTCGCGGATCCGCCCGAGCATTCTTCGGCGCCTCGCGGCGCACGATTGGCCGGGCAACGTCCGCGAATTGGAGAACTTGATCGAGCGCGCGGTAATCGTGAGCGACGGCGCCGAGCTGGCTTTCGATCCCGCATGGCTGGTTGGCGCCTCAACGGCGGAGACGGCAAAGACTTGGGCGGCCCAGGAGCGGCAGCGCATTCTTGATGCGCTACGGGCGGCCGACGGCCGCGTCTACGGCCCCGGCGGCGCCGCCCACCGGCTCGGACTCAAGCCGACGACCCTTTACGGCAAGATGCGCAAACACGGCATTGCCCGCACGGACGCGGAGTGGCAGTAACCATCCGCATTTCGTCACCTGTCCAAATCCGGTCGTCGTTCGTCTCGCTAACGCCTAAGATTCCAGGCATTTTCGCGCGGCACGCGGCGTGCCTTGTCCCGCCTCGGTTCATTCTTCATTCCTAAAGGCGGTGCCCCGTGGCCCACGTCGTGACCGAGCCGTGCGCAAACTGCAAGTACACCGATTGCGTTGTCGTCTGTCCGATGGACTGCTTCTACGGCGACGACCGCCAGCTTTACATTGACCCCGAGGACTGCATCGACTGCGGCGCATGCATCCCCGAATGCCCGGTCGAGGCGATCTTCCTCGACGCGGATGTGCCGCCGTATTGGTCCTCGTACATCCAGCTCAATGCGGAGCGCGTAAAGGTGTTGAAGCCGGCCGGCGCGCGAGTGACGGAGAAACAGCCGCGGTGACTCTAATCCCCCGCCGCGGACAGACGGGCCAACTCCTTGCCCGTGGCCGGGTCCCAGAGGATGACCAGGCCGTCCGCCCCGCCGGTAGCAAGCAACTTGCCGTCCGGCGAGAACACGATCGGCCGAATCTCGTCGGTGTGGCCGCTCAGCCGGAATTTGGGCTTGTTCAGGATCGTCTCGCGAGCCACGCGGGCGCGCATGCGGACTTCCGCCGACGGGCCGTCCGTCATCGCCTGCTTGAGGAGTGGTTCGATCGCAGCGCCGACTTCGACGAGCGCGGCCGCGGCCTTTTCGCGAGTCGGGTAGTCGTCCGAGTCGCATTGCTTCAACAGGTCTGCCGTTTTTGTCTTCTCAGCGTCGGTGGGTGGCCGGAGTGCAAGCGCGGTGACGCCGACGCGCGTGTCACTCGAATATCGATTGGCCATGAGACCGGCCACAGACGAGTACGCGATGATGTCCGGCCCCCCCTCGTTCTTGAACCGCAACAGTTCCTTGCCCGATGGCATTTCGATGACCCGATGGGAGCCCATGTTGTTCCCGATCAGGAGTCGGTCGTCAGTCATGAACACGCCGCGGCTCACCATCCCCGGCCGGGGCTTGAACGCGTCGGCCGCCGCTTCGCCGGTCTTGAGGTTCCACAGCTTGTCGCCGTCCTCCCCGCCCGCGAAGAGCCATTCCCCCTTTGGCGACACGGCCCAGGAATAGATTCGCTTCCCGCCGCCGAACGACTTCACCACTTCTTTTTTCGAGCCGTCCCACACGCGGATCATGTTGTCCTTGCCGAGCGCGAGCCACTGCCCCTCAGCGCCTCGCTGGACGCTCGTGACCTCGGACGGAAACGGGCCGATGTCTCCGGTTTTCGCCCCGGTCGCCGGGTCGATCAGGGTCAACATCGTCCGCCCGTTCGCGATGACAACCGCCTTGCCGTCCGCAGTGAACGCAACGACCGGCTGATCCCCCGCTTGGTCGTACTTCGAAACGACCTTTCGATTGCTCACATCCCAGACGAACACCATGCCACCGCGACCCGGTGGCATGACCCCCGCAGCCAATCGCGAGCCGTCGTCCGAGAACACAAGGGACCGGACCGCGGCCGTTGTACTTGTCGCCTTCGCGGGGGGCTGCGCCGGCGTCTGGCCCGCCGCCAAGGTTGCCAGGAGGGCGGTCAAGATGGAATGGCGCATGACGACCTCGCGAATCACCCACACATAGTCGTGCCCCATGTCGAACCCCCGGCGTCAGCCGGGGGGTGGGGGTCCTTCACTCCTTGGCCGGCTTAAGAACGGCCGCGAGGTCGTAGACCACGGCGGTCGAGTCCCAGAACGCGATCGCGACCCGCTTGCCAGTCCCATCGAACGCCAGGTGCGCCGGAATATCCCTAAGCGCGATTGTCCCGGCCGCCTTGCCGGTGCTTGCGTCCCAAAGCGACAGGGAGGACTGTTCGTACGCCCGCGTGATGACATTCTTGCCGTCCGGCGAGAAGGCCAGCAGCCCGGCGAACATCGACCCATCCACTCGAAACTTCACCACCGGCTTGGCCTCGGTCAGGTCCCAAACCGCGACCTGGCAGTCCTTCGGCAGCTCGGTGCGTTGGCCGGCCTTGGGCGGAACGGGCGCCTGCCCTGGCCCCGCCGTCACAAGTCGCTTGCCGTCCGGCGAAAGAGCGAGCGACTGCACCCCGCCCGGATCGACCTCCATCTTGAACCGCTCCTTGCCCGTCTCCATGTCGATCACCCGGACTTCTTTACCCGAGCCGATGACCATCGTTCGTCCGTCGGGTCCGAGGTCCACCTGCCGCAGTGCCAACAACTCCATCTGCAACATCCGAGCGTCGTCCTCGTCCTCGTCGGCCAGTTTCCGCCCGTACGGATTGTCCGGCCGGAACCGGTGCTCGGCCTTGAGCTTGCCGGTCAGCGTGTCCCACACGCGCAGATAAGAGTCGTCGCCGAACGACACCATTCGCTGATCGTCGGCCGAGAACCGGACCTTTCGAGTGCCGCCCATCTGCCCGTGGCCGTGGAGCTTGAAGATTTGCTTGCCGGTCTTCGCGTCCCAGACGCGGAAGTCGTCGCGCAGCGCGTTGCCGGCCACGAGCGACCCGTCCCGAGAGATGGCCATGCCGCGGACCCAGCCATTCATCGGCAGATTCATCAACTCCTTGCCGGTCGCCGGGTCCCAGGCTCGGACCGTGTGATCGTCCGACGCGGTGAACAGCCGACCGTCCGAGCAGAAGACCAGCTCGGTGATGCTCGCGCCGTGGCCCGGCACGTCCGGCCCGAACGCCTTGCCGGTCTTCACGTCCCACACCCACACGCGGTAGCTGTTGACGGCCGCGTACCGCGTGCCGTCGCGCGACCACGCGCCACCGCCGGC
>DATFWZ010000713.1:0-4632 GCA_035258765.1 Gemmataceae bacterium
GCCTTGCCGCGGAAGGTGATGGCCTGGTCTTTCCAGGTGCCGTCGGCCAGGATCACGACATCGCCGGGCTTCACCGTGTCGCCGAGCCGCGCGATCTCGTCGGCCGACGAGACGCGGTGCTCCCCGGCCCCCGCGGGGAGGCCCGCGAGCATCAGCCAGGGAAGGGCAGCCTTCCAGCGCATTGTGGACTTCTCGGTGGGAATGCGATTGCCAATCAGTGTACTCGCCGCGTTGACCGCGCCCTCGGCGCGTGTGACAATGGTCCCCCAAATCGAACTCGCCGACACGGAGCCGCGTCATGCGTCCGACCCGCCGCCCGGCCGTCCTCCTGGGTCTGATCGTCCTCGCCATCCCGCTGGCCGCGCAACCGCCGGCCAAGGACGCACCGAAGACAGACGACAAACTCCCGCCCACGGCGATGCCCCGCGACTGCAAGGAGCCGCGGCCGAAGCCCCGGGCCGCGAAGGAGGTCGAGTCCGTTCTGGCGGGTGCGCCCAATCCGCCCGAGAAGATCCGGCCGCTTCGCGTCGTCCTCGTCGCCGGGAAGAAGGACCACGGCAACGGTGAACACGATTACCCGGCGTGGCAGAAGGCCTGGGGCGCCCTCTTCAAGCTGGCCGACAAGGTCGACGTAGTGACCGCCTGGGAGTGGCCCGAGCGGGAGGAGTTTCAGAAGGCGGACGTGATGATCTTCTACCAGCACGGCGACTGGACCGCGGGCCGGGCGGCGGACGTGGATGCGTTCCTGGATCGCGGCGGCGGACTGGTGTATGTCCACTGGGCGGTGGACGGCCGCGAAGACGCCCCGGGCTTTGCCAAGCGCATCGGCCTGGCCTCGCGGGGCGGCAAGATCAAGTACCGCCACGGGCCGCTCGACCTCGCCTTCGCCAAGGAGTCGAAGCACCCGGTGGCCCGCAACTTCGACCGGCTCAACCTGGTGGACGAGAGCTACTGGATGCTGACCGGGGACTTGCCCGCCGACCGCGTGCTCGCGACCCAGGTGGAGGACAAAGAGCCGCGGCCGCTGTTCTGGACGACGGTGCCGTCCAAGGGGCGGGTGTTCGTGTCGATCCCCGGGCACTACTCGTGGACGTTCGACGACCCGCTGTATCGCGTGCTGCTGCTCCGCGGAATCGCCTGGGCCGCGAAGGAGCCAGTGGACCGGTTCAACGACCTGGTCTGGCCGGGGGCTGATTTCACCAAGTGAGCGTCCACAACCGGGGCCGGTTGTGGGTACGGAAGGTGACATGGCTGATAATACCCCCTCCTCTGCGTCGGCGACCGGGCGGCTGGAATCGATCGACGCCCTTCGCGGCTTCGACATGTTCTGGATCATCGGCGGCGAGGCGGCCGTCGAGGCATGGGTCAGTTGGACCGAGCGGCCGGCACTGGACGTCATCAATGACCAGCTCGAGCACGTCCCGTGGGAGGGGTTTCACTTCTACGACCTGATCTTCCCACTGTTCCTGTTCCTGGTCGGCGTGGTCATTCCGTTCTCGGTGTCGCGGCTCCGGGAGCGCGGCGCGTCGAGCGCCGCGATTCACTGGCGCATCCTCCGGCGGACGGCCCTGCTTTTCGCGCTCGGCCTGTTGTACAACGGCATCCTGCAATTCGATTGGCCCAACCTCCGAGTCGCCGGCGTGCTCCAGCGGATCGCAATTTGCTACGGCTGCGCCGCCCTCATCGCTGTGCACACGGGGTGGCGGGGGCAAGCGACGATCGCGGCGGCGCTGCTCCTCGGCTACTGGGCCCTCCTGGCCCTGGTGCCCGCACCTGGGTCGGCGGCCGGCGACTACTCGATCGAGGGGAACTTGCCCGGCTACGTCGATCGCCACTACCTGCCGGGCAAGATCATGAAGGAGTACTACGGCTTCGGCGACAATGAGGGGCTCCTGTCCACTATCCCCGCCGTGGCGACGGCGCTCCTGGGCGCGCTGGCCGGGCACTGGCTGCGCTCGGGCCGCCCGGGAGGCGTTCGTGTGCTCGGGCTGGCGCTGGCCGGCGCCGTCTGCCTGCTCCTCGGGACCGCGTGGGGCACCGTCTTCCCGGTCATCAAGAACCTGTGGACCAGCTCCTTCGTCCTCGTGGCCGGCGGCTGGAGCCTGTTGCTCCTGGCCTTCTTTCACGGTGTGATTGACGTGCTCGGCTATCGGCGGTGGGCCTTCTTCTTCACGGTAATCGGGGCCAACGCGATCACCATCTACGTGGTCCGGCGATTCATCGATTTCCCGAAGGTGGCCGACTTCTTCTTCGGCGGCGTGGCCCGGCACTCGGCGTCTTTCGGCCCGGTCGTCCTCGCGGTCGCTGTGATCGCGGTGGAGTGGCTGCTGCTGTACTACCTGTACCGGCGACGGCTCTTCTTGCGCGTGTGACCGCGGCGCGTTCGTGCCCGCCGATGGGGATCAGCGCGGGTGACGTCGGAGTACCTGAATTCGTGAGAATTCAGCATCGGCATCTTCCAAGGGCTGAATTCTCACGAATTCAGCTACTCTGACGCGCGGAAGAATCGGACCAAAGGCCGCCGACTCGCAAACCGTCGGTCAGTCCTTCTTCTTGCGGATCTCGATTCCGCCATTGCTCGTCTTGAGCATAATCGTCGCCTTCGGGTCGTCGCCGACGGTGGTCTGCAAATGCACCCCGCCGACGCGGGCCGACGCGCCTTCGCCGAAGTCGTTTTCGATCGCCCCCAGACTCGTCGTGGCATCGACCCTGAACCGGGCGCCGGCCGGAAGAGTGAGTTGGAGTCGGCCGTTGCTGGTGGTGAGTGAGTGTTTGCCGTCGGCGAGCGAGCCGCTGAACCGGACCTCCCCATTGGAAGTGTGGGCCGTCACGACCGCCTTCTCGGCTTGCAGGTCGATCCGCCCGTTGGAGGTGGACAACTCGACCCGGCCCGTTGCCCCGGACGCGGCGATGCTGCCGTTCCGCGTAGTGAGGCGCATCGGTCCTTTGCCGTCCTTGACCTGGATCGACCCGTTCGCCGTCTGCACGGCGACGTTGCCGGTCCCGCCGGTCACCTGCACGCCGCCGTTGTCGGTCCGCAAATCGAGAACGGCCCCCGCCGGCACGCGGACCTCGGCGGATACGCTCTCCTGGCTCACCCGATCCTTCTCCCGCCGCCGGGCCGTGATCGTGACCGTGTCCTTGTCCTGCTTCATGTCGATCTCAATGTTCTTCAGGCCCTCCTTGGCCTCCTCCTCGGTCGCGGCCCGGGCTTGCTTGGTCAAGCGGGCGTCCACCGCGTCCGCCGCGTCCGCGACGATGGTGATCCCGCCGTTGAAGACCTCGAGCGTGACGCTCGGGGCCTTGCCGGTTTTGAACGACTTGGTCACAACCTCCTCGGCCTTCTGCTGGCCGTCCGGTTTGGACTTCGCCTTGGGCTTGTCCTTCCCGTCCTTGTCGTCGGCGGGACGGGCCGCGACTTCGAATTGCGCCGCCTCCGCCGGTCGCGGGGGATTGGCGTTCGGCGCTTGCGGCCGTCCGGCGACGGGAGGCGGGGATCCCGGGTCGTCCGCGAGGGCCCGGAAGGCGAGCAATCCCGATCCGGCCCCGGCTAGGCCGACGCCCATGACAATGGCGGCGACCAGCCGCATTCGATTCAGGAACATGGTGTGCAACGCCCCCTTGGTAAGCAACGCGACGCGAGTCGAAACGAGGCCGGCGGCCGTCCGGTCGTTAGCGAAGACCAGGGCGGCGCCGACGGTGGATTGGAGAAGTGCGGGCGACGACGCGGAGACGGACTCCGGCCCGGCCAGGGCGGCCGCGACAGTCGCGGTGGTGGCGCCCAGTCCGCGTCGCGTCAGCCGCGACCGCAGCCGGTCACGCGCCCGTGCCAGCCAGGTGACGACGGTGCTGGTCGGGCAACCGAGTTGCCGGGCCGCTTCCTCGTTTGTCTTGCCTTCGATGTAGCAGAGGACCACCGGCGTCCGGTACTTGGCCGGGAGCCGGCTGATTTCTTCATGGACGATCGACTGGAACTCACGCCGGGCGACATCGACGGTCAACTCGTCCGACGCGGTCACGGCGTCCATGTGGCCGGCCGCCGGCTCCCCCTGCTCGCGTTTCGCGACCCCGCGGCGCAGCCGCAGCGCGATGCGGAACGCCACCTTGTACAGCCAGCCGGCCAGCGCCCGGCGGTCGCCGATGTCGCCGGCCTTGCACGCGAGGGTGAGGAAGGTCGCTTGCCAGGCGTCTTCGACGTCTTGCCGCCGGCCGAGGACGCGGCGGCAGACGGAGTTGACCATCCGGTCGTGCCGCCAGACGAGCAGCTCGAACGCGGCCTCGTCGCGGTGGCGGACGAAGCGTTCGAGGAGGGCGGAGTCGGAGGTTGTTGGCCCGATCTGCCGCCCCGCGGCATCGCGGACCGGCTGCAACAACCGCGACAGTGATCCGGGGGCCATCGTCGGGCCTCCGATGATGCGGGGTCACTCACGATGATAGAGGCGGGGCGCGGTGAAACCCTGTCGCTTTTTTTGTTCCCCCTCTCCGAAGCGGACTGACTATTACCCACAAGTGAGTCGAGAGCGGGGCGCGGTCGGATTGTTGTAGCGGTGGGTTGTGGCCGAGCGATGCGGAGTGAAGAGGTCGGGCGATTGGGTGTTGTTGAGGGCCAGGGACCGACGCGGGAACACCGAT
>DATFWZ010000714.1:0-10496 GCA_035258765.1 Gemmataceae bacterium
GGGATATTAAGGGGCGACTCCTACCCGGCCGCGAGCCCGCCTCTCCCTTCCCCGGAACGGGCACGTCGCCGGGCCACACCTTCACCCCGTGTGGGAAGCGCGGACTCCTCGTATGAACTCTCACGAGCGGGTCGGGGCCCGGGTGTTCGCCGTCCTCCTCGCCGTCATGCCGATCCTCCTGGCCGTGCGGGCCCCGCGGGCGAGCGCCGACGATCCGCTCCCCCCGCCGCGAGTCGTCCAGCCGAAGTCGGCCGCGTACGACTGGCTTGACGTCGCCCTGGAGGCGACCGCCCGGGAGCATGATCGCAATGGGCCCCGTCCGACCGTCGGCTCCCGCATGCTCGGGATCGTTGTCACCTGCATGAACGACGCCTGGGCCGCGTACGACGACAAGGCCGTCGGCACGCGCCTGGGCGGCAAGCTGCGGCGCCCCGCGTCCGAGCGCACCGTCGCCAACAAGGCTAAGGCCATCGGCTACGCCGTCACGCGGGCACTCCTCGACCTGTTCCCCGAGGACGAGAAGTGGATCGCCGACGAGGCCCGGCAGCGCGGGGTGAACGTGAAGGACACGTCCACGGACCCGTCCAGCCCGGCCGGGGTCGGGAACGCGGCCGCGGCCGCGGTCATCGCGTTCCGCCGGCACGACGGAGCCAACCAGCACGGCCACGAGGTCGGGTCCGACGGCAAGCCGTACTCCGACTGGACCTACTACCGGTGCGTTAACACGGCCGACCGGCTGGTGGACCCGGACTGCTGGCAGCCGATCCCGTTCGACGACGGCAAGGGGGGGACTGTCGTCCTCGGGTTCCTCACCCCGCATTGGTACCGGGTGACCCCGTTCGCGCTCGAGCGTTCCGACCTGTTCCGCCCGCCGCCCCCACCCAAGTGCGGGTCCGACCAGCTGCGCAAGGAGGTGGACGAGGTCCTGCGGTTTAACGCCTCGCTGACGACGGAGCAGAAGGCGATCGTCGAGTTCATGCGCGACGGGCCCCGGTCCACCGGGCAGTCCGGTCACTGGCTGCGGTTCGCCCAGGACGTGTCGCGGCGCGACAAGCACGACCTGGATCACGACGTGAAGATCTTCTTCGCGATCGGCAACGTGGCCATGGACGCGTTCATCGCGGCCTGGGAGGCCAAGCGGTACTACGACAGCTCGCGGCCGTGGACGCTGGTCCGGCACCTGTACAAGGGCAAGACGGTGAAGGGCTGGGTCGGGCCGGGCAAGGGCGTCGCGGACGTGTCGGCCGCGGACTGGTACCCCTACTCGCCGCGGACGTTCGTCACCCCGCCATTCCCTGGGTACGTGTCCGGGCACAGCACGGTGAGCGGGGCGTGCGGGAGGATGCTGGAACTGTTCACCGGGAGCGACCGGTTCGGCGGCGTCGAGCTCCGCAAGGCGGGCGACCTGACCGAGCCGGGGTTCGCCTGCGAGCTGATGCAGGCGGTGGACGGCAAGCCGTTCCACCAGAAGGGGCTGACGTGCGAGGTGGCGCTGAAGCTGCCGACATTCACGGCCACGGCCGAGATGGCCGGCATCTCCCGGGTGATGGGCGGCTACCACATCCGGGCAGACAACTTGGAAGGTCTCAAGCTGGGCCGGAAGGTGGCGGAACACGTTTGGCCGAAAGTGAAAGCGTACTTCGACGGGACGGCGGACGGGCGCTGACCCGGGCACGCAGGCGGAGGCGAATCGATGAAGAGACGTCGCGTCGTATGGGTGGTGATTGGGGTCCTGACATTGGCGGCCGTCGCCGTGCTCATCCCTGGGTCGCCGGTGTACTTTCCGGACCTGATGGCCGCGGGCGGTCAACACAACGGGCACTCGACGCGGTACTGGGAGAAGGCCCTGGACGACTCGGACCCGGATACCCGCAAGCAGGCCATCTTTGCCCTGGGGGCGATTGGTCCGCAGGCGGAACGGGCTGTCCCGAAGTTGGCGACGATCATGGTCGAGGACGCGGACCGGGAGGTCCGGGGCGAGGCGGCGCTGGCCCTGTCCAAAATGGACCCGGCGTCCAAGGCAGCTGTCCCGCAACTGGCGAAGGCATTGGAGGACTCGGAGCCGGTGGTCCGGATGAATGCGGCCCGCGCCCTGTTCCGGTTGAAGCAGGACGCCAGGCCGGCCGTCCCGGCGCTGCTCAAGGCGCTGGCCGACGACGAGAACCTGACCAACGCCCGGGCCTTCACCGTCACCGTCCACGAGCTGGTGGCGTTGGCCCTCGGGCGGGCCACAGCCGGCACGGAGGATGGTGTGCCGCCGCTAACCGACGCGCTCAAAAAGGCGTCCACGCTCGAGATCCGCGTATCGCTGATCCGGGCCCTGGGCGAGGTCGGCCCCTCCGCCCGGTCAGCGCTCCCCCTCCTGCGACCCTTGCTTCAGGACAAGAACCGGAACATCAAAGAGGCTGCCGAGGATAGCGTGCGACGGATCGAGGAGGGCGGACAGGCAGCCGCGCCGCCCGGCGGCAACACGGCCCTGGCCGCGGTCACCCCGGACGACCTGGAGCTGCCCGAGGCCGAGCGCCAGTACCTCTGGCAGATCGAACACCACGGGAACGTGCTGACCAAGCACGGGTTCTGCTCCCTGGCCGCGGCCCTCAAGTCGGGCGACCGGGCGGCGCTCGCCCGCCTCGTCGCCGACGACTTTGTCGGGACTGACCTGGCCGAGCCGCGGCGCGTCCGGACCGCCTCCGACTTCGTGAGCGTCGAGCGGGTCCAGGACGGCGCTCACCCGCCGGCCCGGCTGGACCGGGCTGCCTTTGTGGACCGACTGATGAGCAGCCGGGGTATCTTCGGCGGGGCGGCCCCGGACGTGAAGCTGGCGCTCATGACGCTGAGCCCCAAGATGCGCGGACAGCTCGACGGGCCGTGGCAGGGGTCGGCGCAGGTGCGGCTCTTCGGCGAGCACGCCAAAGGGGCCCCGGCTGAAGTCGTCATGACGGTCCGGTTCGAAATCCCGCGGCCGACTGAGGAGGTCCTGACCCGGCCGGGCTGGGTCCGCGGCGCAGAGCTGACGCAGACGCTGACCGGCAAGGCCCCGCGGTACCTGTTCAAGGAGGTCGCTCGGGAGCGCGGCCTCGACCCGTCCGGGCTGCACGACAATTGGGCTGGGGCCGGGCTCATGGCGGTGACCGGCGGGGTCTACGTGTGCGACTTCGACCGGGACGGCCGCCTCGACGTCCTGGTCACCGACGTCAACGGCTCCACCTTGTACCGCGGCCTGCCGGGTGGTCGGTTCGAGGACGTGACCGTGGCCCGCGGGCTCGCCCAGGCCAAGGCCGAGTCGTCGACGCCGCCCGTAGCCGCCTGGGTGGACCTGGACGGCGACGGGTGGGAGGATCTGATCCTCGCCGGCCGCGTCTTTCGCAACGAAGGCGGGGAGCGGTTTGTGGACTACACCGACCGCTGCAACATCTCGGGCGCGCTCGCCGAGGCGAACGGGATCATCGTTGCCGACTACGACCGGGACGGCAAGCTGGACCTGTACCTGACCCGCAGCGGGGTCGCGGGCCGGCGGTCATGGCTGGAAGGGCGGACGGCCGAGCTCCAGGAGAATTACCTGCTCCGCAACCTGGGTAACTGGAAGTTCGAGGATGTCAGTCGGGCCAGCGGGGCCCGGGCGAAGTTCCGCTCGACGTTCACGGCCGCGTGGCTGGACGCCAACAACGACGGGTGGCCGGACCTTTACGTGCCCAACGAGTTCGGCGACGGGGTTCTGCTGGTCAACCAGGGGAACGGCACGTTTGTCGAAAGGCCGCTGGCCGGCCGGCCGGCCGACTTCGGAACGATGGGCCTGGCCGTGGGGGACATCAACAACGACGGAAACATCGACATCTACTGTGGCAACATGTACTCCAAGGCCGGGTCGCGGGTGATCGGCAACCTGGCCCCGGACGCGTACGCGGGCCCGGTCATGGAGAAATTGCGACGGTTCGTGGCCGGCAGCCAGCTCCACCTGAACCGAGGGGGATTGAAGTTCGACCAGGTCGGGCCGCAAATGCAGGTGGCCGCGGTCGGCTGGGCGTACGGGACCTGCCTGGCCGACCTGGACAACGACGGCTGGCTCGACATCTACGGCACGGCCGGGTTCGTCAGCCGCAACCGTGACGAGCCGGACGGGTGAAACTGCGTCTGGCTGGCTGTCGTGTCACAGCCGTGCAACCGCGGGGCGGACGTCCCGGTGCCGGGTAAGCTGGATTCCTCGTTGAAGGAATTCTGGGTGACGAACCCGTTTCGGATTGGCTCAGCCGGGCACAACCTTAGCGCGTTCGAGCGGAACCGGATGTTCCTGAACGTGCGGGGCGAGGCGTTCCTGGAGGTCAGCCACCTGAGCGGGGCCGACAGCGACGGGGACGGCCGGTCGGTGGTCGCGGCCGACTTCCGCAATTGCGGGATGCTCGACCTGATTGTCCGCCAGGCCGGCGGCGGGTCGCTCCTCCTGTACGAGAATCGGCTGCCGCCCAAGCCGTACCTGACCGTCTCGCTCCGCGGCCACCCGAGCAACCGGCAGGGGGTCGGGGCGCGCCTGACGGCCGTGGTCCGCGGCCAGCAATTTGTCCGCGAGCTGTTCCCGGCCAACGGCTACCGGTCGCAGGCGCCCAACCAGGTCCATTTCGGTCTCGGTAACGCGGACACCGTGGACACCCTTACCATCCGCTGGCCGTCCGGCAAGGTGCAGGTGCTTACCGGCGTGAAGGGGAACCGGCATATCGTCGTAGACGAGGGGAAGGACGGCCCGGACGCGATCGAGACGGTAGTGCCGGGGAAGACGATTCAGCCATGAGCGTCCCGTAGGACAGGTTTCCCAAGCTGTCCTACGGCAGGCTCGTCAATACTCACGTCCGCGCGTCGAACATCCTCTTAAGCTCGATCGGAGCCTACGCGCACTTCCCAACTTCTCAGGTGTCCCATGTGTACCCGGACACGGACCGCCGCGGTGTTCCTCGGCCTCGTGGTTGTCGCTTCCCCCGCCCGGGCGCAGGAGGCCGCGAACAAGACGGTTCGCCTGGACAAGGTCGTCGCCGGCAGCCCGAAGGAGGCACTGGAAGTCCGGCATCTGGTCCTGAAGGGGACCAACGTGGAGATCGGCCGGGCCTTGGCCGTCATTGCCATGGAGCGATTCGATGTCGGCCCGGAGGCAGCTTCAGACAAGCTCCGAGTCCGGGCGCAGCGGCGGTACTTCGAGAAGAACTACCCGATCCTGTTCGACCGGATGCGCGGCGTGGCGGGGGCGTTCGGCAAGCGCCTCGACGACGATGCCTGGAACCTCAGCAATCTCAGCTACGTTCAACAGATCAGGGCCGGGTGTTCGGTCATCTACTTCCCACCCGAAATCACGGCCGACAAGGCCGGCATCCTCAGCCGCGACTACGACTTTTCCACCGGCACCATCATGGGCGAGAAGCCCCCGGCCGGCCGCGCGGGTGACACCTCCCGGCCGTACGTGGTCGAGATGTACCCGGATCGCGGGTACCCGTCGATCGCCATGTACTCCTACGACCTCCTGAGTGGGGTGCTCGACGGGATGAACTCGGAGGGGCTCACGGTCAGCCTGATGGCCGACGACGAACTGATCTCCAAGTACGGGTTCGAGCCGACCGGGGACACCGGGGTCGGGCTGGGCGTCCTCCAGACGCAGCGGCTTTTGCTCGACACTTGCGCCTCGGTCGAGGAGGCCAAGGAGGCGCTGCTGACGACCAAGCAGTACTACGAGTTCATCCCGGTCCATTACCTGATCGCGGACCGGCACGGGAAGGCGTTCGTGTGGGAGTACTCGCAGGCGCACAACAAGGAGTACATCATCGAGAACCCCGGGAAGCCGCTGGTCGCCACCAACTTCAGCCTGCACCGGCACCTGGAAGACGGGAAAGTGCCCTCGGCCGCGAAGGTGAAGACAGTCTGCTCCCGGTATTGCCTGCTTGCGGACCGGCTGGGTGCCCAGAAGGAACCGTTAACGGTCGATTTCATCAAGGAAACGCACAAGCAGGTGGACGCCCACTTTACCCCGAAGGGGACCGGTCGGGCCCCGACGCGGACGCTCTGGCACGCCCTCTACGTCCCGGAGAAGCGGTCGGTCCAGATCAGCTTCTACTTGCGCGACGAGCCGGAGCCGGCGAAGGAGGGGGCGACCCGCGACGTGCGCTCGGAGTACCTGCACTTCGCGCTCCGGGACCCGAAGGACGTGAAGTAAATCGTCCGTAATGGCCCGCTTGGCCTGGCGGGCACGGGTCGGTTATCATAGGGCACGCGTCTCGAGTGCTCGAGACGCGTGCCCTGCGGAACCGGTACATGAACCGCCTCGTTCCTTTTTGTGTCATTTCCACGGCGCTCTCTGCGGTCGCCGCCCCGCTCGTCGTCGGTAAAGGGCGGGACTACCAGAAAATGGCGGACGAGGCCTCCTGGAAGGCCCCCGAGGCAGGTGAGGACTTCCGCCGCTGCCTCGCCCGCGACACGGGCGGCTACCAGGTCGAGGCGGTCGCCTCGACGATGGATGTCCTCTCCGACACGACCATCCGTGTGCTCGACGGTGGTACGGAAGTGTCCACGTGGCAGGGCCACCAGGGCTCGGTGTTCTTCATTCGCGACAACATCCTCTACCACACGGACTACTGCACGATCAGCAGCGGCTGCACGGTCATTGCCTTCGACCTGAAGGCCAAGAAGAAGCTCTGGAAGACCGAGCTCAAGGGACTCGGCCCGATCAGTCACTCGAAGTACCGGAATCTGGTGCGCATGGACCAGGTGAACGGTGAAGTGCTCGCCGTCTACGGCCAGGAATCGGCCGGGCGGTACGTCGAGTTTGTCGAACTCAAGACGGGTAAGACGGTGGGGAACAAGGTGTTCAAGGACGAGAAATGAGCCTGCCGGGCAAGTCACAGGCCGGCCCCCAGGTCGTCCAGCACGCGTTCGGCCACGGGGCGCGGACAGGACCAGACGAGGAAGAAGAGCGCCTGCCGGGCCCACCGCCGGGCCGGGTGCGGGGCGACAAAGCCCGTCCCTTTCGCGACCGCCAGGGCTGCCTGCGCCGAGCGCAGCGCCAGCCGCGTTGACGTCGCCCGAACCGCCATCACCGATTCCAACGTCGCCGCCCCGTCAGCCAGGCCCAGGAGCTGACGGAGGGCGTCGGCGTGCGCCGCCTCAAATCGGTCGGCGACGGCGGCCACATCCGGCCGCTGGCGCGACTCCTCGCGGAGGTAGGCGATTGCCGCCCGCGCCAGCCCGAGACCCAGGGCCGACGTATCGGGCCCTCCGCCGACTCCTTTCCCGAGCACCTGCTCCCCGGGCCCGGCCAGCACCCACTCCGGCCCGATCTCGACGGCGTCGCACCGCAACAGACTGGTGCGCGACCCGACGAGCGCGGCCAGCGGCAGTGGGGGGTCAATCAGCACCCCCGGCTGCCCGGCCGGTAACAAGAACACGAGCTGCCTGCCATCTTCCAAAGTTGCGCCGACGACGATGCCCGCGGCCCCGTCGGCCCCGGTCACCCATGGCACCTCGCCGTTGATCCGGAAACGGCCCGGGTTGCCGCTCGCCGGGCGCGCGACCAGCGCCGGTGCCCGGTGTTGACGCGAGGTGGTCAACTGCGACAGCCCGACGGTCAGGTAGGTCTCCCCGCGAACTACACCCGGGAGGTAGGCGTCGTGAAGGTGTAAGGCTTGCGACCCGAGCAGGATCCGGATCGCCGACTCCTGTTGGCTCAGGATGAAGGTGGTAGTCAGGCAGGCGGCCCCGAGTTGCTCGAGCCCGGCGAGGCGGTCCGGCGCCGGCAAATCAGTCCCGCCCCATGTCGCTGGGACCGACCAGCCGGTCACGCCGGCCCGGGCCAACACCGCCCAGGACGCGGCCGGCCAGTCCGGGGACGCGTCGGCCGGGTCGGCGTTCGCGGCCAGCTCGGCGAGCAAGCGGGGGTCAAGGGGCGGGCCGGGCACGGCAGATTCCTGGTGCGTTTTGGCGTCCGGTCGGGGCGTACTGGAGCATCAAGGCCCAATAAGTAGGCGGTTGCAGGTGTCACCGCCCCCCGCTCGACAGTCCCACCCTCTTGGGATCACACTCCAGTACGCTATCGTATCGGGGAGTGGACCGCATCCCGATGAGCACCATCGAACAACTCGACGCCCCGACCGCCCGACAACTCCTACCGGGGCTGACGGACCTGCTCATCGACGCCGTGGCCGACGGGGCGTCGGTCGGGTTCCTGCACCCGCTGTCCGCAGCCGAGGCTGCCGCCTATTGGGCGGAAGTGTGTGCCGAGATGGAAAGAGGCGGCCGGTTGCTCTTCGCCGCACGGGACGGGGATCGCGTCCTCGGGTGCGTCCAGCTCGCGCTCGCCGACCGGCCGAATGCCGCTCACCGGGCCGAGGTGCAGAAGCTCCTGGTCCACACCGCCGTCCGACGGCGCGGGCTGGGCGCGGCGCTGATGTTTGCGCTCGAGGAGGAGGCCGCGGCCCGCGGGCGGCACCTGCTGGTGCTTGACACCCGGGCCGGGGACGCGGCCGGGCGGCTGTACGAAAAGTTGGGCTACGTCCGGGCGGGGGTCATCCCGGGGTACGCCCGCAGCTCCTCCGGCCGGTTGCACGGGACCGCGATGTACTATCGGGACCTGCGCGACGCCGACGCCCACCTGTTCGGTGACACTGACGCCCGACCTCGGTGGGGACCCGAGCCGATGCTGTAGAGTCGGCACGCGGAGCCCGAAGCGCAAGCGATGGTGACTTCCCTCGCTTGCGCTTCGGGCTCACTTTAGCGCGGCCAGGTACTCGGCGAGGGACTTGATGTCCTCGTCCGAGAGCTGGCTCGCGAACGCGGGCATGGAGGACTGCTGGTTGTGCGCCTTCGGGTTGCGGATGTGCTCGGCGATCCACTCGGCCGTGTGGTCCGGATCGGCGCCGACCTTGGACAGGTCCGGCGCCTTGCCCTTCCGCACACCCGCCGTCGCGCCGACGCCGCCGTGGCACCGGGCGCACCGCTGCGCGAAAAGGCCCTCGGGGCCGGACGCCGGGGGCGCGCCAACGACCGGCCCGGGGGCCGGGGCCGGGCTCGGGGTTGCGCTCTCGGACTTGTGGCAGCCGACCGCGACCGTTAGAACCATTCCACACAGGAGGGACCATGTCCGGACGGGCTTCATCGGCTTAGTCTCCGAGGTTACGAATGGGCCCGGCGAAGAATCCGGGCTGAAAATGGTGCGAGGGGGAGAGTAGCAGCGCCCGGTGAGGAATCAATGAGAATCCGGCCCAGGGCGGTCGCGGGGCGGGCCACGGAGGGGTGATGTCGGGCACCGATCGGAAGATCGTCGGGATCGACTACCTGCGGGCGATCTTCTCCGTCGCCGTGGTGGCCGTCCACCTGGGGTACGTATTCCCGTCGGCGATCTTTGACGAGCAGGCGTACACGACTCACGCGTTCGGCTGGTCGGACTTCGTCAACTTCTACGTCCTGTGCCTGGCCGTTCCGGTCTTCATCCTCATTTCGACGTATCTGTACTCGCTGAAGCCGACCGACACCGGCGCGCTGCTGCGACGCCTCGGCCGGATTGTGCGCCTGCTGGTGTTCTGGAGCCTGGCGTACCAGATCTTCTTCTTCACCGGGTACGGGTTCCTGAAGCAGACCCCCCGTGACCCGGAGGGGCTGGCGGTGTTCCTACTGACGGCCGGGAATACGGTGTACTACTTCTTCATCGCGCTGGCGGTCGTCACTGTCGTCACGCACTACGCCAAGCGCTGGCCGAGCGGGGTCGTCTGGGGACTGTTCGTGATCACGACGGTCCTGGTCGGCGTGCTGCCGGTGGCACATCGGGCGCTCGGGCCGGAGGACCAGACGACGGCCGTCCGTTTCCTCGACCTGCACGCTAACCCGCTCAACTTTCTGCCGCTGGCATTCGCCGGTGTCGGCCTGGCCCGGCTCACCCGGGCGGAAGCAAACGCCACCCTCGGCCGGCTCGCCTTGGGGGCCGTCGTGCTGGCCGGCGCGTCTGCAGTCTTGGACTGGACATACTACGTCGATCCGCTCTTCTTCACGGTGAACCAGTTCGCGATCCCGGCGTACACGCGGCCGTCGTTGATCTTTCTGGCGGTCGCAGTGCTGACCCTCGCGATCCGGTGGCGTGGAGGAGGGAATCGCGTCATCGGGTTCATGGCCCGGCACAGCCTGGCGGTCTACTGCCTGCACCCGTTCTTCGTGCCGGTGAAGTACAAGATGAAAGACGTTCTTCACCTGACCGGCGTGGCGGAGGTGGTCCTACCGCTGGTCGTGGTGCTGGCGCTGTCGTACGCGGCGTCGCTGGTGTTGCCTTGGTTCTTGCGGGACGAGGTGATTCGATGAGGGCCGGGGCCGTCTACCGCAGCCGCCACATCTCCACCCCCGTGAACACCACCGCCGGGTCCAACTGGTTGGCCAGGACCGGCGACTCCGGGTGGTCCAGGTAAAGCTCCAGGTCGCGGTGGACCACCATGTACCGGTCGAGCTGCCAGAGGGGAATGAACGGCACCCGCAGGTTGAAC
>DATFWZ010000715.1:0-9198 GCA_035258765.1 Gemmataceae bacterium
GGCGGCGAGCTTCTCCAGCGCCTCGGCCACCGCAACTACGTCTTCCACCGGATCGGAGCCGGACGGGCCGTCGGCGGGCAGTCCGCATCGCCGCAGGCCGCCACCGTGCCGCGCGCGACCTTTGCGGCGGGCGGCCTCGACGAGGATGCGGCGCATAGCCTCCGCCGCGGTGGCGAAGAAGTGGCCGCGGTTCTCCCAGCGCCGGTCGTCCGCCGGCCCGACCAACCGCAGGTACGCCTCGTGAACCAGGGCGGTGGCGTTCAGGGTCTGGCCGGGCTTCTCGCCGGCCATCTTGGCGGCGGCCAGACGGCGCAGCTCGGTGTAGACGAGCGGGAGCAGCTCGGCCGCGGCCCGCTTGTCCCCGCGGTCCGCGGCGGCCAGGAGGCGGGTGACGTCGGTCATGGCCCGACCACTCGCGGGTAGGGGAGTTCTTCCGGGGGCAACTCGGCTCGGATCGCCTCGGCCTTCTCCGGCCGGCCGGTCCGGTCGTACAACCGTGCCAGCGCCCGCCCGGCCCGGGGGAGGTTGTCCTGGCCCTGCGGGGGGATGTCCTTTTGCCGGGCCTTCAGTCCATCGTACCCGGCGACCAACAGCGGCTCGGCCTCGGCGTACTTCTCCTGCCCGAGCAGGGCAGCGCCCAGCAGGGCCGCGCTGTTGAAGCGCCGGTAATCGTCGGGCGCCTTCGCCTCGCGGATCGCCAGCGACTCCCGCAGGACCCGCCCGGCGTCCTCGAAGAGCCGCAGGTCGATGCGGTCCCAACCCATGCTGGCCAGGTGGCCCGCCAGGTCCAGGCTGTCGGCCGGGAACCGGCGACGGAACCAGGCTACCTCCTCGGCCGCGACCCGCCGGGCCTGGGCTGTCTCCCCCAGCTCCGTGTAGGCGCTCATCAGGTGCCCGAGCAGGCGCTCGTAATTCGTGTATGTAGGCCGCTCCGCCTCCGGGATGTCGCGAATGGTCTCCTCCACCAGCCGGACTTGGTCCCGGCGCCGGCCGAGCTTGGCGTACGCGTGGGCCAGGTTGATGACGTGCGGGGAGATGCCCGAGTTGGCCGGCCCCCAGCGCTTGCGCAACTCGGGCAGGGCTTCTTCCAGCAGCCGGGCGGCGTCCGCGTGCCGGCCCACCCCCGACAAACGGACCGACAGGGGCCACAGGAGATTGAAGGTGAAGTCGGCCGTCAGGCCGTACTTGCCGACCGCCTGCCGGTAGGTCTGCTCGAGCAGGCGGATCGAGTCCGCGCGCCGGCCCGCCTCCCAATACCCTCCGGCGATCATTTGTGTGATGTCCAGGACGTCGAAGTCGTCCGGCCCGCGCTTTTCCCGGAACCGCGGCAAGGCTTGCTCCAGTAGCTTGAGTCCCTCGTCGCCGCGCCCAGCCAGGCTGTACGCGCTGGCCAGGTTGGTCAGGTCTCCCGGCTCGAGGTCTTCCGGCACTCCACCCCGGTCCAGTTCCAGCCGGAGCAGGTCCTGGGCCAGCCGCTTGGCGTCCGCCGACCGCCCGCTTTGCCGGAGTCTCACGATCAGTGGCCCGAGGGTCCTCCGGGTGTCGGGGCGGTCCGGGCCGAGCGCCTTCCGCTGCCGGGCCAGAGACCGCTCCAGGAGGTTGATTGCCTCCTCATTGCGGCTGCTGTTGGAGTAGACGGTCGACAGGGTGATCTCGATGTCCACGGTCAGCCGGTCGTCGGGGAAGTGCGCCAGGGCCAGGGCGAGCGCCCGCTCAAATTGCGGCATGGCCAGCCGGTGCTCGCCGAGGCCGTTGTAGGTTGAGCCGAGCATGTTCCGCAACTCGGCCTCGACCCGGGGGCGACCGGCGAAGGCGGTCGCGATCTTCGGCTCGGCCGCGTCCAGGGCCTGCCGGAGCGTGACGTCCCGGCCCGGCGCGTTTTGCACGTGCGGGTTCGGGGCCCCGAACACCTCCGAGTTGACGAATTTCAGGACCGCTTGGGCGGTGGCGTCGGACTCCTTGGCCGCGGCCTCGGCGGCCCGGGCCTTCTTCTCGTTCTCCTTCGCTTGCGCCTCCCGCTGCTCAGCCAGCTGTCGCTGCTCGTCCGCGTCGGCCCGGTCCGCCTGGGCCTGCCGCTCGGCCGTCGTCGCCCGGACCGCCTGCCAGGCGCTCACCCCCGTCCCGGCCGCCAGCAGCAAGGTGAATGCCACCGCCCCGACCAGGACCGGCCGGTTCTTCTGGGCGAACTTCCGCAGCCGATAGCCTGGCGACGGGGGGACAGCCTGGACCGCCTCCCCCGCCAGGTAGCGCTGGACGTCGGCGGCCAGCCCGTTGGCCGTCTCGTACCGCCGGGTGCGGTCTTTCTCCAGCGCCTTCATCACGATCCAGTCGAGTTCGCCCCGGACCAGCCTGGTGAGCTTGTCCGGGTCAGACTGCCGGACGGTTGCGATCGTCGCCTTCGCCCGCGACGTGCTCAGGCGCTGGCTCGGGCGCGGCGGCTCTTCCTCGCGGACCAGCCGCAACACCTCGTCCAGGGCCGCCTGCTTGAGGCGCGCTGGCTCGAACGGCGGGCTGCCGGCCAACAGTTCGTACAGAAGGACCCCCAGGCTGTAGATGTCCGCCCGCGTGTCCACGTCGAGCTGGTTGAACGTCGCCTGCTCCGGGGCCATGTACGCCGGTGTGCCGATCAGGGCCCCGAACCCGGTGTACAGGGTCTTCTCCGTCAGCTGCTGGCCGATGGCTTTCGCCACCCCGAAGTCGATCACCTTCGGGACCGCGTGCTCGTCGTGGAGCGCCACGAGCACGTTACTCGGCTTGATGTCGCGGTGGATGATCCCCTTTTGGTGGGCGTGCTGGATGGCCTGGCAGACCGGGACGAAGAGTTCCAGGCGCTCGCGGGGGCTGAGTTTGCGGGCGTCGCAGAAGTCGGTGATCGGGGTGCCCTTCACCAGTTCCATGACGAAGAACGGCCGGCCGTCGGCGGTTGCCCCCGCGTCCAGCACGCGGGCGATGTTCGGGTGGTCCATCAGGGCCAGGGCCTGCCGCTCGGCCTCGAAGCGGGCCAGGACGCTCTTGGAGTCCATCCCAGCCTTGATCACCTTGAGGGCCACGCGGCGGCGGATCGGCTCCAGCTGATCGGCCACCCAGACCTCGCCCATGCCGCCCTCGCCGATCGGCTCCAAGAGCTTGTACTTGCCGGCGATGACGGTGCCGACCGACTCGGTCCGTGGCTCGAATGCCCCGGTCGGGGCTTCCACCCCGAGCGGCCGCTCCAGGGCCGACTCCGGTTGCTCGTGGGCGGCCAGGAGAGCGTCTACGCGGCGCCGCAGGTCGGGGTCGCCGGCGCACTCGCGGTCCAGGAGGGCGGCCCGGGCCTGGGGGTCCGGCAAGTCGAGGGCGGCGACAAACAGTTCCTTGACGCGACGCGGGTCGGCAGACATGGGCGGTCTCCGGGGGCTTACCCCGGTTGGCGCAGAAAGGCCGAGACAAGTCTCAGGAATTTTACGAAATGTGTGCGCTCCCTTTCTGCCGGAACAGAAGGGGAGACCGATCCTACTTGTGCAACTCCCCCTTCAAGTATTCGACCGCCTTGTCCAGCGCCTTGTCCGTGTACGGCCCGGGCGGGTCCTTCTGCACCTTGCGGATGATGTCCTTCGAACGCTTGTACTTCAAATACTCCAGCCGCTCCATGTCCGTCATTGGGATCTCGAACCCCGGGCTCGGCTTCACACCCCACTCGTCCGACTCCTTGCTGTCCGGGTGGCGGTGGATGTTCGCCCCGCTCGGCCGCCAGTAGGTGTCGGTCGTGAGCTTCAGGGCCGTCGGCGGGTCGCCGCCCAGCTTGATGATCTTCTGCACGCTCCCCTTCCCGTACGACCGCTCGCCGACGACCACCGCCCGCTTGTTGTCCTGAAGCGCCGCGGCCACGATCTCGCTGGCGCTGGCGCTGAACTTGTTGATGAGCACAGCCATCGGCTTCTCGGCCGCCGGCTCGAACAGCGTCCCGCTGCTCTTGGCCTCCCACGTCCGGCCGGACCCGTTCCGATCCTTCGTACTGACGATCTTCCCTTCGGTCAGGAACAGGTCGCTGACCGCGATGGCCGACTCCAACAAGCCCCCTGGGTTGTCGCGCAGGTCGAGGATCAGGGCCCGCATCCCCTCCCCTTCCAGCCGCTCGACCGCCCGCTTCAGGTCCGCGGCCGTGTGATCACTGAACTGCACGAGCCGGATGTACCCGATGCCGTTCGAGCGGTCGGCGAACCAGTCGAACTCCTTCTGGTCATCCTCCCGGCGGGTCAGCCCGAGGACCGTCTGCACCTCGATCATGGCCCGGACGATCGGGATCGTCTCCGGCTGGCGGGCGCCCTCGTGAACGACCGTGAGCGTGACCTTCGTCCCCGGCTCGCCCTGGATCGAGCGGATCATCTCGCTCGAGCGCATGGCCTCGGTCGGCTTGTCGTCGATCTTGACGATGATGTCCCCGGCCAGGATGCCGGCCTCGTGGGCCGGGGTGCCGACCATTGGGCTGATCACCATCGGCAGCTGCGTCCGCGGGTCGATCCCGAGGTGAATGCCCACCCCGCCGAAGTTGCCCTGGGTCTGGGCCTCGAACTGCCGGAAGTCGTCCGCGTTAAGGTACTGCGAGTACGGGTCGAGGCGGTCGAGCCCGCCGTTGATCATGTCCTCGACCAGCTTCTCGCGGGCCTTGTCGTCCAGCGGGCGGACGTAGTGCTGGTCCACCTCCGCGAGGACGTCCACCAGTGTCCGGACGAGCTTGTATTCCTTGTCCCGCTCCCGCGACGGGGCGGTAAAGGAAAGACTCACCCCCACCAGGAGGGCCATTGGGACCGCGATCAGCCACGCGAGGTTGAACCGGGACATTGCGTTACTTTCGACGGAGTGAACGGCGGGACCAGGGTAGGTAATGCCTGTCGCCAGCTGATTCTACCGACTTTACCGGTTATCGCGGAAGCCGAAGTGACCGGAACTTCGGTACATACGTCAATTCCCATCAATTTCTTTTGACGACTCCAGCCTTCGGAATTATCCTGAAGTCTCAGATCAGCCCAAATTACGCAAATTACCATTTGGGCGGTCTGGTCTCGAAACGGAGTCGGACTCCAGAAAGGGTAGGTCTATGTACAGCATCGTGATGATTGCAGCGATGACCGCTGCCCCGGAGACGCCGGACTTCTTCTTCAAGAACAAGGGCGGGTGTCACGGTTGCTATGGAGGGTGTAGTGGGTGCTACGGCGGATGCGCCGGCTGCTACGGCGGGTGCGCCGGCTGCATGGGCAGCAGCTGCCACGGCGGCTACGGCGGCGGGTTCTGTGGGTTCCACAAGTCGAGCTGCCACGGCTGTCAAGGCTATGCCAGCGCGTATGGCACTTGCCACGGGTACGCCCCGTACGCCGGGTGCTGCGGCGGGTCCGGCATCGGCACGTCCGGGCGGTCGATCTACACGATGTCGGGGTACGGCGAGGGTTCGGTGCCCTATGTCAGCCCTGCCGGTTCGACCCCCGTCGTGGACGTCCCGGTCGCCGTCAGCTCGCTGCCGTCGGACAAGGCCCAGGTCGTCGTCCGCGTGCCCGCGGACGCCAAGCTCTACGCCGATGGTGCAGCCACCAGCCTGACCGGGACCGAGCGCGTGTTCCTGACCCCGACCCTGACCGCCGACAAGGACTTCACCTACACCCTGAAGGCCGAGTACGCAGTCAATGGTCAGGCGACGTCGGCGACCAAGCAGGCCGTGGTCCGGGCTGGGCACCGGACGGTGGTGGACTTCGTCACACCCGCGCCGCAAAAGGCCTCCAGCACGGTGACGGTGAGCCTGCCGGAGAAAGCGAAGCTCTTCGTGGATGGGGTGGCGACGGCGGCAACGGGCGGCAAGCATACGTTCCGAACCCCCGAGCTCGCTCGGGGTGAGCCGTACGTGTACGAGTTCCAGGCGGAGGTGGAGAAGGACGGCAAGACCGAGACACTGAACCGGAAGGTGACCTTCCGGGCCGGCGACGCGGTGGCCGTGGACTTCACCGAGGCGGACGCTACTCGAACGGCACTGAAGTGAGCAGTAAGCAGTAAGCAGTAAGTGGTGAAAACAACGCGGGCCGTGGCACCCCACGAGTGCCGCGGCCCGTCGCTTTACTGATCACTGCTTACTGATCACTGCTTACTATTCACTGATTAGTGTCCTTCTTTCACCAGGTTCTTGTTCCACCCCGGGACCACCAAGAACAGGTCTTGTGACCCGTCCGGGACGCACTGACAGCTCAACCGGGAGTCCATGTCCACGTCGCGGGCCGTGTCGAGCATGTCCTCCTCGTCCTCCGTGGGTTTCGAGCATGATTCCTTTCCCTCGATCACCTTGACATGGCAGGTAGCGCAGGCGCAGACGCCGCCGCACGAGTGCTCGATGTCGATCCCGGCCCCGTAGGCGATGTCGAGGATGCTCCCTTCGAGCCCGGTGTGACCGTACGGGATGTCGCGCGGGTTCACCTCGAAGACCTTCCGTTCCCCAGTTTCCTCGACGTGGATCGTAACCTTGAACGGCTTGGTCGGCCGCTTCACCGCCGGCTTATCGATGTATGGGTTGACTCCCCCCATGGTGCATTCTCTCGCGGACGCCGGACGAGCGTCCATTGTCAGACTAGGCCGTTCGACAGGCGGTTCCAAGGAGTTGCTAAACCGGCGCTCACGTCACTTCGGCTTCGCCCACCCCAGGAGCACGATCGACGGCCTCTCCCGCTTCAGGTCGGCCGGGAAATCGAGCAGATTGTCCTCCTCCTTCTTGTCGACGTTCCTCTGGCCCTCCAGGAATTCGTCCGCTGGGAGCAGGTCGGTGTACACCTTGGTCCCGTAGTGCATGGGCAGGATGAAGAGTCGCGGCTTGATCTGGGCCACCACCTTCTTCGCCGTCTCGCCGTTGATCGTGTAGATGCCGCCGACCGGGACCATGAGCACGTCCACCGGGCCGATCGCCTTCACCTGGTCCTCCGACAGCACGTGGCCCAGGTCGCCGAGGTGGCAGAATTTGAGCCCGTCGGCTTCCACGATGAAGATGCTATTCTTGCCGCGCTTGGCCCCCTCCTCCTCGTCGTGGTAGGTCGGCACGTTGCGGATGCGGATGCCCTTCACCGTTTCGTCGATCTTCGCCCAGTCGCCGCCCTTGGCGATGTCCTTGCCCTTCGGGACCACGCCTGAGAACGCCTTGAGGTCTTTGGACTCGGCGTTGGTGAACACCTCCTTGCGGTTGTGGTCGTCGTGGTTGTGGGACATGACGACAATGTCCGGGGCGATCTGCTGTGCGCCGTACTCGGCGATCGCGTGCGGGTCGAAGGCGATCTTCGTCCCGGTCGTGGTCGTGAGCAGGAAGTAGGAGTGGCCGAACCAGCGAAGCTGGACCAGTTTCTTGTCCTGCGCGGCCGCGGGGGCGAGGGAAACGGCCGCGACGAGGCAGGTGAGGATGAGTCGGAACATGAGGAATTCCCGAAGATGTTGGACTGCCGTCATGATAAAAGGACGACCCGTCGGCGTTCAACTCACGGCAGGGGCCGCAGGTTCGGCGACCCGCCCGCCTTGCCCAATCGTTCCAACGGAAGGACATATTTTTAGAGAACCCTCTTGCCCCGCGCGCAAGTTGTCGGCATAATCGCGGCGGTTCATTTCTCCCCAGGCTGGGGACGCCCGAGCGCCCGGTTAGGACAACGGCCGGCCCGTCCGGCCGACGCGAGTCACCCCCTCACTCACGCGTTTACGGGAGGGCGAGCATGAACGAGACTGTGTTGACGCCACCGGACCGACTTGTCGGCGAGTGGGGGATGGCCCCGGCCGACGACCCGGACCCCCGCGAGCAGCTCTGCGAATTCATCATCGGCCCGGAGCCGATCTCCGAGGACCGGTACGAGGAAGGGGTGTGCGACTGAATTGAGTCGGTTTGCAGAAGGCAAGCGGAACAGTGTGAAGAGGAAGACGGGAGCATCCCGGTCTTCCTTTTTGCATTTCACCTTTCCCCTTTTGCCTTAACCGACGACCGGTTTCTGCCGCACTTCCAGCTCGTCGCCGTCCTGAATCAACACCGCGTCGGCCATGCCCGCAAACAGCCCGGTGCCGACCACCCCGGGGATCGCCCGGATCCGACCCTCCAGCTCCGCCGGGTTGGGGATCGGGCCCACCCAACAGTCGAGGATCGGGTTCCCATCTTCCGACAGCCACACTTCACCGTCGTCCCGCGTCGCGACGGTGGACCTCATCCCCATCTCTTCCAGCTTGCCCCGGCACACCGCGACCCCGAACGCCAGGACTTCGACCGGCAACTTGCCACGCGTGCCGAGCACCGGGACGACCTTTTCCTTCACGGCCTCGGGGCCGATCAGGATGACCAAATGCCGGGACGCGGCCGCGACGATCTTCTCGCGGACCATCGACCGGCCGTAGCCTTTGATCAGGTTCAGCTTCGGATCCACCTCGTCGGCCCCGTCCACGGTCAGGTCGAGGTGCGAGACGTCGTCGAGGGAGACGACGTTCAGGCCGAGGCTCGCGGCCAAGTCGGCGGATGCTCTTGACGTGGCGACGCAGCGGACGTGAAGGCCGGCCTTGACGCGAGTAGCCAGGGCCCGGATGAAGCGCTCCGCCGCGCGCCCGGACCCGAGCCCGACGGACATCCCGTCGGTGACGAAGTCGAGGGCCTTGTTGGTGTTGGTCATGGGACGGACTCACTTCCCGAGCTGCTTCTTCGCCGCCTGATACACCGCGTCCGCGGTGAAGCCGAACTCCTTCAACAGGTCCTTCACCGGGGCCGAGGCTCCGAAGCTGCGCATCCCGATCATCGACCCGGTCGGCCCGGCGTAGCGCTCCCAGCCGAGGACCGTTCCCATTTCCATCGTCACCCGGGCTTTCACGGACGGTGGGATGACCGCGTCGCGGTACTCCGGCGGCTGGCTCTGGAACACCTCCCAGCACGGCAGGCTTACCACGCGGGCCTTCACCCCCTCCGCGGTCAGCTTCTCGTACGCCGCGACGCACCACTGCACCTCGCTGCCGGTCGCGATCAGCAAGACGTCCGGCTTGCCGCCGGCCGCGTCGGCCAGCACATACCCGCCCTTCGCGACCCCCGTCGCCGGGGCGTACTTCGTCCGGTCGAAAACCGGAAGCGCCTGTCGCGTCAGGGCGAGGCACGCGGGGGTGTGTTGAAGCCTGGCGATGAGCTTCCAGGCCTCGGTCACCTCGTTCGCGTCGGCCGGGCGGAATACGTACATGTTC
>DATFWZ010000716.1:0-12337 GCA_035258765.1 Gemmataceae bacterium
TCCACGCTCCGGGACAGATTCACGAGCAACATCGATACCGCCGGGGCGAGCCGCTTGAGGGTGTCATAGGTCTGGTCGAGCATTTCCAGCGTGCCGACGTTGACCACCAGGCGGCCGCCCGGTCGGAGGGTCGCGAATGACGCCTCCAAGAGGCGGGCGACCTCGCCCCCGTTACCGCCAATGAAAATGGCGTCCGGGTCCGGCAGGTCCTGGAACACCGCCGGGGCAGTCCCGAACACCGCCTGCACGTTGCGGATGCCGAACGTCTCGGCGTTGGCGACGATCAGGTGGTAGTCGGCGGAGTCCTGCTCGATGGCGTAGACCCGGCCGGGGTCCACGAGCTGCGCCCCCTCCAGGGCCACCGAGCCCGAACCGGCGCCTACATCCCACATGACGCACCCCGGTTGCAAGTCCAGTTGCGCCAGCGCGATCGCCCGGACCTCGGCCTGGGTGATGAGGCCGGTCTTCGGGCGGGTCTGGGCAAAGACGTCGTCCGGGTTGCCGAAGCGCATCAGCCGCCGGGCAGCCCGCGGGGTGTCCGGCCGCCCCGGCTTCCGCTTCAGGATCATGACGTTGAGCGGGTCGAACACCATCCCCTGAATCTCGCCCAACTCGCCCTGGGTGATCCGTTCGTCCCTCCCGCCCAGGTTTTCGCAGACGTAGGCGCGGAAGTAGTCGAGCCCGCGAACCAGGAGTTCCCGGGCGATCCGGGCCGGGTGGTGAGTTTCACTCGTGAATAGTCCGACTGTGTCGGCCACCCGGATCCGGTCGAGGACGTCGTCCAGCGACCGCGTGGAAAGATCGGTCAGGTACGCTTCCTCCCAGGTTTCCTTCACCCGGGCGAAGGCGAGCTGCATGCTGCTGACGTGCGGTAGGACCTCGAACCGCTCCTTGCCGAGCCGGTCGCACAGGTAGCGGGCGACGCCGTAGAAGAGCGGGTCCCCGGTCGCGACGACCACGATCCGCTTCTTGCCGAATTGCGTCCGCAGCTTCTCGGTCACCTCGCCCAGGTCCGACCCGATCCGCACGCGCTCGGCGTTGACTTCAGGCAGCAACCTCAGCGCCGCGTCTGAGCCTACGAGTATCTCAGCCCCGGCGACCAGCTCGCGGGCGCGGCTCGTGAGCCCGGCCAGCCCGTCGCCGCCGATGCCGACGATATAGATCTTCGGGGGGTCGTTGTTCATGGTCGCCGCACACGCTTCTGCGGGTCCGTCTCGACCGGGCCGAACGTCTGTTCGTGACGCTGGATCGCCGCCTGGAGGGCCCCAAGCAGGCGCTTGGCGGTGGCAAAGTTCATGACCAGCCGGTGGTTGATCTTGGCCGGTTCCGTCGTCCCGCCGGCCACCAGCCCGGTGTGGAACCCGAAGTCGAGGAGCAGCTCCTCGAACGTCCCGGCGACGCGAAAGAAGTTCGCGTACGAAGTGGTCATGCCCGCCGTGGCGATCTCCAGCCGCACCGGCGGCGGCTGGGGCGGGACCGGGACCACCGCCCCGGACGAGGGTTCCTGTTCGTCGGCCATTCGCGTCCCCCGGAGTCGCACGGGGATTCTATAGCGCTTCCCGGGGCTTCGCGATCACTCGCCGACCACCCGAACCTGCAGCGACTCCGTCCCGAGCGCCTTCTGCAACTCCAGTGGCCACGCCCACGCCCGGGCCGCGGCCTCGTCCTTGACGTACAGCTTGACCGGCTTCGGCATCGCCAGGGCCAAGGCCTGCGGGGTGTCGAGGTACTTGCGCACGTTAAGCAGCGTTGGCCCGTCCTTGTGTGACGCCGGCAGGTGCCACAGGTCGAGCCGGGCGACATCAGGCTCGTACAGGGCGGCATAGAGAGCGACGCCGGCCAGGTCGCGTTTGCCCTGTAGCCAGACCGGCACGCCCTTCAGCTCCGGATTGGCCCGGATAGACTGAAACGCCCGGCGGACGTCCCAGACGCGCATCCCGTCGAGCGTCTGGCCGACCAGGGCGAACCGGCGGCGGTATTGGGTGTCGTTTGCGGAACCCGGCTCGGCCCACATCGTCGGCCCGATCCCCCGCGGGCACACGCCCGCGAACGCCCATTTCTGCTTCTCCATCACCGCACGGTTCTGCTTGAACTTCGCCTCGTCGCGCTTCGGCGGAGCCGGCTGTTGCAACACCTCCGCGAACTCCGGACCCAAATCCGTGCACCACTCCTTCCAGTCGGCCTCGCCAAGGGCATTCAGGACGACAAGCGTCGGCTTCGCGTCCCCGGCCGTCATTAACCATAGACGCAATTCGACACCTTCCTCGCTTGTGAAGTCCCAGGCCCGCAGCCGAACTCCGTCTTGCGTCTTGTCGCCCGCCGGTTTGACGGCCACCTCGGGCACCTTCGCCGGCCACCCGCGAAAGACCTTCCCCTTCAAGGCGGCTTCAAGCTTCACTTTCTCGCCGGGCCACCAACTCCGCGTCACGTCCGGGGATTTCGGCAATTCGATATCCGCGGGCCGAATCAGCAGGTCCTGGATCGTCGTGTTCACCTGCCCCTCCGGGGTCTTCTCGAGGACTTTCAACTCCTGCGGCGTGAAGCGCTCGAACTTGTCCTCGGTCACCTCGGAGCTGTCGTTCTTGAGCCACCGGTTCATCCAGCGGAAGGCCCCGAGGCGCAGTTCTGGCGTGTCCTCGTGCTTGCCCTTCGTCTCCAGGAGGGCGAACTTGTTGCCGGCACCGTACAGCTCGTAGATCTTGCGGACCTTTTCCGCCAGCCGGTGGTAGCCCGGGACCGGGAAGATCTCGTCCTGGTCGCTGTTACCCAGTAGGAGCGGTCGCGGGGCGACCAGGGCCGCGACCATCGGGAAGTCCCACCGATAGGTGTTGACCATGAACATGCAGTCGCAATGCCCGGCGATGACGCCCTTTTCCAGCCGGCCCGGGTAACCCTCGTTCAGGTGTGCTTGCAAGTCCGCGATCCCGGCCACCGGGATCGCGCATTGGACGCGGTCGTCGGTCGCCGCGATCCACCACGAATAAGCCCCGCCCCCGGACCGGCCGGTGACGCCAATCCGCTTCGGATCGACTTCCGTCCGCGACTCCAGGTAGTCGAGGGCCCGCATGGCGTTCCAGCACTCGACCCCCGCGGGCGTGTAACCGAGCGTGTGCCACCACCACATCTTGTCGCGATAGGTCCCGTGATGCAGGCCCGGGATCTCCGAGAGCTGAAGTGTGTCGATGACCAGGGCGACGTACCCGTGCTCCGCGAACCACGCCGGGTGGTGCTGGTAGTGGACCTTACTGCCGTACGAGATGCCGTCCTTCACGACGTTGCCGTGCCCGCAGACGTAGAGGACGGTCGGCGCCTTGGTCGGAGCTGGTTTCGGGACATACAGGTTGCCGGTAACGTAAATTCCGGGCATCGACTGGAAGTGCAGCTTCTCGACCGTGAACTTCGGCCGTTCGATCTTGCCGGTCACCGTCGCTTTGAGGTCGGTGCGTGCCGGCATCGGCCAGAGGCCCAGCATTTCCAGCAGCTGCCGGCGCAGCTCGGGCCGGGCTTTTTCCCAATCCTCCTTCGTTTTGAAGTCGCGCATTGCCGCGCCGCCGATCTCTTTCGCCTGGCGCTCGAAGTAGGCCCGGATCATCTTCTCGCCGGGCAGCGGGGCCGGGGTCTTCGGCGGGTCCGCGGCCGGCGCGGCGAGAGCGACGAAAAGGAGGCAGGAGAGGGAACGCACGGCGGGGATCTCGGGAAGGCGGGCGGGGGCCTTGATGGTACCGCGACGCGCGGGGCGTGCAAGCGGCAAGCGTGACAATCCCGGGCGCCGCGGGTATAGTGCCCGACATGAACCCCGCGTACCTCATCCACAACCTCGACGAACTCTTCTCCCCCGGCCTGGTCTTCTACAAGGACCTGATCCGCTCCAACATCGCCGAGGTGGTGCGCCTCGCCGGCTCGCCGCGACGGCTGTGCCCGCACGTCAAGACGCACAAGTGCCGCGAGATCGTCCGCATGCAGCTCGACGCCGGCATCGCGACGCACAAGTGTGCCACTGTCGCCGAGGCGGAGATGCTCGCCCAGTGCGGGGCGCCTGACGTCCTGATCGCGTACCCGATCATCGGGCCGAACGTCGCCCGGGTGCGGGCCCTCGCCGCCAAGTACCCGACCAGCCGGTTCAGCGTCCTTTGCGACCACTTGGACGGGGCCAGGATGCTCTCCGAAGGCTGGGCTGGAATGCCGGGTAAGCTCGACGTCCTGATGGACGTGAACGTCGGCCAGGACCGCACCGGGATCAAGCCGGGCCGCGACGCCGCCGAGCTGTACGAACGGATCGCGAAGTCGCCGAACCTGGCCGTGGCCGGGTTCCACGCTTACGACGGGCACAACCACCAAGAGGGGCTGACCGATCGCGAGGCGTCCGTGAGGGCCTTGATCGGCCCGGTTCTGGAGTTGCGGAAGGCGGTCGAAGCGAAGGGGCTACCAGTCCCGCGAATCATCTGCGGGGGCACGCCGACCTTTCCGGTGTGGGCCAAGATGGAGTTTCCCGGTCTGCAGTGTTCGCCCGGGACGTTCGTGCTCTATGACCAGGGGTACGGGGCGAAGTACGCGGAGCTGTCTGGGTTCCGGCCTGCGGCCCTGGTAATCACGCGGGTCGTTTCGAAACCGCTGCCGAACCGGCTGACACTGGACCTGGGTCACAAGGCGATCGCTGCCGACCCCCCGGCCGGAAAACGGGCGGTCCTCTTGAACCTCGCGGAGTACACGCCCGTCCTGCAGAACGAGGAACATTTCGCGATTGACACGCCCGAAGCGGCCCGGTGGAAGATCGGGGACGTCGTGTACGCGGTCCCGACGCACGTCTGCCCGACGGTCGCACTGCACCGGCGGGCGTATGTCGTGGAGGGGAACCGCGTGACCGGGACGTGGGAGATCGCCAGTCGGGATCGGGTGCTGACGGTGTGAGGGCATTGAATGGCGCGATCGATGACGGAGACAATCTGGCTCAATGCGGACTATGGGCCGGCGTTGTTTGAGTTCGTCGAGCGCAAGGCCTCACGACGGAAAAAGCTGCTAATCTCTGCGGAGATGTTGGCGCGACTCGGGGACTTCAAAACCGTCGCGGACCGGCCCGATGAGCGAGATCTGGCTGCTGCCCAACGGCTGATTCTTCAAGAGGCCGAGGGGGAACTGCCCTCCGCCTTCATGGTGGCCAATCAGTACGCCCGTGTGGACAAGTACATCACCGCCGCCGTAATGGGCCAAGCGAACTTGTTGACTCGCCTCATCCTCGAAGGTGCCATCGACCCGGGCATGGATTGGAGGGAGCGCGGCCTTCGCATTTCGGGGCAAGACCCCCTAGGATGGGGCCAAGTCAAGTTCTTCGCCGACGTGGTCCGCGACGTGATTGGCAATCCGTTCCGGTTCCGGTCATTCCAGCAACGCTGGCGCACCTCGGACACCGTGGGCCTGGCCCGGGGCATTTACGACGAGAGAGCATTTGACCGCCTCCCCTTCCTGGCCGACGCCTTGATGGACGCGGGATGCGACCGCGAAGACGTCATTTCCCATTGCCGGTCCGCGGGCCGGCACTTCCGCGGTTGCTGGCTCATTGATGTGATTCTGGACAGACAGTGAATGAAGTCGGTTGGTGCCTTAGTTCGCATACCACGCGATAAAGTTCCCCGCCATGTGCGCCAGCGTGACGTAGAGAAGCGACCCCGTCCATTGCCTCGTGAGCCCCGCGATCGTGTACCCGGCCCAGGTGTAGAGGAGCTGGAAGACCACATAATCCGCGTCGAATGCCGCGAAGTTCTGCAGGTGCCACGCGGAGAAGAAGAGGCCGCCGACCGGTAGTACCCATTCGAATGGCAACAGCGGGTGCACGCGCTCGGCGAAATGCGGTCTCAGGATCCGGTAAATCACGCCGCCAAAGATCAGGTCCTGGGCCAGCGGCGACGTCAGCCAGATGCTCAGGTCCGAGCCGGCGAAGGGTCGCCTGGGCAGCTGGGGGTACACAATCGCTGTCGCCAGGACCGGGATCGCAGTTACCAGCAAGACCCCCTTCCAGTGCTCGCGGATGCGGCCGACACACAGGCCGCTGCCGCGCGGGTCCGGGAGCGTCAGCATGAGTCCGATGGCGATCAGCACGAGGTCACTGAAGCGCGCGAGGTTGAGCAACTCGTGCCCGCTGAAGAACGCCTCGTAAAGCTGCTGGAGCAGCCAGGACGACGGCAGCGTGGCCGCGAGGATGGTCAGGGCCGCGGCGAGGCTCACGGCCTCGACCCGGCGGAACTGGCTGCCGGCGGGTTTGGGCATGCGCAAAAGGCGGGGCGCCTGCCGACCGGGCGCCCCAATTGGACTTCAATCTTTGGCAGCCCCTGCCGCGGGAGCGACCCTGGGAGGCGCGGCCGCGAAACTCCTAAACCCCATCAACATGAACGCGCCGACATTCAAGCCGATTCGCACCTTCAGCCGGTCCCCGCCTTCGACGGTCACCCGCATCCCGGTGGTCATTGTTTCCATGAAGCCCATTCTGGTGAGGACCCCCTCAATCTCGTCCTTGGCGTTGGGATCGTTCATCGGCATCAGCCGCCGGATCAGTTCGACCGCCTTCTTGCCGTTCGACGAACTGTCCAGGACCGCCGCCGGGACCGGCTTGGCGGCCATCGCCTCTTTGAGGAACTTCATCCCGTCCGGGCCGTAGGCCGCGTACACGGCGTCCTTCGCGAACGCGAAATACGCCGTTTGCACCTTTCCGAAGATCTTCTTGGCCGGCTCCGCGGCCTCGCTCGAGAGGTCGACCTCGTGCACCGTCACGTCGCCGATCTTGCCGGCGTCGAACTTGAAGAGCCCGCGCGACTGGTCGGGGATTGCTTTCACCGCCTCCTTGATCGCCTTTTCAAGCTGGGCGCCTTCCTTGCAATGGACAGCCCCGATGGCCGTGTAGAACCCGTCCTTGTTCGGTCCGCGGATGGCGGCCGCCAGGTCCACCTCACCTGACTGGACCGTCGCCTTAAGGGACTTGAAGACCGCCTCGACGAGCGCGACCACTTCGGGCTTCTCACCGGCCAGGTCCTTCGCCGCCTCCTTCTGCCCGAACTCGATCAGCTTGACGAATGCCTCCTTGGCCTCGTCCGCGAACAGCGGGGCCTTGACGAACAGGCGCTGAGCGTAGTCATCGCCGGCAAGGGCGGCAAACGCGTTCGTGGTCGGCGGCCGCTTCGTGATGTACTCGGCGAGCGCCGACTTCGGCATCCCCTCCACCGAAACCTCGAGCGACAATTCCGCGGTCTTGGTGTCCGCGTCGAGACGCAGGGCCACCTCCTTCCCCTCGTCAAAGAGCGTCTTCAGCCACCGGAGGGCCAGCCGCTGGGCCTGGTTGAAAGCCTCCTTCAACTCCGGCTCCGCGATCGCCTCCTTCAGGTGGTCCGATTGCTCACGGAGCGTCGTGAGCGCAAACTTCTTCGTCTCGGCCGGGATGCGGTCCAGCTTCACGCCGACGTAGGCGGCCGCCTTCTCCTTCGGGTTGATTACGTCCTTCGGGTCCAGGATGACTTTGTCCTCGAGTACTTCGAATCCGCCGGCAGCGATGTACGCGTACTCCTTGTGTATTCGGCCGGACACGGGGAACGGGACCTGCGGCGGGACCACGACGTCAAACGTGCCCGGGTCCTTGCCCTTGTTCCACTTGATCTGGAACTCGTCGAGCATGTCGAAGAAGTCCTTCTCGCTCGTGACCGGGATCAGGAGAACGCCGCGACACTTCGTCAGGTCCTCGTCGATCGACCCGTAAAAACCGAACGGCCGCTTCGGGTCGATGCCGGGCAGCTTCTTCGGATCGAGATTGGGCAGGGCGTGCATTTCGAACGACTTGTAAAGGGCGTCCCCGCCAATGTTCTTGACGGTGGTCTTGACCATCTCGAGCAAGTCGTTGAGCGACTTGGCCTGGCCGACCACGGCCGGGCCGGAGGTCTTCTCCTCCGGCCGCGGGGCGGCGGCAGCCGGAAAGGCGGTCAGCAAAAGGGCGCCGAGGGTCGAGACTGAGAGCAGGCGGAACATGAGGCACCTCATGGAAGGTCAACGCTGGGAGTCGAAGCGGTCTGGAGGTCAGCCCTCCGGATTGGCAAGGATGCCGCGCAGGCGCTCAGCCAGCCCGGCCGGCAGGCGGTCGCACCAGGCCTCATCGATTAGACCGACACCGATCAGGTCCTGAATGTGCACCTGGTCCTTGAGCCGAAAGGACGTGAGCTTCATTCGGACAAGAGACTCGAGCGGCAGGACACGGAACGGAGGCGCCAGGTCGTGAGGTTCGACGTCCGGGGAGGGCTCGATCGAGTCCGCTCGCACTTTTTCGTTTGCGAACAGGACGTGTACGGCGTCCCGGGCCTTGGCCTTCGCTCCGTCGAGGAACATGTCCAAGCCGGCCGCGTGACGGTACACGAAGCCGACACCCTCGAGTGCGACTCGGGCCGCCTCCAGGTCGGAGCGGCGGATCAGAACATCGACGTCCTGCGTGTTGCGGACGGCGGCCTTGTCCACGCGGGCGACCCAGACGGCGACGGCGTTCCCGCCGACAACGGCGTACGGAACATGGGCCGCGTCCAGCGCGGCAGTCGCCCGGAGCATGCGATCGCGGACGTCTTGCACGGCACGCACCATGCGATCGAGAACGAGATCAGCGGACGGCCTTAGCATAGTGTTTATGGTAGGCCCTCTCCCGACTGCGTGCCTGATCAAAAACCGCATGAACCTCGCACAGCTTCACACCGCCGCCGTCGAATATTTTCGTGAATTGCAGGACCGAATCTGTGTCGGCCTTCAATTGATTGACTGCGCGGGCCGGTTCCGCGAGGACAACTGGGACCGCGAGGGCGGGGGCGGGGGCCGATCGCGGGTCCTCGCCGACGGAGGGGTGTTCGAGAAGGCCGGCGTCAATTTCTCGGAAGTGACGGGGGAAATGTCACCCGAGTTCGCGAAGCAGCTCCCGGGTGCCGGAACCGCCTTTACGGCCACCGGAGTCTCCCTGGTGCTGCACCCCAGGAACCCCTACGTCCCGACGGTGCACGCCAATTTCCGGTACCTGACCAAGGGGGACGCGTGGTGGTTCGGCGGCGGCGCTGACTTGACCCCCTGTTACCCGTTCCGCGAGGACGTCGTCCACTTCCACAAGACGTGGAAGGCGGTGTGCGACGCGCACGCACCGCCCGTGGACTACCGGGCCATGAAAAAGGACTGCGACGACTACTTCTTCCTTCCCCATCGTCAGGAGGCCCGCGGCGTCGGCGGGATCTTCTTCGACTACAAATCCGGGGACATGGAGTCGTGGTTCGCGTTCGTGATGGACGCCGGGGATGTGTTCTTGTCGAGCTACCTGCCAATCGTCGAGCGCCGCAAGGACACTGCCTACGGCCAGCGCGAGCGACGTTTTCAGGAGTACCGCCGCGGCCGGTACGTCGAGTTCAACTTGCTCTACGACCGGGGGACAGTGTTCGGACTGAAGACGAACGGTCGGGTGGAGTCGATCCTGATGTCGCTGCCGCCGGCGGTGCGCTTCTGGTACGACTACCGACCGGAGCCCGGGTCGAAGGAGGCGGAGCTGACCGAGTACTGGTTGAAGCCGCGGGATTGGGCGGAGATGGGGTGACGCATGGGCCTATTTAGCTGGCCGTTTGGACGGGCCAAGCACCCCGTCACCGAAAAGCCGTTCATGGCCATTCCGATCACCTTCTGGGAGGCGGAGGGTCAGATGGGCCGCGCCTGGGCGATGCGGTTCGTTTTCACAACACTCCCCGATCGCCTTCAGGACGTGGCGTTTATTCACGCTGCCGCGATTGACCTCCTGCACACGCTGAAGGACGCGAAGACAGCGGCGGCCCGACGAGTGCGACGGCACATCGACTCCAGCGCCTGGTACGCCGACTCCACCTGTCTTGAGGCCCCGGTCGAGGTCGTCGGCTCTTCCGGGCTATGGATTCGTGTGTCCAAATTGCCCCGGCAGGACATCCCAGCCAGCGTCGGGTCGGGGGACGATTGGACCGGGCCCCTCCTTGTGCGATTTGCGGCCCGGCCGCGCGACCTGCGCGTCGTCGAGCGGCCGGCGGAAACAACCGTCGGCCGTGCCCGCCAACGGATCGAGCGCCTCCGGCGCCGCGGCGCCTCGCCCGTCCTCGCCGCCCTTGTTCAGGCGAATTATGGGCTGTTCGATCCGAACGGGGCGGACAACCTTCCGTGCATGGTCGTTTTCAGCCACGATGACTCGGTGACCGTTGACGAACTGGACGCCATCGCCGAAAGGTTCGGTGTGGTGAATTGTCAGCCACAGTCAGATCCCGACTTGGCGGCTATATCCGAGATGGTCACGAACGAAACGGCGGTGATGTACCGTCGCCGCCGGGTCCCCATGCGGTTCACGGACGGGCGATTGGTATACGCGGCCGACCTCTGGATCACCCGCGAGTTCCTGCCGGACGGCTATGTCTCCGCTCGCGAGCTATTGTGCCTGGCCGAACCGACCGACCGCGGCGGGCTCGAATTGTTCCCGCAAGACGAACATCCTGGCGACTGAACGTCCCACCGCGCGCCCTAGACTCGAGTCCGTCCGCCCACCGCGAATGGACTGCCGAGTGACTGTCTTCCTTAACGGAAACGGGCTACGGGCCGTCTTCCCAGACGACCCGTAGCCGGTCCCCTCGGATTCCAACTTACTTCTTTGTCTTGTGGCCCCCGTTGTGGTTGCGGTTGTAGTCAAAGCTGTAGTACTGGAAGTTCTTCGAATAGAAGAAGCCACTCGAGTAACCCGTCGCGAACCACGGGTAGACCGGCTTCGGCGTTGCGAAATACTGCCCGGGGAAGTACGTCGTGGTCGGGAAGAACGTGGGATAGAGCGTCGGGTAGTACACCGAAATGAACGGCTTCAGGAAGCTCGGGTACGACGATACCACCGGGCTGCTCGCGTAGGTCGAGTAACCGAATTTCACGTCGGCCGAGGCGTTGCCGGCCGTCAGGGTCAAGCCGGCGGCACAGGCGAGGGTCAGGATCGCGGCTCTCATTGGAGTTCTCCTTGGTTGTTGGATCGCCGGGCTGCTTGCTCGTTTGTTCCCGGCGTTCTGCCCGTCGGACGGAAAGGAAAATTGGAATTGCGCGCGTCGATTTCCGGACAAGAATCCGGACGGATTGGCAAAAAAGTGAGAAGCTGTTGGACGGCGTGGCCCGCGCGTCGGCGGCCCAACAAGTCGCGGCGACCCGGCGGGGCGCTCGTCGGACAGGCCGATTTTTCTCACTTCTGGTGCACGATTTGAACTGCCATTCCCAGGACTGAGGAACCCCGAGGCGGCCCGCGGTCGCGGGCTTGGATTTCCCACTTTTTTTCCTGCCGCGCCACTGGCCGCCCCCAGCCGCTCACGCACAATACGACCACGCCCACCGATCTATTGAGCGCTCCCGCGCACCGCGCCGACTCGCTCGCTCCGCCCGCCAATGGCCGGGCGGCGGCTCGCGGTTTGCGAAGGAACTCACGCCCCGTCGCGGCCCCCGGAGACGACCCGCATGCAGGGACCCGAATCGGCCACCATTGAAGTCCACGAGGTGCCCGCGCAGATCCGCGGGCTCGCCGTGGGCGCGTTCGCGATGAGCTTCTTCTCGTTGCTCGTCTTCTGGCTAATCCCGTGGGGGTTCCTACTCGGGCTGGCGTCGATCATCCTCGGGGCGTTGAGTATCGCGCTCGGGGTCCGGACGGTTAACCGCGGGTTGTACTTGCCCCTCGGGGCTGTGTTGGTCGCCGGCACCAGCATGACGATGGCCCTTCTGACTACCAAGCTGTCGCATTGGATCTTTGTGGAGTTCTGAGTCCCCGGGTACGCGACGACCCGCCCGGCGTCCCGACGCCGCGGGCGGGTCGTTCCCCACGAAGGACGACCACTGATGGCCCAGATCTTCCACCGCGGGATGAATTCCCTGGCCCGGATCACCGTGTTCGGGCTGCCCCTGTTGTTCGCCGGCTCCGTCCTCGGCGGGACCATCATCTACCGGTCCGGGTACATCACCGGCGAGCGCCAGGTCATCGACCAGCCGGTCCCGTTCAGCCACAAGCACCACGTCGGCGAGCTCGGAATCGACTGCCGGTACTGCCACACGTCGGTCGAGACGTCCGCGTTCGCCGGCATCCCGCCGACCAAGACGTGCATGAACTGCCACCAACAGATGTGGGCCGGGTCCGAGATGCTCGGCGTCGTCCGCGAAAGCTATCGGCTGAACCAGTCGATCCCCTGGGAGCGGGTCCACAACCTGCCGCGGTACGTCTACTTCAACCATTCCATCCACATCGCCAAGGGCGTCGGCTGTTACTCCTGCCACGGCGAGGTGGACAAGATGAGCCTGACGTACCAGGACAAGC
>DATFWZ010000717.1:0-8550 GCA_035258765.1 Gemmataceae bacterium
TTCAGAATGACGCTTCGAAGCGCCGTCGTGCAACGACATGACCGGGTCAAAGGTTGCCAAATTGACACCAACACACGTGTCAACCTTCAACCGCCGCGCCCGTGCACCATTGCACCTGTAGCCGAACTCGCCAGAGTTCAGGCGCCCGAACTCTGGCGAGTTCGGCTACAGGTCAGGTGTAGCGAACCACGAGTCACATCCCTGGTCGTCACTTCCCAATGCTCTGAAAATTGCCCGCAAGCGATGTGGCTTCAAGGGCCGCCAGGTCCGCCCGCGTGCGCCCCTCCAGTACGAACGCCAGCAGGGACCCGGCGAGCCCGGCGAGGGTGAGGGCGGCGACGTTGAACGGGTGCGACACGCCGCGGGAAGCGAGCAGCCCGACGGCGACGAGCGGAACCGCCGCCGCCGCCGCCCGGTAACGGCTGAGGTCCCGCCCGACTTCCCGGAGGGCCGGGGTATCCTCGGCGACCGGCCCGCCGGCGTCGAGGAGGGCCGGGTACAGGGCCCGGACGGCCAGATACGTGACGAGGAAGTACGGGTAAGCGGCCGCAATCAGCCCGCAAATGGCGAGCGACACGAACAAGTGCACGTATGCCTGCGCCCCCTGTTGCGGCGGGCCCGCGGCTGCCCGGAGCGCGCCCGACCACACAAGGCCCGCCACGGCCCAGCACCCGACGCCGACCGCGGCGCTCCAGGTTCCTAGTTGCAGACAGCGCCGGCGGACGCGGGTCAGCTCCTCCGCGGCGGGCCGATCCCCGGCCCGCAGGCGGTGCAGCGCGCGGGCCACGGGCCAGGCCGCCAAGCCAAGGATGGACATGCCCAGCGGGAAGAAGACCGCGTTGACCGCGAGGATCAGCGGCCCGAAGGCGGCCTTCGCCTCGTCCGACCATGGCTCGATGATTTCCGCCCGGTTGTAGTTGATGTTAAAGAGCGACGCGAGCACGTTCGGGACGATCGCGAGCAGGTAGACCGCGAGCAGGGGGTATCGGACCACGGCGTGGCGCCACCCGCCCGGAGCGGGCCGCACGAGGTCCCGCGTCTCCGGACGCAGACAGAGCTCCAGCTCGCGGGCCATGTCCGCGGCTGTGGCGGGTCGTTGGTTCGGGTCACCCTGGAGACACCGGACGAGGGCATCGCGAAAGCCCGGAACGTCTCCCTCGGGGAATGCGGCGATGGCCTCGGCGGGCGGGCCCGTTCGCCGCCGCTCCGCCATGGCGGTCAGCGTTGCCGGCCAGCTCGCGCGGAGCCGATCGGAGCCGAACGGGTTCTCCCCGGTCAGGACTTCCCAGAGCGTCACGGCGAGCCCGTAGATGTCGGCCCGGCCGTCGAGGCTCTCGGGCGACCGGGCGTGGTCGGGGTCGAAGGCCTCCAGGTGCTCCGGGGCCATGTACGCCAGGCTGCCGCCGAAGAAGGCGCTTGGCCCGGCCCCGTCCAGCTTCGAACAGCAACCGACGTTGAAGTCCGCGAGCATTGGTTCGCCGTCGGCGGTGAGCAGGACGTTCGCCGGCTTGAGGTCGCGGTGCAACACCCCCTGGCGGTGGGCGTGGTCGAGTGCCCGGGCCAGCTTGGCCCCGAGCGCGCAAACCGTCGCCGGCCAGCTTCGGGCGGCCCACTTCTGGCGCGCCGGCGAGTCGGGCGCGGGCGGCTCGCCGCGCCGCGAATAGGCCGCGTCCACCGACCGGAGCAGTGTCCGGCCCGAGCGCTCGCCCGGCCGGACCGCGAGGACCTGGCCGAGCACGTCGCGGAGGGTGCCCCCGGGGAGATACGCCATGTACACGAGCTGCAGCCCGCGGTCGGGCAGGAGCCGCTGGTCGTACACGCGGACGATGTTCGGGTGGTCGAGCTGCGCCAGGGCCTGGGCCTCGGCCCCCTGTGACGAGGACACCTTCAGCGCCACCAGGCGATGCATCGTCCGCTGCCGGGCCAGGAACACCTTGGCGAACTGGCCCTCTCCGAGCAGGGCCAGGAGGTCGAAATCGTCGAGTCGGTCACCGGCCGCGAGTCCGCTCGGGGCCCGGCTGCCGAATACGGCGACGGACCGGCCGGGGACCGTTTCCGCGAGCAACCGGGCAAGGTCCGTCGCCTGTCTCGGAAATCGGCGGTAGTACTCGGCCGGGTCGGGCTGGCGACCGGCCTGGCGGCGGACGTGGAAGTCCTCGTAGAGCAGGTCGGACGGTGGTCCGTCCGTGGCCAGCTCGGGGAAATCCCGAAGATAGTCTTCCACCGGGCGGTCGAGGCCCCGTTGCACGCGGAACTCGAGGTCAAACTTCAGCAGCTCGACCAGGACCATCCGGCGGACTTCGGGCGGGCCGTCGGGCAGGTACGCGGCGGGTTCCGGCGGGCTGCCGCCCGATTCCCAGGCTTGTTTGAATGCTTCCAGCCGGTCGCTCACCACCGACCAGACTTCGGAGCGTTGGTCAATCCGGGTGTCGGTGGCCGTCATCGGGGACATCGAGGGCGGGTCGAGTGGCGCGGACGGTGAGGGATGGGCTCGGTTAGAATAATAAACGGTCTCGCGCGCCGGTGGTAGAGGCTTCAGGAGCCCAGCCTTGAGTGACGACGACCACGACCCGGTCGCCGACCGCGTTCGCCGCGGCGACCCGACTGCCCTCGCCGAGTTCCTGGAGCAACGGCGGCCGGGTCTGTTGGCGTTCGTCGAGCGCCGGCTCGGATCGACGCTGCGGGGCAAGCTGGAGCCGCAGGACGTGCTTCAAGAGCTGGCGTTCAAGGCGATCCGAGAGTTGCCGCGGACAGATTTGTCTGGGCGGGATCCTTTCAGTTGGCTTTGCCACCTGGCCGAGCAGTGCATCGTGGACGGGCACCGCCATTTCGCGGCGGGCAAGCGGGCCGCGTCGCGCGAAGTGCCGGGTAACGTCCCGCCCGCGGACGGCACCCAGGACCTCGTTGCACTCCTGACGGCCACGCTGACGAGTCCGTCGCAGGCGGCGGTTCGCGACGAGCGACAGGACCGGCTCCGGGCCGCTCTCGCATCCCTCCCGGACGAGCACCGCGAGGCGCTCCGACTGCGGTACGGTGAGGGCCTGCCGACCAAGGAAGTCGCCCGCCGACTGAACAAAACGGACGTGGCCGCCCGCGTCCTCCTCACGCGGCTCGTCCACCGCCTGCAGGAGCTGCTCGGGCCCGGAGAGGCGTCCTGAACGGGGCCCGGCACGCGTCGCCCTACTAGTGACCGGGCTGATCGTCCGGACCCGTCGTCAGATCCAACACCTTGCGCCACGTCGCGGCCAGTTCCGGCTTGCCCCAGGCGTCGTAGAGCTTGACCAATTGCCCCACGACCTCCCGGTAGTGGCGGAACGGGGTGCCCGGACAGTCGCGGAGCCTCCGCTCGGCCGCGAGCAGAAACGGTTGGGCCTCGTCGTAGCGGTGCAGGCCCGCGAGGCTGGCTCCGCGCCAGCATTCCGCCCAGCCGACGAGGTGGGCCCGCGGCGACCTCCAGGTGTGCTGGACTTCAAGCGCCTCGGCCAATGTCTCCGTCGCTGCCGAGAAGCGGCCCTGCAGGACGTGGCCGCGGCCGAGTTCCGTGAGGGCGTTCGCGGTCATCCAGTGACCGGGCGGGTAAATTCGCCGGCGATCGGCCACCACTTCCTGCGCCAGCGAGACGGCCGGCTCCACGCGACCTTGATCGAACCAGACCCGCGCCAGCAGTGACCGCGAACGGTCAGTGAGTGGGTGCTTCGCTCCAAACTGCCTGGCCGACCGTTCCACATTTTCCCGGAGGAGTCCTTCCGCCTCTTGCAGATCCCCCTGCGAATACAAGGCAAGTCCCAGATTGCCAACGCACATGCAATAGTCCGCAGTCGGGCCGCGGCGGCCGAGGGCAGCGAGCGCCTCGCGGAGCAACCGAATCGCCTCTTGCCACTTCCCTTGCTCGATGAGGGCCAGGGCGAGGTTGTTGGTAGAGACGGTCGTGTCCGGGTGATCGGCCCCGAGGACACGACGGCGGCTGGCCAGGCATTCCTGATGCCGGGCGCTCGCCTCGTCGATCCGTCCGGCCAGATAGAGCGCGCTGCCGTAGGTGTCCAGGGAATCGAGCGTGTCCCGGTGTTCCGGGCCCAGGACCCGGGCGCGCGCCTGCCAGGTCTGCCGGGCCAGCACCTCCGCCTCGGCGATCCGGCCCGGGCCGCCGTTCAGGAAGTCGGCCAGCGCCTCCTGGGCGGCCAAGGTTTGCGGGTCGTCCAGGCCGAGTGCCCCGCGGCGCAGCTCCATCGCCCGACGAAAGTGCCGCTCCGCCTCGGCGAAATCGCCGAGCTTGTAGAACGTCTTGCCGACCGTTAATCGGAGGGTGGCTTCCACTTCAGGTCTCCCGGCGAACTTCGGGTTACCGTCAATTTTCCGGGCCGCCCGCTGCAGTAGCTCCTCGACCGTGACCTTCTTCGTCCGGTCGTTAACGTCCGGGTCGGCCTGGCCGAGCAGATCGTCGGTCAGGAACGCGTTGACCGCCTGGGCCTCTTCGGCGGCCGTGCGGGCCGCGTTGCGCTCCGCGGCGACCTCGCGGTTCTTTCGGTCGAGCAGGAACAGCCCGGTAGCCGCCGCGGCGAGCACGGTCGCCAGGAGCGCGCCCGCGGCGCTCACCAGGGGCTTATGCCGGCGCACCCAGCGCCACGCGCGGACGCGTCCGGGCTCCCGCCAGGCGGTCACGGGCTCGTCGGCCAACCAGCGCTCGACGTCCGTGGCCAGAGCCTGGGCGGACGGGTAGCGCCGGTCGGGCTCGATGGCCATGGCGTTCCGGCAGATCGCTTCCAGGGCGGGCGGGACACTCGACTTGATCTCTCGCGGCCGTGGGAAGTCGCCGCGTTGAATCTTTTGCAGCAGCTCAGGCCAGCTCCCTCGTATCAAGGCCGGACGGCCGGTCAGCACGGTGTACAGGACGGCGCCGAGGCTGTAGACGTCACTCGCCGCGCCGACTATGTCCCACCGGCCGGCGGCCTGTTCCGGGCTCATGAACGCCGGCGTGCCGACCGCCGACCCGAGCGCCGTCTCGTCGCCGATGGCCGTGTCGGTGGGTTGCAGAGTAACCTCCGGGCTCGTGGCCCGGACGTCGTCGGGCCGCCCGACCGCCTTGGCCAGTCCCCAGTCCACCACCAACGTCTCGCCGAACTTCCCGAGCATGACATTGGCGGGCTTCAGGTCGCGGTGAATGATCCCGCGACTGTGGGCGTATGCGACGGTCTGGCACACCTGCAGGAACGCCTGAATCAGCCGCCGGAACGAGACCGGGTCAGGCGGCGCGGCGTGATCCGCCGCGTGGTACGCCGCGATGGCCTCGGCGAGCGTCTGCCCCTCGATCAGCCGCATTGCGTAGCACGGCCGGGACCGGTCGTCGCGGAGCAGAGCGTACACGGGCACCACCCCCGGGTGCTCCAGCCGGGCAGTGACCTCGGCCTCCAACAGGAATCGGCGCTGGCTGGCGGGGTTGTCGGCGTGGGCGTCCAGGAGGCGCTTGATCGCGACGGTCCGGTGGAGGTCGGCGTCGGTGGCCTTCAACACTTCGCCGAGTCCGCCGCGAGCGTGCGGGGTCAGGTCCGTATACGGCCCGAGTCCGGCGATCCCCGGCGATTGCGGCCGGACAACTTCCTGTCTCAGCTCCCGGGAGGCGACCATTTCAACTCTCCGCAAGCGATGACCCCATCGGCCGGCCGCGATCGACGCACCGACTAATGCCCATTCGAGAAAAAATGAATGAAAGAAAAGGCGACCTCGATCACGATCAGCAGAATCACGATCCACTCGAGCCGGTGACTCGTCCGGTTCTGCAGCAGGTTCATCAGCATCGTGTTCAAGTCCGACAGGAACGTCACCTTTTCTTGAACAGCCGATAACCGCTTCTTGATGTCGAAGTGGTCGTATAGGAGGCCGTGGAGGCGCGCCAGTCGTTCGCTCCGCCAGGTCTCCGCCGGGTCGTCGAACAGGCTGAGCCGGGCCAGGATGGCCTCGCGGACCGACAGGGTGAAGCCGACGGTTCGGACGATGGTCTGGGCCGACGGGATCAACGCACCGCGTGCCTCCAGGGCGTGGACGATGGGCGTTGTGTTCTTCAAGGCCCGGCTGACCGACAGCTCGCTGTGCTTCAGTGCCACCGACTGACCGAGCATTTCCGAGACGATCTTGATGTGTTCCAGGCTCAGGGTCTTGAGCCGGATCTCGCGGAAGCTCATCCGCTCGTCGGGCTCGCCGGTCAGGACGAGCATCTCGTCGCGAACGTCGGCGGAAGCTGGGCCCATGTCCGGAAGCCGGCGCACCTCTCCGAGCACCTCGGCGCGAGTGACTCCGTCGCAATCCCAGAAGACCACGGCCCCGAATCGCAGGACCACGACGTGAGCATTTCCGGCCAACTTCAGTACCAACGGGTCAGCGCTGAGTACCTGGTACGGCCGGTAGCGAGCTCGGAGCAGGTCCAGGTCGATCGGGGAATTGAAGTACTCCGCCCGCACCTCCAGCCGGGAGGTCTCGATGCTGACGGGGGTCACGATCGTCCCGAGGACGTCAAGCTCTGGCGTGGCGACCATGTGCGCTCTCCGGGCCAGGGGGCCGGTCGGGCCTAACCCGCGGAGCGCAGAAGCCGAGAAAGTGTTACACGAATTTGGACCGGATCTTGCCAACGGCCGCGGATCATGCCGTGTCGTGCGCAATCGCAAGGACGGCCGCTACCACGCCGAGTGCGACCGTTAGTGCGACGTACAGGCCCCACCGGACCCACCATCTCCACCGTCGGACGACCGCGACCCAGGCCACGACAGCAAGGGCAATGAAGTAACCGCCGCTCACCCACATGTACGCCAGGTTCTCCGACCCGGTCGTGAATGGGACCGCGATGAGCAGGGTGGCCGCCGCGAGCCCGGCCGTCCACGTCAGCTCCGCGTAGCGCACGAAGTTGGCCCAGCGCCGCCCGTAAGCCCGGTCCAAATACATCACCACCCAGGTGCTGTACACCGCCCAGACGATCGTCCCGACCAACCCGTAAATGAGTTCTTCTCCGATGGCCCGGTACCCGGCCCGGAGGCGGTTCGCGCTCGCCGCCTGTCGCCGGAGCCGCCGCAGGTCTTGTTCCCACTCGGGGTAACCCCCGGCCTGCTTTTCGGGCGGCAGGAATTGCTTCAGGTACTCGGCTTCCGCGTGGGCCTCGGTGCCCGGCCGGGCCGCCTCGGCCAGCCAGCGGTGGTCTGGATCCGCGTCCGCCACGGGATGAACGCGGTCGCCCCCCTCCGCCATTGCAGTCCGGCCCTGCTCCATGAGGACCGGCGCCGTGAATACCACCTGAACGACGGCCGCGAGAGCCGCGACCGCGGCGGCGAAGCCGATCGACCGGGCGGTCGTCGTCGGCCGGGCCACGCGGACCACCAGCCATCCGAAGCCGAGGAAGAGGACGGCCGAGATGAGCGCGGTCAGCGCGTACAAGCCGGGGACGGTCCGGAGCAGGCGGTACCACCCGAGCGGCGTGTCCAGGGCGGCCGGGAGCAGGTCCGGGCGAACATCCAAATCCACCTCCCCGGCGAGGGCCGGCCAAATGCCGAGGACAAGCCCGAGGGCGGGCAGAGTGATTGCGGCAGTGGTATGCCGCTTCAGCCATCGCCACGCCTGCGCCGGCGGACTCAGGGGCCGCGCCTTGGTCGGCTCGCTGGCGAGCCAGCGGTCCAAGTCGTCGGCGAGGGCGGCGGCCGACTCGTACCGGTCGGCCGGGTCCTTCTCCAGGCACTTGAGCGCGACAGCAGACAAGTCGCGATCCGCCCGCGGGTTCGCGGCGCGCGGGTGATCGGGTGGCCGCTCCAGCACCTGGAGCACGGTTTCCATAACCGTCGCTGCCTGGAACGGCGGGCGACCGGCGAGGAGTTCGTACAGGATTGCCCCGAGAGCGTAGACGTCTGCTGCGGTGGTGATCGCCTTCGACCCGCGCGCCTGTTCCGGCGCCATGTAGCTCGGGGTCCCGACGATTGCCCCGGACTGCGTCACACCGGAGTCCGCGTCCGTCCGCTTCGCGAGCCCGAAGTCCGCGACCAGCGGCTCGCCGCCCGCGTCGAGGAGGACGTTGGCCGGCTTCAGGTCCCGATGCAGGATGCCGCGCTGGTGGGCGTGGTGTACCGCCCGCGCCAGCTTCGCCACGAGCTCGGCCGCTGCCCGCGGGTGTTGCACGAGGTCGGGGACACGCTCGGCGAGCGTGCCGCCGTCCGCGAGCTTCATCGAGAAGAAGGGTCGGCCGTCGTGCTCGCCGACTTCGTAAACCGGCAGGATGTGCGGGTGGTCGAGGTTGGCGGCGGCCTCCGCCTCGACGCGGAACCGTTGCACATCGCCCGGGCCGGCCAGCCCGCCGGACAGGATCATCTTCAGGGCGACCACGCGGTTCACCGACCGCTGCCTGGCCTTGAAAACGACTCCCATCGCCCCGCGGGCGATCTCCGCGAGCATCTCGTAATCGCCGACAACGCGGGGTGCGCAGTCCGCTGTCAACGCTTGAGTAAACGGAAGCGTAACGGCGTTTGCCGAGTTTGGCGGCGGGACGGTGGGGGTGTCATCCGGCGAGGGCGGGTCGGCGGG
>DATFWZ010000718.1:0-7497 GCA_035258765.1 Gemmataceae bacterium
ATGAAACCTTGCCGCAACGTCCACTACGCCGCGCGAGTTGCCCCGTTTCCCCGCCGTTGACCACCCGAGCGAGTCATTGCAACGCCGTCATTTGACGGTCGAGTGTGCGCGCGGATTTGGCAACCTGAGTGGCAACCTGAACCCGTACTTTCGTGCCTGCAAGCAGTTGCGGAAAGCGTTTCACATTGCCAAAATCGCCCAGGTTGCAAACGACTCGACGGGCAGATTTATTTCCCGCCCTTCACGTCATAGCACCAGATCGTCCCCTGCTCGCGCAGATAGAGCCGGCCGTCGGCCAATGCCGGGTACGCCCAGGACTTCTCGCCCGGGTTCACTTGCTGCGGGCGGTCGGGCTTGGTGAACCGGCCTTTCTCCACGTACTTCTCCTGCGACGGCTCGACCAGCGCCACGTCGCCATTCTCACCGTGAAGGTACAACCGACCGTCGGCGTAGATCACCGAAGCGGGACCGATGGCTTTGTCCTTCCACTTCACCTTCCCGGCCGTGAACTCGGCGCACACCAGCCCGTCGGTGGTCGTCCCGTACAGGTGCCCGTCCAACAGGACCGAACCACCGATGGTAATCGGCAGCCCTCGCTCGAAGTACACCTGCTCGGCCGTCACCTTGTCATCCGCGAGTTTGAGCTTGACCAGCCCACCCCCTCCCATCCGCGCCGCGGGAGTGTAGACGTAGTTGTCGTGGGCCACCGGTGTGGCCATGTTCGCCGGCCCCTTACCAGTCTCGTCGTACCGCCAGAGAAACTTGCCGGTCTTCGCGTCCACGCCGACGACGCCCTTCGCGAGGAACTGCACGTACTGCTTCGTGCCGCCCGCCTCGACCGGGATGACGGATGCGTACCCGGCCGCGTCGCCGCCCGGGACGGGCGACTTCCAGATCACTTCTCCGGACTTCTTGTTCAGGGCCACGAGGGTCGCGTCCTTGCCGCCCGGGGTGCACACGCAGACCTCCCCGTCGATCAGCGGCGACTCGGCGTAGGCCCAGAAGCCGGGCTGGCCGCCGAAGTCCTTGCGCAGGTTTTTGTGCCACTTCGCCTTGCCCGTAGACGCATCCAGACAGGCTAGGTCGCCGTCGGAGCTGAGGACGTAGATGGAGTCGCCGTCCATGGTCGGTGTTGACCGGGCGCACGGGTACGACGGCACTTGTTTCGGATTGCCGACCTTGCCGAGCGGCGCCGACCACACGCGCTTGCCGTCCTTCGTGTCGAGGGCGACGGCGAACTCCTCGTCGAGTCCCTTGCTGCTGACCAGGTAGACGCGACCGCCGGCGACGGAGACGGCCCCGTAGCCGGCGTCGACGTCGTCGATTTTCCAGGCGAGCTTGGGCCCATCCTTCGGCCACTCGCCGAGCAGGCCGGTCTCCTTCGAGATGCCGTCCCGCTGCGGTCCTCGCCACTGCGGCCAGTCGGCCGCGGACGCGACGGGGACGACACCGACGCCGATCGCGACGAGAAGGAACGTCTTCATCCAGCACCTCCGAGGAAGGGTCCCGGCCGGGGCGATTGACGAGAGTCTATGCGCTGCCCCGGGACAATTCTTGGCACTTTTCCCCGGCGGGGCGGGATATCAGGCGGAGGTGAAGGGATGTCCCCGGAAGTCCATACCGAGTTGCTGCGACTCCTGTCGGCGTTGTGCGACGACCGGCTAACGGCGGACGAGCATGCGCGCCTCGACGAGCTGCTCGCGGGCGACCCCGAATGCCGGCGGGCCTACCTGGAATACCTGGACGTCCACGCCCGGCTGGCATCGCACCCGCAGCTCGGCGCGCCCGGCGTGCCTGTGCCGACCGCATCGGGATTTTCGGTCCCGCAGAGCGCGGCGCAGGCGTCCTGCGGTCGCCGAACGCTCAGGCACTGGCAGCGCTATGTCCTTGTGGCCGCGAGTACGCTCGCGGCGTCTTTGCTAGTCCAGGTTCTCCTGCTCGGACCGACCCGGCGCGATGCCGCGACGCCACCGACCGCGGCCCGGACTATTCCGACGTACGTCGCCACGCTGATCCAGGCCGAGGACTGCGTCTGGGACGCGCCCGGCGAGCCGATACCGGCCGGGGCGCGCCTGTTGCCCGGCGATTTGCGACTCCGACACGGAGTCGCCCGGGTTCGTTTCGACGGTGGGCCGGTGCTGACGTTGGAAGGCTCGACCGTCCTGCGCCTGGAGTCCGGGTCGTCGGCCACGGTGTCCGCGGGCAAGGTCCTCTTCAAGGATGACGACACCTCCGGGTCGTTCGAGTTGAAGACTCCGCGGGCGACTCTGATCGACCTGGGCACCCAGTAGGCGGTCGTCGTCGAGCCGGGCGGGGAGGAGGTCCACGTCTTCGACGGGGAGGTGAACCGCGTGCCGCAAGGAAAGACGGGAGCGGAGCACCTGCCGCGCGGGTCCGCCCGCCGGTACGGTCCGGACGCGGCGGCACCGGGACAGCCCGGGGCGCTCGGTCCTGACCAATTCGATCGGCTGAAGGCGGGTGCCCGGCTACCCGCGAAATCGGCGGCCGGACTGCTGGCCTACGAGGGCTTCGCCTATGACGACCCGAGCGCACTGCAGGAGGGGACGGCCAACGGCGGTCGCGGGTGGAACGGCCCGTGGCGGGCCGGGTTCGCCCGACAGCTCGATGACGGGCATCGAAATCCGTTCTCATTGAACGTCCGCGAAGGGCTGACGTGGCCGGGCGCGACCGTCGCCCCGGCTGGGGGGTGCTTCGACTACACGGGGTTCAGCAAGTACTTCCGGCGCCTCGCGACGCCGATCCGGCTGGACGCGGACGCGGTCTACTATCTCAGCTTCCTGATCCGCCGGCATGGCCCGCCGGCCGACCCGCTTAACGCCGTCGCGATCCTGCTCCGGCCGACTGACGAGCTGGAGGAGGAGATCGCGACCGGGAAAGGCGACCCGTTCCGCCGGTTCAACGTCGGCGTGGACCAGGTCAATTCGTTGTTCACTTACCTCGCCCGGCAGGGGTCGCGCACGCCGCTCCCGTTGCGGTCGGGGGAGGTGTACTTAATGGTCGCGAAGATCGCGGCTAGCCGGTCGTTCCCGGACCAGGCGTTCGTCCGCGTCTACGCGGCCGACGAGCCGATCGACCTGGAGGAGCCGGGGTAGTGGTCAGTGGTCGGCCCGTCGGTCGATAGCGATCTCGTACTGGAATGGCTCCAGGTCCACATCAACAGCAAGACCCGGCAGTCGATTGACGAGATTCGGGTGGGAAGTACTTGGTCGTCCGTGACCGCCCCCTGGGCGCGGAAGCCGGGTAAGCCGTGATTCTTTGTCCCTCGTTTCGTGGAGGGTTTCATGTTCCTCTCCCGTCCCGCGTCGAACCACCCGCGCCGTCGGGCTTTCACACTGATCGAGTTGCTGGTCGTTATTGCCATCATTGCCATCCTCATCGGCTTGCTGTTGCCGGCCGTCCAGAAAGTCCGCGAAGCCGCGAACCGGATGAAATGCTCGAACAACCTCAAGCAGATCGGCCTGGCGATGCACAACTTCCACGACACGAACGGGGTCCTTCCGTGGGGCCGGTCGAAAGGGGCCCTGGATTCGCCCTCGTGGGCGGCGATCATCCTGCCCTACATCGAGCAGGACAACGTGTGGGCCCGGTTCACCAACCCGTCGATCAACGGGACAACGTTCCCGATGATCGTGCGCGGCGCGAACCCGCAGGTGACCACGCACAACCTGATCCGCTCGCAGTGGGTCGCGACGGGCGTCATGCAGACGCCGATCCCGGTGTACAACTGCCCGTCGCGCCGGCCGCGGGTGGTCCGCGAGCAGGACGGCAACTTGGTGACCGAGGGGATCGCGTCCGATTACGGCGTGAACTACGGCAGCGGGACGTCAGCCGAAGAGAACAACAACGGGGCGTTCGAGTTCTCCTGCGGCAACTGCGGGTTCGGCAAGCCGTTCGCCGAGCTGACGGACGGGCTCAGCAACACGTTCCTCGTCGGCGAGAAGCACGTGACGCAGGCCAACCTCGGCAAGTTCGACGCGTCCACCGGGGCCGACCACGACTTCAGCATCTACTCGTCGCAGCCCGGGAAGTGGGCGTACACGACGGGCCGCAAGGCGGGGACGGCGTTCCCGCTGGCCCTCGGCCCGACCACGCCGTTCGCCGGCCAGTTCGGGAGTCGGCACTCGGGAGGCGTGGTCATGTTCGCGTTCGGCGACGGGAGCGTGCGGAGCGTGAAGTCCTCGACCCCCGGGACCGTCCTCGCACTCCTGGCCGCCCGGAGCGACGGCCAGGTCGTCCCGGACTTTTGATCGCGGAGGTCATCCGATGCGGACTACACTCCGGTCGCGACGCGCGGCCGTTGTCGCGATGGTCCTGATGACCTTCGGCGCGGCCGGGTGTGGCCAGCGGTTGTACCCGGTCCACGGGTCAGTAGCCCTGGATGATGGCACACCCGTCGATCGGGGGATGGTCATCTTCGAGCGCGTGGAAGGCGGCGAACCCGTGACCGCCCAGGGGGGCATTCAACCGGACGGGACCTATCAGCTCGGCACCACCAAGCCCGGCGACGGCGTCCCCCCGGGCAAGTACAAAGTGTTGCTCAACTCGATGGACCTTTCCGACTTGCCGGACGACCAGAAGGATCTGGCGTACGACGCCAAGTATCTCAACATAAAGACGTCGGGTCTGGAGTTTGAGGTGAGGCGCAGCGACAACGATATTCCGATCCGGCTGACGCGGTCGGCGAAGAAGGCCAAGCGGTAGGCATTGGCACAGGGCAGCTTCAGACTGGAAGGTTGGCCAGGTCCACATTTCCGCCCGACAGGATTACGCCGACTCGGGCCCCGGCCAAGCCGAGCGGCCGGTTGAGAACGACCGCCAGCGGGACCGCGGCCGACGGCTCGACGACGATTTTCATTCGCTCCAAGATCGTCCGAAGGGCGTGACGAATTTCTGCCTCCTCGGCCAAGGCAATTTTGTCAACCAGCTCGCGGATGATTGGGAGGGTCTTGTCCCCGAGGGCCGTCCGCAGCCCGTCGGCAATGGTGATGGGCGGCCGGGCGGGGACAATCCGCCCCTCGCGCAGACTTTGGGCGGCGTCGTCGGCGAGGGCCGGCTCGCAGCCGATGACCCGGGCCGACGGGCGTACGCCCTTCACCGCTAACAATGTCCCACTGAGTAGCCCGCCACCGCCGACGGGGGCGAGGACCGCGTCCAGATCGGGCACGTCCTCCAGGAGTTCCAGCGCCGCGGTCCCCTGGCCGGCGATGACACGGTCGTCGTTGTATGGGTGAATCAGCGTGGCCCCGGTCGTCCGCACCACTTCCGCCGCGGCCGCCTCGCGCGCCGCCTGGTCGGGTTCGCAGAAGGTGATGCGTCCTCCGTACCCTTCGACGGCGGCCCGCTTCACGGGCGGGGCCGTTCGCGGCATGACGATGTGGGCCGGGATGCCGCGGAGCCGGGCGGCCAGGGCTAACGCCGCGGCGTGGTTGCCGGACGAGTGCGTCGCCACCCCGCGGGCCGCCTGTTCGGCCGACAAGGACAAGACCGCGTTCGTCGCCCCGCGAATCTTGAACGCCCCCACCTTCTGGAAATTCTCGCACTTGAAGAACACCCGAACCCCGGACATTGCGTCGATCGCGGCGCAAGTCAGGACCGGCGTGCGGTAGATGAACGGCCGGATGCGCTCGTGCGCCGCCCGAATATCCTTCAGGTCCGGAGGCGTGTCCATGATTCCCCGCAAGCACGAAACCTAGTCGATCGGCGTCAGGAACCAATCGCGCTGGGGCACCTCGAAAGTCCCCGCGGCCGGCGTGACCTCGCCTGTGATTTGTTCGATGGCCCACCCGCAAGCGTTGTGGACGGGGTCCAGCGTCGGCCTTCCGCCAGTGTAGAACTTCCGCAACATCGAGAGCCCGTCCTCCGTCTTCATCCGGCCGAGGCTGATCGCCGCCATCCGGCGGACGCGGCCGTCTTCGACGTCCGGCGGGACCACGGCCGAAAGCCTTGCGACAAAGGCGCCGACAAGCTCCGGGACGGCCTTGCCCTCGTGAATCAGGCCCAGGGCCCATACGGCCGCGGACCGGGTCTCTCCGCCGACGCGCCCCCCGGGCGACGGCGCGACGAGCGGCCGGAGCACCGGATCAGCCGGAGCGAATCGACTCTGGCCCAGGAACTGGGCAAGTTGAGAGAGTTGCTGGTCCTCCGCTGCCGCCGGGAGCGTTCGCCGACCGGAGACCGTGGCCCGAAGGTATTCGAGAGCGCCGGCCAGCGTGTCCGCGACCGCCAGCCGGCGCAGCCCCCAGGCCGCCGCGACTGCCACTTCCGGGCGATCGTTTTGTAGTAGCTTCAGCAGTCGTGACGCGGCTGGCTTATGGTCGAGCTGGACGAGCAGGATGGCGGCCTGCTCGAGTCCGCGCCAGTCGTCGCCGCGGATCACTCGCGCCCCTTCCCGAATGACCGTGTCGCGCCATTCCGCTTTCGCGGCGAGACCTTGAAGCCCGCGCCGGGCCTGGCCGCGCACTCCCGGATGGGGATCATTCAGCTGGTCGGCGAGGAGTCGGAGGTGGTGGTCCGAGGGCCGCCGAATGAGCACGTCCGTGCCGTGCGCGCGCACGCGGGCGTCTGCACTTTGAAGGGTCGTGTCGAGGAACGGCTCGACAAGCCCGGGGTCCAATTCGATCAACCGCTCGAGCGCCGCGGCGGCGACCGCGGGTTCGGCGTCACGGGTGAGCGTCTGCAACAGCCGTATCGTCTCATCGCCCTTGTGGTGCCGGAGGAGCGCCGCAGCGGCCAGCCGATCGGTGATTCCGTGCGGCGAAGCGTCGGCCGAGAGTCGCCGGGCGTCCGCCTCCGAACCGGCCCGACGTAGCGCGCCGAGCGCCTTGGCCGCCTCGAGACGGACGGTGGCCGGGACATTCGGCGACAATGTCAGCTCGCGAAGGCGCGGAACGGCCTTTTGTTCACCGACCGCGGCCAGTCCCCGGATCGCGAGAATTGTCCCGCGACGGTACGGGGGCTTCTCCAGCCGCGATAGCCAGTCCGCCCGGGCGGGCGCGTAGTCCCACTTCGCGAGCGCCGGCTCGACGATTTCGCGCAAGTCGCCGTCTGAGGAGCCCAGGAACCGGGAGAAACTTGCCGCCGCGTCCTTCGCATCGAGCACAACGAGCGCCCGGGCGGCCGCGATTCGCACGCTCGGGTGTTGGTCCGGCTGCTCCAGCTCGCGGACCAGCGCGGGCACCATCTGCCCGAGTCCCTTCATACCCCGGTCGTGTGCCTTCGCGATCGACAGGGCCGCCCGCGACTTGAGGTCGGCCTCCGGCCGCTCGAGTGCCTTGAGCCACAACTCGGTCAGCCCCTCGGGAAACGTCCGCACGAGCTCGGGCATGGGCAGTTCCGGGCTGCGATACATGACCGAGTCGATTGCACCGTCTGCGGCCCGGACGCGAGTCGCCGACAGAGCGACGATTGCAGCAATCACGGCCATTCGCAGCCAACAGCGACTCGACATCCGCCCTCCTCTTGCTCAATCGGGCCGGT
>DATFWZ010000719.1:0-6014 GCA_035258765.1 Gemmataceae bacterium
TGATCGAGCGGACGAATGCCTGGCTCCATTGTTATCGTGGGCTAGCGGTCCGGTGGGCTCACTACTCGTTCATGTACGTCGGTTTGGTCTACCTGAGCTTCATCCACATGGCCCTACAACGGTTTTGAAACTGTCTCTACGGGGCTCACACCCAAGATTCTCCCGCAGAGCGGCAGGCGCTTGATAAGCTCACGGCTAAAAACTTCTCGGACAAGCGGCGAGGCGCAATACGAGTCGAGGCAATGATCCGATTCCCCATCGCGAGTTAGCCCATCACCACGGCCCGCGGATTCATTGACTTGAGGGATTCACGAGTCGGTCCGTCAAGGTACTGGCGTCGCCGAGAGTGCCGGCGCGTTTGCCGCCTCGACCAGAAGCTGCCTTAGGAGCGAACTGACCTCGGGGGGGAGGAGTGCGAGCACGGTCTCCAGCGTGAGTGGCCGGTCCAGTAGCCCGTAATGCCGCATGAGCAACTCGAGAGCCCGGATCTTGTCCCAGAGCCGAATGGAGTACTGGATCGACGTCCCAGACCGTCTCGTCCGTCGCGAATACGCGTAGGCGGCGACCGTCCGTGTGGCTCCCGGGTTCGTCTCGATCAGTTTTCCGTTCTCATCAAAGCCGATGTCCCGGATGTCCGAGAATGCGATGGCCGCGACCTCGTCCAGGACCCGGTCTGCCGCGAGCCGGCACCGGGCCGACCGCTCGCTCTTCGCGACCTGAATCACCGCTGCAACCTTAGGATTCCTTAGAAGGGCAGAAGCGCTTGCAGCCGCCGCGTTGTCTGTCTTCGCCGCGTAACCGGCTCGTCGGTAGGCGGCCGTGGCGTTCAGGTCGATCAGGTATTCCTCGACAAAACGCTGCTGACGAGGGGTCAGAGCACCTGGCTGTCGTGCCGGCGTCGCGGCCGCGGACAAGGCAGGGTTGCGTCCGATGGTGGGCTGTGGGCGTGACATCGTATTGGGGAAGGATGCAGTGTCGGACCGTGACCGTTTGCCGAACGAACCCAATCGCCGGACACGCGTCAATCTGTGCCATCGTCGGGCCCGGATTTTGGCCCCGATCGAGCCGCCTTCACGCGCTGGAGTCGGTGCAGTGTGTTGATGGCGTCCGTCATCTGTCGGAAGTGGTGTCCCTCGTACCGATGAAGGAGCCCGATCACCTCGTCCGTGGGCAAGAGAGCTGCGAGCAGGCGCCGGGATTCGATCACGCGGACAGTGTCTCGGGCTCGCTCGACTTCCCGCTCGGCTTCGGCGACAACCTCACTCGCCACCCTTCGTCGGGTGCTGCGACCCTTCACAGCTTCGGCGACGACCGCCGACATGTCCAGCCGCTGGTTCGCGGCCAGGATGCCCAGGCCTTTCCGGAGCACTCCTGCCGTCCAGCCATCCCACTCGAAAGGCCGGTCAGTTGCCGATTCCGGCAGCCCGATGGCCAGCAGGAACTTACGCCGGGTGTAGTCGAAGTCGGTGTCGCCAACGCTGGTGAACTCCCCGAACATTCCGTCTGCTCGTTCACCGGTTAGGCGCTCTCCTTACGGCATGTCCATCAAGCCCGCAAGTGGGGACGGCCCGTCGAGCGAGTCCAGTTCGGTTTGCCTCCAACCGAGCGACCGCTGCGCGTCTTCGACCGCCCGTTCAGCCTCCTCGATGTCGTCGCGGTCGCCGATTCCGGGTGCGTTCGCCAGGGTCTCCTCGATCGACGTGTGGATCGCCTCCAGCGTTCCGCAACGGCGCACGCGCCAAAGGCTGACGGCAACGCGGTGGGCGAGTTCCTCTTCGAGTGAATCGACGGGGAACAGTGAGCCGAAGATTCGGTCGCGGAACTGTTCCCACTCGGACGGATCTTCCCCTGGGATGGTCACCGCGGTCGCGCGCAAACCATGACTCAGTCGGTTGAGGGCTGAACTCGACTTGCCTGCGGCCGACCGCGGTCCTGTGGATCGGAGAGCGTTCTTCTGATTGGCCTTGATCTGGGCTTTGGTGGCCATGTGCAACACCTCGGTGGTAGGCGGGTCCGGTAGCAGCCGGACCACCAGGGCTTACTCGCCGCTGCCGGCGACGACATTGACCTGCTTGCGGGCGATGTTCACCTGGAGGGCGGGCAAAGCCAACTTCCGCACCGTGGCTAAGGTCCGGATCGCCGACAGGTATCGACGGTGTGCCGCGTCAATCCGCCGTTGCCAGAAGTCGGACTGCTTAATGGTCAGGTCCTGGGCTTGGGCATACCGAGCCTCTGCATCGTGCAGCGAAAGCCAGCAAAGGGCAATGCGATCGGCCAGAAGGCGCTCCAGCGCGGTGGACTGCTCCCCCGCCAATTCGGCGCGGAGCTGGTCCATCTTGGCCCCAAGGCCCTCCTTGAAAAAGAGGTTCGCTCCGGCCGCGTTGCGGATGAGGGTCGCCTGCACGTGGAGTGCCATGTTCCCGGCGGTGTCGACCAGTCCGCCGCGGTCCGACAAGGCCTGACGGAGAGCCGGGACGGCCGACTCGTCGCCGGCCTCGGCCCGGCGAACGAGCGCCCGAATGTCAGCCTGCCCGGGCCGAACCGGATCAGCGGGCTTCTTGGTTTCGGACACGTCTCTGCCTCCACTCCCCCCGCTTGTGTTGCCGGCAGCCAGCGACGAGCAGTGCCGCGCGAGCAAGCCCTTCGACCAACGTGTCCAGTTCTTCCAGTGGTTGGTCGAGCGCTGCAAGTTCAACGCGGGCGGCTCGCGCCGCATCACGTTCCGCAGCCCCCTGTTCCCGCTCTTCGGTGTCGAGCTGATCGGCGAGAACCCCGACTATTCCAGCGCCGACGTACTCGCGGACGACACGGCCGTTCACTTTGCGCGACCGCGTGTAGTACCGGCCTCGATCCCAACCCATCCCCAAGCGCTCCCGCGCACGTGCGCAATCGAGCGGTCCAATACCATATGTTACCCCACGCGCGTTGCCCCGCTTCGCCGGAATCGAATCGCCGCATATTCGTCACGGCAGGACCATTGCAGTCATCCCCAGGCAAGTTTGGGGAAAGTCGAATGGGGTGGACTTCTCCTTTCCTGGAGTGGAGCGGACGCGTTAGCTGTCAGAGTGTCCTCTCCCTGCCTGGCAAGTCGGCGAGTCACCGCAATTCCGGCGAATGGATTTCGTAGGAATTGCGTGAAACTATTCGGTCGGCGGGCACTACATCCACGACCGGCCAAGGGGACTGCATTGGGTCACCGCAACATCACGGCCCTGGCTCGGCAACTGGCCGAGACCGGGCCGCCCGCGACCGACGCCGACCTGCTCGGTCGGTTCGCCGCCCGCCGCGACGAGGACGCCTTCGCCGCGCTGGTACGGCGGCACGGCCGGCTCGTGTGGTCCGTCTGCCGCCACCTGGCCGGCCCGGACGCCGACGACGCGTTCCAGGCCACCTTTCTGGTCCTGCTGCGGAACGCCGGGAGAATCCGCCGCCCGGACAGCCTGGCGGCCTGGCTCCACGGGGTGGCCTACCGGGTTTGTACGAAGGCCCGGCTGAGCGCCCGGCGGCGGGCCGACCGCGAGCGGGCCGCCGCCATACCGGACCGGGATAACGCCGCCGTCCCAGACTCGGCGTGGGACCGAGCCCTGGCGGTCGTCCATGAGGAGGTCGCCCTGCTGCCCGAGACGCTGCGGGTGCCGTTCGTCCTCTGCAGCCTGGACGGTCGGAGCGTGACCGAGGCCGCCGGGCACCTGGGCTGGAAGGTCAACACGCTGTCCGCTCGGCTCGGTCGGGCAAGGGATTTACTCCTGGCCCGGCTCCGGGTCCGGGGGCTCGCGGCCGGGGCGGTAGTGGCTTTGGCCTGGCCGGGCGCGCCGGCCCCAGCCGCGGCATCGGCGAAGGCGGCGGCGCTGGTCCGCGGCGCGGCCATCCCCGGAGCGATTCATCACCTCACACAAGGAGTCCTGGGTATGAGCACGTTTCGCGTAAAGTTCCTAGCGGCCGGGTTGCTGTTGGCCGCTGGGCTGGGAGTCGGCGCCGGGACGGGCTGGCTGGCGCCTGCGGGGGCCCAGGGCCCGCCCAATCTTTACCCGAGGCTGACGCCGGAAGAGCGGGTGAAACAACTGGAGGCGGAACTCGAACAGGCGAAAAAGGACATGGAGCGGGCGCGGGAGCAGCGGCGGGCGGGCGCGTTGGCCACGGCGAAATGGCAGTACGAGTTCATGCCGGCCGGCGAGGTGGACGCCGAGGGGTTCGTAAAGGCCCTGCAGGAGCGGGAGGCCGGCGGCTGGGAGTTCAACGGCCAGTTGACGCTGAAGAAGGACGGCAAGAGCACCACAGTGTGGGTCTTCCGACGGCCGGCGGGCGGGAGCAACCGGTACGGCTCGGTCAACTGGTCGAACTTGCCCAATGAGAAAAGATAGCCGGGCGCACTAAACACGACTTGGCGGAGGCGGGCCGCGGTCGCGGACCCTACAAGGCGAGCCGACTTGCGGAGCGAGCGCTTTTCGTTTTCTTCCTTAATGCCGGCGTGTTAGAAGCGACTCCATGCTGTCCCTGTCTGCGAACGGGGATGTCGTCGGCCCGCGGACGCGAAGCTCCGTGGGCCGTTTCGTTTGGTCTGGCCAGCCATCGGATTTGGCTCAGTCCTTGGATGCGTCGCCGTCCGTGCCCATACCTCGCGCCCCCAGTTCCACTCGTTGCTCGAATCTATCACGGGACAGTGGGCGCAAGTCTGGCCCTGAAACAGTAAGACCCCGAGGCGGGCCCGCGCGACATTTGTTTCAGATCTCGGAGAGGTCATTGAGTCGGATTTCTCGTATCATCCGACCCACCTGAGGGTTATACTCTTTCCACTCGGTCGCGGGCTCCCCACGTCCAGCCCGCGGCTGGCCACTCGTTACCGCTCGCACGCACGCCACTTCGGGAACTATGACCATGCCGCACCGCCGTCCCGCCCGCCGCCTGCGCATCGAGTCACTGGAATACCGCCTCGCACCCGCCCTCTTCACCGGCGCCGTCCCGAACCTGTCCATCGACCTGAATACGGCCAACGAGGTCGCTGCGTTCAGCACCGACGGTACGACCGTCACCGTCACCCTGACCGGCGGGACGGCGACCGACGGCGGCGGCACGGTCGGGTTCGCCGGGTTCGGGACGTCCACCGTCACCTTCCCGGCCGCCACCTACAACTCGCTGATCACGATCACCGACAGTGCCGCCGGTACCTCGGTCGCCTTCGCCAACAGCACTGGGGCCTACGATCCGGTGATCAACATCACCCTGGACGACCCGGCCTCGGGGAACATCACCTTCACCGGGGTTTCGGTCTTCACCTCGGCCGTCACTGCCTCGACGACTGCCGGGTTCATCGCCTCCGACGTGGCCTCCTCCCTGCTCTCCTCGGCCGGGGGCGGCGTCACCCTGAGCGCCCCGGGGCACGACATCCTCCTGGCCGGCGCCCTGGAGATTAACGGCCAGACGAACTTGACCGGCAACGTCATCCGGGCCGACAACCCGGTCAACGACTTCATCGGCCGGCTGTCGTTGAGTGGCCCGGCCGTCGCCTCGATCTTCGACACCAATGATCTGACCCTGGCTGCCTCCATTCTGAACTTCGGCACCCTAGCGCAGACGACAACGATCACGGCCAACGGGAACATCACTCAGACCGGGGCCCTGACGGCCACGGCCGGGGCCGGCACCACCGCCACCCTGGCCGTCACCTCGAATGCCGGGTCGATCACCCTGACCGATGCGGGCAACAACATTTCCAACAGCATCGCCCTGTCCCTGTCGGTCACCGGGGCCAACACGGCGACGGTGGTCAACACCGTTGGCCTTCAACTCGGCGACGTGGCCCTCGGGACCGGGGCCCTGTCCCTGACGTTCAATGGCAATCTGACCCAGCGGACTGGCACCACCATTCAGACGGACGGACCGGTCTCGCTAACGGTCGATACGGGTGCCAATCGCAACATCACCCTGGCCAACGCGGGCAACCGGATCGCCGGCCCGATCACGATCGCCGAAATCAACGGCGGCGACGTCCGCGACGTGTCGATTCGCAACGCCTT
>DATFWZ010000720.1:0-14759 GCA_035258765.1 Gemmataceae bacterium
CGAGGACCGCCACGATCGGGATGCGGACCACGTCAGTCAAATCGCGAGCCAGCACCTGGGCCTCCTCCGGGAGGCCGAAGTCGGTGAGGTCCCCGGCCAGGAGGAGGACGTCCACTTTGCCGGCGGCCTCCTCGAAGACCGCACGGAGGCGCTTCTCAGCGTCTCGCCCGTAGTGGACGTCGGCCACCGCCCCGATGCGCACGACTTCGCCCGCCATCGGCACCTCCCGGTTACCGACCGGATCGCACCCCGTCCGTCCATTCCGCGACTTGCTCCGGCGTCATCCGCCCGCGCGGGGCCGCGCGGGCGTCAGCATACCCCCACTCCTCGACCGCCGGCAGGTAGCTGACCGCCGCGAGCAACGTCCCTTGGCAGACGCGATCGACCGGCGCCTTGCCGAGCTCGGCATCGAGCCGCCCGGTCAGCTCGCGCATCACCCATTCCGGCACGCGATTCCGCTCGCCCGGGTACGCGAACCCGAACAGGACCAGATGGGTGTACAGCACGCGCCAGTGTTCGCCGAACCGGTCGATCAAGCGGCGCCAGTCAAGTCGGTGCCCGCGGAGGCGGAGGATGTGATGAATGTCGGCGCCGTCGTACCGGTGCCGCTCCATGATGAACGCCTTCGACCACAGGCACTCCTCGGCCGGGCACAGGCGGATCGGCTCCCCGACCACTTCGCCCTCGATCGCGTGCCGGAACCAGTCGTCGTCCACCGCGCCGGCTCCGTTGCCCGAGCTGTGGATCAGGTCGATGAAGTAATCGCCGCAAACGGCTTTCGCCAGCCAGTGGGAGTAGGTGATCTCGGTCCGAAAGCCGACGGCGGCCAGGGTGGCGAGCGCCCGGTCGCGGTCTTCGGCCCGGAGGAAGAGGTCGAGGTCTTTTGTGTGGCGGACGATGCCTGCGTACCGAGCCAGGGCGTACGCCCCGCCGACGAGGAACTCGACGCCAGCGTCGCGCAGGGCGCGAATGGCCCGGTGGTAGCAATCGACGGCCGCGGGGTCGTTCGGATCGTATTGCGGAAGGGCCTCGGACACGGACCGCCTCCTGAGCCGGGGACGATTCATGCAGTCCGCGGCGGGGAAGGGCTGCGGGGACCCGGCGGACGCACGGGCCGGCCGGAATACGTCGGAAATGAACGGCGAAGTGCGCCACGGCCCGCGAGCGGGACTAAGAGTGCAGATGCCGTGCCGCGACAGGGATCACCGATTGAGCCCCTATCGTAACCCCGGGGTTAGCCGACTAAGGGTGCCCGACGCCTTTTATCACGAGTGGCAACGACCGCATGGACACGCACCAGACAGTGACCGCCGTTCCGGATCGGCTCCGCGAGTGGCTCGACGACGCCGTCCGGGCCGGGGCCTCCGACCTGCACCTGACGGTCGGCTACCCGCCGGCCCTGCGCCTGCACGGCGACCTCACCGAATTGGCGGAAGATCTGCTCACGGGCCCGGAAGTAGACCAGCTGCTCGGCGCCCTCTGCCCGGCCGACGACCGCGACCGGCTGCGCCAGCAGAAGGACGCCGACTTTTCCTTCGAGGTCTTTGCCGGCGGCCAGCCGACCCGGTTCCGAGCGCATCTGTTTCATGCCGCGGGCCACCTCGGCGGCTGCTTGCGCGTGGTGCCAGCGGCGATCCCCGAGTTCGATTGGGCCGGCTTCCCGATCGAGCTGGCCGAGCGGCTCGCGTTCCTCCGCGACGGACTCGTGATCCTCACGGGCCCAACCGGGTCTGGCAAGACCACCACGCTGGCGATGATCGTCAACCTGCTCAACGAAACCGGGGGCTACCGGATCATCACCGTCGAGGAGCCGGTCGAGTATCTGTTCCCAAAGGCGCCGCACTCGGTCGTCACCCAGCGGGAGGTCGGCCGCGACGTGTTGTCGTTTGCAGACGGGCTGCGGGCCGGGCTGCGGCAGGACCCGGACGTAATCCTGGTCGGCGAGGTCCGCGACCGGGAGACGGCCCAGATGGCCCTGAGCGCCGCGGAGACCGGCCACCTGGTGTTCACGACCCTGCACACCCGGGATGCCAAGGGGGCGGTCACGCGGTTCGCCGACCTGTTCCCTCAGGATGCGCAGGGGATCGTCCGGGCCCAGCTCGCGATGAGCCTGCGGACGGTCGTGAGTCAGCGATTACTGCCCGGGGCGGTGCGCGGTGAGAAGCGGCACCTGGCGCTGGAGGTGCTTTGGAACACGTTCCCGATCGCCAGCGCCATCCGCACGGGCAAGCTGGAGAGCATCGACAACTATTTGGTGACCAATCGCGAGGAGGGGATGATCAGTTTCGACGAGTCGATCCGGCAATTGCTCCGAGCCGGGAAGATCACCCGCGACGTAGCCGAGCAAAACGTCCGCGAGCCGGCGATCCTGAACCGGTGACGCTATAGGGAAGCCGCCCTGTGAGTCCTGCCGGGACGAACGTGGCGCTGTAGGGAACGCCCTCCGTGGCGTTCCGCACGGCTGGCTCCCGCGGGAACAATGACATGCCCCGGGGATAGCGACGCCTGCGGAACGCCACGGAGGGCGTTCCCTACAACGCGGGGGTGTTTGACCTCGACAATTCCCGTGGCCGGCGCCAACTAATGGGATGACGCCCGCGCCGCCGAGGAGACTCCCGATGCCGATGCTGACCGCGGAAGGGATGGGGACGTTCGAGGTGCCGGCCGACAAGCGGATGGTGCTGGCCCTCGAGGACGAGGCCGGGATCGACCAGCTCCACGCCTGCGGGGGCAACGCTCGGTGTACCACCTGCCGGGTGGAGTTCATTTCGGGCGAGCCGCCGACCATGACCGAGGCCGAGCGGCAGGTGCTGGCCGCCCGCGGGCTGACCGGGGTGCGCCTGAGCTGTCAGATCCTGTGCGACCACGACATGACGGTGCGGGCCATCAGCCGCCTCGCTGGCAGCGGCCGCAAGGACGTCGGCCCGCGGCCCGCGGACAAGATCCCCGCGCCCAACGGCGTCAGTCCCTCCTGACAGACACCTCGTACCGCGTCGTCCACGAGAACGACTGGCCCGGCTCGAGCTTGATCTCAACGAACGGCTCGGGACACAGGGCCGTCTTCGTCCCCCACACGTGCCATTCGGTGACCGGGACGTTGCCGGTGATCGTCACGCCGAATCCGGTCTTCACGTCGCGGGCCGTCACCTCGTGAGTCTTACCGCCGGCAAGGCCATCCAGCTCGGTGTAGATCGTCCCCTTTTCCAGCACCTTTTTGAACACGAGCGACGGGCCGTCCAGGGCGGCGAAGTCGCCGAAGTCGGTCTTCTTCTCCCGCGGCTTCGGGTCGGCCGGGAACGTCAGCCGGTAGTCCGGCCCGACGGGCTTGCCGTCGAAGCTGAGGAAGTTGTGCCCGTAGTGGTCGGTGTGGATGGCGACCTTGCCGGTGTTCTTGAGCGTCCGCTCGATGGTGAAGCCGGTCTCGCCCGGTTTCAGGAGCACCTTCTTGCGGTACTCGTAGGCGTACCCGCCCGGGCCGTCGGCGGCCTGCCTCAAGTCAACGGCCACCGTGCTCGTGCTTCCGGTCCACGGCGCCGGTTCGACCACCTTGTAATTGCGATGGAACTGGTACGGCTTGTCGTCGGGCTTCGTCAGCAAGCCGATACCGATCTTGAGGAACTTGCCCCCCGGCTTGGTCTCGGCGTACCCCAGTGGGGTGCGGAGCATCCCGAACTCCTCGGCCGTCCCGCCGACGTCGTCGTGGCCCTCGGGGTTGTGCGGAGTCTTCCACTCCTGGAACAGTGTGTGCTTGCCGTATTCGACCTTCGACACGATCCCCGACCAGTCGAACCGCGGCCCGCGATAGTACCCGGAATTGGCCCCGGGGAGCAGGACGGTGAGCGTGAGGTGTTCGTTCTTGACGATCGCCTGCGGGTAGTCCGCGGCACGGGCCGGGGACATCACAAACGAACAGGACAACACAGCCAACAATTTTCGAAGACCACCGCGGCCCATGCTGTTCATCCCGTCCACTCCTATCTGGGCTTCTTCAGACGCTCGCGGACCAGGTCCGGCAGGAACTTCACCGGAAGAGTGCCGTGCGCCAGCACCGCCTCGTGGTACCGGCCCAGGTCGAACGCGCCCCCCTGCTCCCGGCCGATCTGCTGCCGCAATCGGTAGAACGCGGTTCGGCCGACGAAGTACGTTGACAGTTGAGCCGAGCTCTGCTTGACCCGGACGATCTTTCCGAGCGCCTCCCCTTCCGTCTGGAACGCCTCGTCCATCAGGAACTTCTTCGCCTCGTCGTCGGTCATGTTCGCGCAGTGCATGCGGTTGTCGAGGATGGCATTCGTCACCGCCCGCAGATACCACTTGAACTGGTGCAAACGCAGGGAGAGGTCCCCGTCGCCAAATCCTTGGTCAAGCATCATCTGCTCGGTATAGACCGCCCATCCCTCGGCGAACGTGCCGGACGAGAGCACCTTGCGGATCAGAGACGGGTGCCGGTTGGCGTATTCGAGTTGGACGTAATGCCCGGGGTAGGCCTCGTGAATGGTGAGGAGCTTTATCATTGCGTGGTTGTACTCCTCCAGGTAGCTCTTCACCCTCCGGTCGTCCCAATCCTTCGGCGGCGGGCTGACGGCGAAGAAGCTGCGGGCACGCGGGTCGAGCGGCGGAGCCGGGTTCAGGTACGCGGTCGTGTGCCCGCGCTGGAACTCCGGCATCTCGATGACGGTGCACCGGTCCGGCCGTGGCAACCGGAGGATGTCGCGACTCCTGAGAAACTCCTTGATCTCGTCCACCGTCTCCTTGACGTCCGCGACGAGGGTGTCAACTTCCCCGTGATCCTTGCCGAGCTCGCCCATGACCTTTTTCACGCACTCCCGCTGCCCGGCCGGGTCGTCCGGCGGCAGCGGCTTCTTTTCGAATAGCTTCGGCCAGAGCTGCCGGGCGACCACGTACATCTCCCCCCGGACTCGCTCGGCTTCGGACTCGGCCTCCCGGAGCACCTCGGTCGCGGTGACGCCAGCGCCCAGCTCCAGCTCGAACTTCTTGGCAAATCTCTCCTTTCCAATTCGCCACTCGCCCTTGGCCCTCGGGAGCAACTGATCCTCGAGGAACTTCTGGTACTCCTTGAGGGCGGCGACTGCCGACTTGCACGGGCCCGCGAGCGCGCTCACTCCCGGCGTCTCGCCGGTGATTTCGAAGATCCCCTGCTCGTAGAAGGCGATGGCACCCCGGTTCTGCTTGATCGCGGTCTCGACGAACACCCGGGGCGGGTTCCCCAGGCTCTCCTTGGCGGTGAGAAGGAGCCTCGGGACGTCGCCGATGCGGGACGCGGCGTCGCGGACGGCCAGGGGCTTCCGGACCGTCGATTGTGTCAGGATGAGGAACACGCTGTCGGTCGTGTACTCGTTCCACACCCGGGGGTCGTCGGCGAACCGATTCGTGTTTTCCGCCAGCCACACGTCGCGAGTCAGCGCGTCGCGGAGGATCTGGTAATCGACCTTCCCCTCCGCGGAGAGCTTGCCGATGGTGATCTCCTTGGGCAGTCGGGCCAGGGTGTCGCGCTGCCGCTGGACGTTCTCCGCCCGCGCCTTTGGGGAGAGGTCGTCGAGCCGGTCATCGTACCGATGGTCGCCGAGTCGGCTGGCGTCCAGCGGGGCGTGCTTCAGGAACTCCTCGAGGTATTCCTTGAAGAACGCGGCCAGGCGGGCGTCCTCGTCGACGGCGGCGGCGCGAGAAGTGAGCGCAAGAGTCATGAGAAGCGAGCAGACAAGTCGGCACATGAAGCGAGTCCGGCGGGGGGTGATAAAGGGATAGCTGAAAAGAAGGGGCGGGTCAATAATTGGAGTTGGGCTGTTGCAAAAGCACCTCTTGGATCACGTCGCCCATTCCGGGGAAGAGTCGTGTAGTGCCGGCGGCGCGCAGCGTGGTCTCGTCGTGCGACCCGGTGGGCACCACCCACGTCTCGACCCCGGCCCGGCGGCCGGTCTCGACGTCCACCTCCATGTCGCCGACGTACAAGGCTTCTTCTTTTGGCACGTCGAGCTTTGCGAGCGCCTTTTCGATCATGGCCGGGTCCGGCTTGACCGCGCCGGCGTCGTCCGGACCGAAGACGACATCGAAGTACGCGTCGATCCGGAGCAAACGGAGGAGGACCCGGGTGAAGTACGACGGCTTGTTACTACACACCCCGAGCTTGATGCCCGCAGTCTTGAGCGCCGCGAGCCCGTCGGCGACCCCGGGCAGGAGGCGCGTGTGCGTGCCCATCACCGTCGGGTGGTGCTCGCGGTAGAGCCGGGCGGCCGCTTCCGGGTCGATCCCAGGGAGGATGTTCTCCATCAGGTTGACCAGCCCGTGGCCGACGAGGCCCCGCACCTGGGCCTCGGTCAGGGTCGGCCGGCCGTGGTGCTGCAGGACGTGGTTGACGCTGGCGGTGATCGCGGCGTAGCTGTCGGCGAGGGTGCCGTCGAAATCGAACAGGACGGCTCGGAAGCGCGGCATGCTGTTGTCTGACTCCTCTGCATCTGGTTTAGGGGGTTGCCGGAGAGAAGAAAGCCGCGACGCGGCGCGGTACACTGCCCGCATGACCCGCACCCTCTCCTTCATGACCCTCGTGCTGTCCGCCCCGCTCTTCGCCGCCGACCCGCCGGAGACGGGCACCAACTCGATCGGCATGAAGCTCGTCCGCGTCGCGCCAGGTGAGTTCGTCATGGGATCGGGCGACGCCCCGCCGGCGTCCACCGACCTGTGGGCCAGGCGCGACTACGACGAATCCCCGGCCCACAAGGTGAAGATCACGAAAGCCTTCTACTTCGGAAGCACGGAAGTCACGAACGCCCAGTACGAGCAGTTCGACCCCGACCACAAGAAGTTCCGCGGCCGCGACGGCGTGAGCAAGGCCGACGACGAGCCGGCCACGTTCGTCACCTGGCTCCAGGCGGTCGCGTTCTGCGAGTGGCTGTCGAAGAAGGAGGGCAAGCCGTATCGGCTGCCGACCGAGGCCGAGTGGGAGTACGCCTGCCGGGCCGGGACCACAATGGCCTTCAACACCGGCGACACGCTTACCGCCGAGCAGGCCAACATTGGGCTGACGAAGGACGGCAAACCGCAGCTCACGATGCCGGTCGGGAGTTACAAGCCGAACGCGTGGGGACTCCACGACATGCACGGCAACGTGCTGGAGTGGTGCCTGGACTGGCACGGGCCGTACGACGCCGCCGAGCAGACCGACCCGGTCGGTCGGGCCGATGGGTATGCGCGAATTGCCCGCGGCTGGTGCTTCCACCGCCCGGAGCGGGCCCGCGAGCCGATGAAGTACTGGCGCTCGGCGAACCGCTCCGGCTTCCTGCCCGAGGACGCGAATCGGTACACCGGGTTCCGCGTCGTCCAGGGCGAAATGCCGGCGACCAGGCCGCTCCCGATGGTCATCGCCGAGTACCAGAAGGACGTCCGCCAGGCCGACGCCCCGACGGACGGCCCCGACCCGACGAAGCCGTACTACGTCAACTTCACCGCCGACGTCAAGAACCCCAGCATCCCCAAGGACGCCTTCGGCCCGGTGTTCGCCAATCACAACCACTTCGCGGCCGTGTGCGTGTGCCCGAACGGCGACGTGCTCATGGCCTGGTACACGTGCGTCAACGAGCCAGGCCGTGAACTGGCCCAGGCGGCCAGCCGGCTGCGCGTCGGGTCCGACCGATGGGAGCCGGCGTCCCTGTTCTTCGACGTCCCCGACGTGAACGACCACGCCCCGGTCCTGCTCACGTCCGGGAAACGGATCTACCACTTCTGCACCCAGTCCCTCAGGGGATGGGACAACGCCAGTGACATCGTCCGCTATTCCGACGACAACGGGGCGACGTGGTCGAAGCCGACGATCATGCTCTCCCGCGACGACCCGAAGGCCCTGAGCCAGCCGTGCTCGGCGTTCGTGGCGAAGAATGGGGAACTGGTGCTGGCCTGCGATGGTGACCTGCACCGCGACGAGCGACTCCTGATCAGCGCCGACGCCGGGAAGACCTGGAAGGTGGCGTCCGGGGACATGCGGGCGACGGACGGGAAGTACGCCATCCACCCGGCGGTCGCCCAGCGGGACGACGGTCAGGTGATCAACTTCCTCCGCGGCCCGGACCCAATGCCGGTCCAGCTCTCCAAGGACCTGGGGGAGACGTGGACGCAGAGAGATTCCTCCTTCCCCGGAATTCGCGGCGGGCAAAAGGCCGCGGCGCTCAAGCTCCGCAGCAGGGCCCTGCTCCTGGTCAGCATGGACAATCCGGGGCGCGTGGTGGGCAAAGGGGGGACATTCGCGGCCTTGTCGCTCGACGACGGGGACACCTGGAGCCACGTCCGCAAGCTGGACGGCGTCGCGGGCTACATGTCGGCCGCCCAGGCCCCGAACGGCGTGATCTACGTCGCCGGGACGAAGCAGACGGTGGTGGCATTCAACGAAGTGTGGCTCAAGGAGGGGACGGCGTACCCGCGGAAGTGAGCCCGGGCGGGTGGCGGTTTCTTATCTTTCATTTACACACACCCTCTGAAAAATAATCACGGTTGACGAACCGTCAGAATGCACACGGTTCCACTCGAGTGCTCAAAACCGCTTGAGATTGTTGAAATTCGGATTGCCGCCCGGCGGGTTTGGCGGCGGCGGTGGCAAGTTAGCCGCGAGCACGAACGGCAGGACGATGGCCGCAATCGCCAGGAGGATCGCGAATACCCCACTGGCGACGCCCAGGACAGGAAGGACGGACGGATTGCCCTGACTTCGTGAAACGAATCCGAGAGTGACCCCCGTGCCCCCCAATAGGGCCCCGATGATCGAGATCACCCACGAAATCGGGAGGAACGCAAAGCAGCACATACCGCACAGGAACGGCCCGCCGCTCAGAAGGGCAATGAGCAACCCGGACAGCCCGCACATGAACGACGCGACGCCAAGGGACTGACCGGGCGCACCACTCCGCCGGCGGCCCCCGCCGGGTGGGCCCAGCCCCGGATCGTCCGCGTCGTCCTCGTCCCACTCCCGCGACCGGCGGCGCGGGCGATCATCCTCTTCGTCCCAGTCCCGCGTGCTCATGGCGGACTTCTCTCGGCGCGGTCACCTTGCCGGTCGCGAGTCCGGTCGAGTATACAGGGGCTGCCACCACTCCGAAATAACTGGGACAACGAATGACCGGCCCCGGGTGGGACGTGATCGTGCTCGGGGCCGGCGCGGCCGGGCTGATGGCCGCGATCCACGCGGCCGAGCGCGGCAAGCGCACCCTCTTGTTGGAAAAGAACCGCAAGCCGGGGGTCAAGATCCTGATGTCCGGCGGCACGCGGTGCAACATCACCCACGACTGCGACAATCGCGGGATCGTCCACGCGTTCGGCCCACCAGGCAAGTTCCTTCACTCCGCGCTTGCCGCTCTTTCGGTTCGCGACACCGTCGCCTTCTTCAACGCCGAAGGTGTTCCGACGAAGGTGGAGGAGACGGGCAAGGTTTTCCCGGTGAGTAACAAAGCGCTGGACGTCCTCGACGCCCTTCTCCGCCGAATGAGACGTTCCGGCGCGACTCTGGCTCTCGAAGAACCGGCGCTCGACGTTCGCAAGTCCGGTAACGCGTTCGAGGTCGTGACAAACCAGCGCCTGTTGACAAGTCCCCGCGTCGTGATCATGACCGGGGGCCAGTCGTACCCCGGGTGCGGGACCCGCGGCGATGGCTACGGGTTCGCCGCCCGGTTCGGCCACACGATCGTGCCGCCCAAGCCGGCCCTCGTCCCGATCACCGTGCCGGCCGACTGGGTGGCCGATCTGAAGGGGGTCACGCTCGCGGACGTCAACGTGACCGTCCTCGACGCGAACCGGCCGCTGCTGGAGCGCCGCGGCGGGTTCCTGTTCGCGCACTTCGGCCTGTCCGGCCCGGCCCCGCTCGACGTGAGCAAGGCCGTCAGCCAGCACCCGGACCCGCAATCGCTGGAACTCGAGCTCGACTTTCTGCCGTCACTTCCCGAAGTGGAACTCGACGAGTCGTTGCGGGTCGAGTCGCTGGCGTCCGGGAGGCAATTGCTCACGGTTGTGCTGAGCCGGCACCTGCCCCGCCGGCTTTGCGATACCCTTCTGACGCTGATTGGTCAGCCGCCCGACCGCAAGGCCGCGGGGTTGAGCAAGTCGGATCGCCAGGCGCTGGTGCGGTCGGTCAAGCGGCTGCGCCTGCCGGTTCGCGGGACGCTCGGGTTCGAGAAGGCGGAGGTGACGGCCGGCGGCGTGTCGCTCGACGAGGTGGACTCGCGGACGATGGAGAGCAAGCACTGCCCCGGGCTTTTTTTGGCCGGCGAGGTGCTCGACCTGGACGGCCCAATCGGCGGGTACAACTTCCAGGCCGCGTGGAGCACGGGCTGGCTGTCGGGGCGGAGTGTTTGATTGCGACACTTGTTAATGAGTTCTGCGCGGGATTGAGATGTTGAGTTGCTGGCGTTCTTCTTCGTGATTCCAATTATGCCTCTCTCCGCACTCACCAAGCCCGCGACCGATCCGACGGCGATCTTCGAACACTTCCGGTATCACTACGCCACCGAGCTGCTCACCGTCGCCGCCACCGACTTCGACTTGTTTGGGCGACTCGCGGACGGGCCGAAGTCGTTCGACGAGCTGCGCGCCGAGATCGGACTCGCCGACAGGGCCGCCCACGTCCTGTTCACGGCGCTGCGGGCGATGGGCGTATTGACGCTCACGGACGGCAAACTGAACCTGACCCCCGCGGCGCGCGAACACCTGGTGCCGGGCAGGTACTTCGAGGTCGGCGGGTACATTGGCCTCTTCGCCGACAGCCCGGGCGTGCGGACTATGGCCGAGCGGCTGCGGACCAACCGCCCCGCGACCGCCCGCGAGGACGACGCGGGGTCCGCGTACACCTTCAAGGAGGGAACGGAGTCGGCCATGGACCGCCAGGCGTCGGCCCGGCGGCTGACGCTGGCCCTCGCCGGGCGGGCGACGAACGTCGCCCCGTACCTGGCCGCGAATGTGCCGTTGCTTGACTCGCGCCTCCTGGTCGACGTCGGCGGCGGGTCCGGGATTTACGCGATCGCCTGCGTTCAGCAGAACCCGAACCTCCGGGCCGTCGTCTGGGACCGGCCAGAGGTGCTGAAGGTGGCAAGTGAGATGGTGGACGCCTACGGGGTGGCCGACCGGGTCGAGTTGGTCGCCGGGGATATGTTCGCGGACCCATTCCCGGCCGGAGCCGACGCGATCCTACTCTCCAACGTGTTACACGACTGGGACGTACCTGACTGCCGGAAAATATTGCGGCGGTGCGCAGACGCTTTGCCCGCGGGCGGCCGGGTGCTCATTCACGACGTCTTCCTGGACGACGATCTCGGCGGACCGCTCGCGGTCGCGCTGTACTCGGCCGGGTTGTTTGTGTTGACGGAGGGCCGGGCGTATTCGGCGGCGGAGTACCGCGAGTGGCTGCGGGACGCGGGCTTCACGCCGGCGGAACGGGTTGTGCCGACGCTGGTTCATTGCGGGGTGCTGGAGGGGCGGCCGGGTCTCGTTAGCCGCGACGCGGAGACTTCGCGGAGCGGAGCGCGAAAGGCGGATGCGCCCGGGACGTAGATGCGGCGCCCCCGCGGCGTGCGCGCTCCGCTCCGCAAAGCCTCCGCGTCGCGGCTAACGGCTTCGAAAAGAAGACGATGCTCCTGAAGTTCCAAGCCGACGGTGTGCTGATCGCCACCTACAACGGCGGCCCGGTGGCCAACACCACCTGGAAATAGGACGGGGAGAAAGTGTACTTCTCACTCAACAACTACTGCGAGATTGACGGCAAGCTCGTCGGCGACAAGGTCGAGGGCCAGTGCTACAACGTCGTCGATACTCGGTTTGACGTGACCTTGACCAGGATGGTCCACGATCGTTTGCGCGTCAATTCTTCTCCCCAACACAGAACAAGGCCCGCGCCCCGCGCAGGTAGATCTGTCCCTTGGAAAACGCCGGCGAGGCATAACAATTCTCTCCGATCGAGTTCTTCTCTAAGAGCTCGAACTTCTCACCCGCCTTGACGACCCAGGTCACCCCGTCGTCGTCCGGGAAGTACAGCCGGCCCTCGGCGCAAATGGGCGACGCGCTGTGGTGCTTGCCGAGCCGCTCCATCCAGTGGAGCTTGCCGTTCAGGGCGTCGCGACAGGTGGCCCGGCCCTCGTCGTGGACCAGGAAGATGTTGTCCCCGTGCGCGACCGGCGACGGCACGTACCCGGCCCCGCCGTTCTTCTCGTGCCAGGCGACGTGTGTCTTCGTCACGTTCCCCGACCCGTCCGGCTTGATGCCCATGACGTGGTAGGTCGGGAACCCGGCGGTCAGGAAGAAGAGGCCCTTCGAATACACCATGCTGGCCACGAACTGCTCTGTCGGCCCGTCGATCGTCCAGAGCGGCTTGCCGGTGTCTGGGTCGTAGCTCGCCACCGTCTCGGCCCCGGTCAGGACCATCTGCATCCGGCCGGCCGCCTCGGTGATGAGCGGCGGGCAGTAGGAGCGGATGCGGTGCGATCGGTCGATTCGCCATTTCTCCGAGCCGGTCTTCCGGTCGAGGGCGACGACGTAGGCCGGTTTCTTCTTGTCAAACCCGTCCTGGTCGCAATTGACGATCACCAGGTTCCTGTAGAGGACTGGCGGGCTGCAGAACCCGTGTCTCGACTCGAACTCCCCCGGCGAGACTTTCCACACCTCGTTGCCCGCGAAGTCGTACGCGGCGACGACCACGTTCGGGTTGTCGAGGAAGGTGACGAACACCCGCTCGCCGTCGGTCGCGGGGGTGGAGCTGGCCCGGCTATTAAGTTTGTGGATCGGCTCCGCCTTCGCCCGGGCGACAGCCTTCTGCCAGAGAACGCGGCCGTCCTTGCGGTCGAGACAGAGGAGCAGCCGGTCTTTGGGCTGGTTCGGGTCGCCGTCCTCGATCGCCGACGTGACAAATACGCGATCGCCCCAGACGATCGGGGACGAGTGCCCCTTGCCCGGGATGGGCGTTTTCCAGACGACGTTGTCCGTGGCCGACCACTTGGTGGGGAAGCCCTTCTCGTCAGTCGTGCCGTCCCCGCGGGGGCCGCGCCACATGGGCCAGTTGCCGTCGGCGGCGAGGAGCGGCGTAGTGAGGAAGAGGAAGGCGGGAAGGAGTCGGGACATGAGGCTCGCGGGGAGGATGGAGGCAATTGAGGCGGGATCGAGGAAGGTCATTTCATTATCAACGGCCCTGCAGGGAACGCCCTCGGTGACGTTCGGAAGAGCTTGCCCCCCGAGGACATTAATGCGCCCCGGGGAGGCGGGCGTTGCGGAACGCCACGGAGGGCGTTCCCTTCAGGTTCCTCGCCCCCCCCGACGCCGGGGGAGAGGAAGACAACTTACGCCGCGGGGCTGAACTTCCGCGGGCGGCCGTTCGGCAGCCACTCGATGACGTACATGTTACCCTTCGAATCCACCGTCAGGGCGTGCGGCGTGAAGAACGCTTCCGGGTGCTTGGCCGGGTCTTCCTTCTTCTCGCGCAACGCGAGCCCGTCGCCCACGTGGGCGACGACTTTGTCATTCTCGTCGAGGATGGTGACGCGAGCCGCCAGGTCGGGGATGAAGAGCTGGCCGTTGTGCTGGTAGAAGCAGCACGGGTTGCGCACGTCGCGGAGCGTCCGCTTGTACTCGAGCTCCATCGAGTACACCTCGACGCGGTCGTTGTGTCGGTCCGCGATGTAGATCTCCGGCTCTTTCTTCAATGTGTTCACCCACACGCCGTGGCACGTGTTGAACTTGCCGTTCTCCTTGCCCCGCCCCCCCATTGTCTTGATCAGCTTGAAGTTCTTGTCAAACCGGTGGACGAGCTGGCTGCCGTACCCGTCGACAACATAGATGTCCCCGTTCGCGGATACGGCCACGTCCGTCGGGTTGGTGAAGTCGAACTTCTTCGAGGTGTCGGACTCCTGCTCGACGTTGCCGATCTGGAACAGTAACTTCCCGTCGAGGTCGGTCTTGTAGACGCGGGCCCCGAGCTTCGGCTTCCCCTTGGGAGTGGCCACGTTCTCGGTCCAGTACAAGAACTCGTGCTCTCCTTCCTTGTTCCAATACAACCCGTGAGCGGTGGCCGCGTACTGGTTCGGGTCGTAGCCGACGCGGTCCCTGATGTCCTTGACCCACGTCTCCAGGATTTTGCCGTCGCGGTCGAAGATGACGACGCAGGCATTCGCCGACCGGGAGGTCACATAGATCCGGTCCTTGCCATCGACGACCAGGGCGCACCCAAGGCCGTAATTCATGCCGGCGGGGAGCTTGCCCCAGTTCTCATCGAGTGCGTAGGTCGCCTTGCCCTCTCCGATCTTGATCGCGGCGCCTGCCCGGGTGCCGAGGGCGAGGCCCGCGGTCGTCGACGCGGCGGTCTGCAGGAAGGTGCGGCGGGTGAACAGGTATTGGTCGGTCATGTAAGGTCCTATAGGTCGTATAGGTCGTATGAGTCCTATGGACTAAGTACTTCTGCTAACCACGCGGCACAAACTTCACGCACACCGGGCTACCCACCTCGGCCTTCTGGCCGGTCGGCTTGAGCTGCCCGGTCTTCTCGTCGATCTCGAAGACGATGATGCTTTCGCCGTTCTGGTTGGCGACCACCATCCATTTGCCGGACGGGTCGATGTTGAAGTTGCGCGGGACCTTGACCCCGTCCCCCTGGTGCCCCGCGGCTCTCAGCTCGCCGGTCGATTCGTTCACTTCGAAGATGGCGATGCTGTTGTGCCCGCGGTTGGAGACGTAGACGAACTTCCCGTTCGGATGGACGACCGTCTCGGCCGTCGAGTTGCCCTTGGTCG
>DATFWZ010000721.1:0-12866 GCA_035258765.1 Gemmataceae bacterium
TGGTATCGCGGCGTCCCGCCGTACTCGCGCTGCGAGACCTGCTGCAGCAGCGACTTGTAGTTGTTGTTGGCCGCGTCGCGGACCACCCGGTCGATCTCCGGGTCGAGGAACCGGACTATGAAGGGCCGGGCCGCGTCCATCCCACCGTCAAGGTAGATCGCGCCGACCACCGACTCGTACACGTCCGCGAGCATGTTGCTCGGCAGGTCCCCGCTCGGCCGCATGCCCCGGCCGAGAAACAGAAACTCCCCCAGCCCCAGCTCCTGGCTAAACCGCGCGCAGGCAACGCGACTCACCACCGCCGACTTGACCTTGGTCATCTCCCCTTCCTGGTACTCGGGGAACCGGCGGTAGAGTTGTTCGACGCAGACGAGGCCGAGGACGGCGTCGCCGAGGAACTCGAGACGTTCGAAGGAGGCCAGGCGCGTGTTGGCCCCGGAGGTGTGGGTCAGGGCCGAACGGAGGAGCTCGGGTTTGCGGAAGTGGTAGCCGATGGCCTCCTGGCAGTCCGCGAGGACTTCGGCCTCGTAGTCGGTCGTCGATCCTGGCATACGTCGAATAATTAAGGGGAGAGCTGAGTTAAACCTAACACCGGGCACCGGAGTTGTCAACGCTGCCGATTGTAGGGGCCGGCCCTAAACCACACCCGGTCGCCCCGGAGCCGCCACGCTATGAACGATTCGTGCGCCGTGATCTGGGACGTGGACGGAACCCTTGTGGACACGGCGGAATTGCACTTTCAGGCCTGGGCGCGCCTGGCCGGCGAGATGGGCCGGCCGTTCTCGCGCGACGACTTCGCCGCCACCTTCGGCCGCCGTAACCCCGAGATCATTCGGTACTTGTTCCGACATGAGTTCTCCGATCAAGAGGTACTGGACATCGGTGAGCGGAAGGAAAACTACTATCGCACAGAGGCCGGGAAGGGAGTCGAGCTACTGCCAGGTGTCCGGGAACTGCTGAGCGGGCTGCACGCCCGCAGGGTTCGGCAAGCGGTCGGGTCGAGCGCCCCGCGTGGGAACCTCGACCTGATCCTCCGCATCACCAACAGCCGGCAGTACTTCGAGGCAATCGTCAGCGCGGAGGACACGCAACGCGGCAAGCCGGACCCGCAGGTGTTTCTTGTTGCGGCCGAAAAACTCGGGGTGCCACCGCCGCGCTGCATAGTCTTCGAGGACGCGGTGGCCGGCGTCCAGGCAGCCAAGGCTGGCGGGATGAAGTGCGTCGCTGTCACTTTCGTGGGGCATCATTCCGAGGAGAAGTTGAAGGCGGCCGGGGCGGACCGAGTTGTGAAGTGCTTCACAGAGGTGACGCCAGACGAGGTGCTCGCTCTCCTTTACTGAAACGAGTGCCCCGCGTCCGGGAAACGCCCCTCGCGGACTTCGCGGCAGTATGTCTCGACGGCCTGCTTGATTTGCACTCCCAACTCGGCATAGCGCTTGACGAACTTCGGCCGCAGGTCGCCGTACATACCGAGCATGTCCTGGATCACGAGCACCTGGCCGTCACAATTCGGGCCGGCGCCGATCCCGATCGTCGGAATCGACACCGACGCGGTGATCTTGGCCGCGAGCTCGGTCGGCACGCATTCGACGACGATTGCGAAGGCCCCGGCCTGCTCCACGGCCCGGGCGTCGGCCAGGAGCTGTTCCTGTTGCCGCTGGACCTTGAACCCGCCGAACCGGTGGACCGATTGCGGGGTCAGCCCGACGTGGCCGATCACCGGGACGTCGGCCCGGACGACCGCCGCGATGGCGTCCGCGGTCCGCTCCCCGCCCTCCAGCTTCACCGCGTGGGCTCCGCCCTCCTTGACGACCCGGCCGGCACTCTCCAGGGCCTGCGTCGGTCCAAGCTGAAACGTCATGAACGGCAGGTCGGCAATCACCATGGCCCGGGTTGTCCCCCGGACGACGGCCCGCGTGTGATAGATGACGTCGTCAAGCGTGACCGGCAAGGCGTTGGCATGTCCCTGGACGACCATCCCGAGCGAATCCCCGATGAGGATGGCATCGACCCCGGCTTCGTCCAATAGGCGCGCGAACGTGTAATCGTAGCCGGTGAGGACGGTGAGCTTGACGCCCCGGGACCGGGCCGACAGGAAATCCGGGACGGTGACCGGCTTGGTCTTGGTCGGGGGGACGCTCATGGACGGGCCCTTTCCCGGACCATTCTAGCGGGTTTGCCAATCTACACCCTCGCCCCAGGCAATCTTCGAACGACCCTGTCTGGCCACGGCCTTGCAGCCACTCGGCCGGTCGAAGGTTGCCAAGTTGACACACAAAGGCATGGCAATCTTCAGAATGACTCCCTCAGGCGAAGGCTTGCAACGCCACCGCCGGGCCGAAGGTTGCCAAACTCACACTAACACGCATGGCAACCTTCAACCGCGCCCGCGCGTTGCCAAAGCATCCCAGAATTCGGTTATCGTCATGGATGAACCATGAGTCCCCCAAAGTCCCTACCCACCGAAAGTCAGGCGATCGTCCTGTATGACGGCGAATGCCCTCTTTGCTGTAAGACCGTCTCGATTCTCAAGACACTGGACTGGCTGAACGCGCTCTGGTTCCACAACTGCCGCGACGCGGCGGGGATCCCGGCCCACACCGCCCACCTCGAGCCGGCCCGCATGCTCGAGCAGATGCACCTCCTCACGCCCGACCGCACCGGCGTCTATCCCGGCTTTCGCGGCGCCCGCTGGATCGCCGGCCGTGTCCCCGTTTTCTGGCCGATCTATCCCCTTTTGTTCCTTCCCGGAATGGCCCGGCTCGGCCAGCGCGTCTACCTGTGGATTGCGCGGAATCGGTTTAATCTCCTGCCGTGCCGGGACGGCGTCTGTACGATTCCCCCGAAGCGCAAGTGACCCCCGGCCGACCACCGGGATGCCCAAAACAGAAAGGTACGCCCATGACGCGGCGGTTTGTCGAGCAGTTGGCCGATGGCGACAACGTGGACGAAGTGTTCCTTGTGGTGGACAAGCAGCTGAGGGCAAACCGCAACGGCAACCTGTACATCCAGCTCGACCTGGGCGACCGCTCAGGCAACATCAACGCCCGCATGTGGAACGCGGGCGAGCCCCTGTTCCGCTCCTTCGAGGCGGGCGACTTCCTCCAGGTGAAGGGCAAGGTGCAACTCTTCCAGGGTTCCCTCCAGCTCATCCTGAGCGGGTTCGAGAAGTTTGATGCAAACCGCGTCGAGCTCACCGACTTCCTGCCCCACACCAAGCAGGACGTCAGCAAATTGCTCGAGCGCCTGAAGGCGGCCGTCCGCAAGGTGACCGACCCGCACCTGCGGGCCCTGGGCGAGACGTACTTCATCGACGACGAGTTCATGCGCTCGTTCGCCCGGTGTCCCGCCGGGGTCAAGGTCCACCACGCCTACGTCGGTGGTTTGCTGGAACATGTCGTCACCATGATGGACGTCGCCGAGCGGATCCTGCCCCTGTACCCGGACGTCAATCCCGACCTGTTGATCATGGGGGTATTCCTGCACGACAGCGGCAAGGTGCGCGAGCTGACGCACGCCCGGACGTTTGCGTACAGCGACGAGGGCCAGCTCCTGGGGCACCTGTCGATCGGGATCGAGATGCTCGCGGAGAAGGCACGGCGGGTGCCCGACCTCACCGGCGAGCCGTTCCCGCCCGAGCTGCTGCTGCGGCTCAAGCACCTGATCCTCAGTCACCACGGGGAGCCGCAGTACGGCAGCCCGAAGGTGCCGATGACGCCGGAGGCGGTGGCCCTGCACGCGATCGACCTCCTCGATTCGCGGATCCACATTGCCCTGCGCGAGATCGCCGACGACCGGGGCGACTCGGCCTGGACGCCGTACAACGCGGCCCTGGGCCGGCGAATGTACAAGGGGGGCCGTAACCCGTCGGCGGCGGCCGACGAGCCGGATTGACCATGCGGGACTTGACCGGGCTCATCCTGAACGCCATCTCCAAGAAGTCCTACCAGCCCATGTCGCCGAAGGCGCTGGCCCGCAAGCTGGGCCTCGCGGACACCTCGTATCGAGAGTTCCGCAGTGCCCTCCGCGGCCTGGTCCGGGAGGGCAAGGCGCAGCTCGGGAAGAACGACACGGTTCGCCCGGCGCCGACGTTCCCGAAAGCCGTCGGAACGTTCAAGCGCCTCTCGAGCGGAGACGGGATCGTCCGCGTCGAGGCCGAGACCGGCCTGCCGCCGCAGGAGTATTACGTCCCCGACTACCTCACGCACGATGCCGCGAACGGCGATGAGGTGATGATCGGCGTCCGCCGCCGGGCGACGCGAGCGGCCGACGGACTCGCGGAGGTGTCCGAGGTCGTCCGCCGGGCGACGCGGCAGTTCGTCGGCACTTACTTCGAGCGCGACGGGGCGGGCTACGTCCGCGTGGATGGGGAAGTGTTCACGCACAGCGTCGCCGTCGCTGACGCGGCAATCCACGGCGTCAAGGTGAACGACAAGGTCGTCCTGGAGATGATCCGGTTCCCGACGGCGTTGGAGCGCGGCGAGGGCGTGATCGTCGAGCTGCTCGGGAAGACCGGCGATCCCAAGGTGGACACCACCGCGGTGGTGCGGGCGCTGGGCATCCCGGACCGGTTTCCTGAGGAGGTTCTGGCCGAGGCCCGGGCACAGGCGGCGAACTTCCGCGAGGACGACCTGGACGGCCGCGAGGACTTCACCCGTCAACTCGTCATCACCATCGACCCCGTAGACGCCAAGGACTTCGACGACGCCGTTTCGCTCACTCGCGACCCAGACACCGGGCACTGGCTGTTGACGGTCCACATTGCCGACGTGGCCCATTTCGTCCCGCCCGGGGGCCCGCTCGACCGGGAGGCCCGCGACCGCGGCACGAGCGTCTACCTGCCCCAACGCGTCATCCCGATGTTCCCGGAGGTCATTTCCAACGGGCTTGCCAGCCTCCAGGAGGGCAAGATCCGCTACGTCAAGACAGTCGAGATGGAATTTACCGAGCTGGGGGAGCCGGTACACGCCTGGTTCGTCAACGGCGCGATCCGCAACCGGCGGCGCTTCACTTACGAGCAAGTACAGGCGATCCTCGACCATCCGCACGGCGAGGCCGCTCGGGGCGCGGCCCCCGAGATCGTGCGAATGCTCCAGGACATGCGGACGCTCTCCAAGTCCCTGCGCGCCCGCCGGGCGCGCCGGGGCGCCCTCGAAATGTCGATGCCGGAAGCCGTCCTGGTGTATGACGACAAGGGGCACGTCAACGGCGCCCACTTCGCCGTCCACGACGCGAGTCACGAGCTGATCGAGGACTTCATGCTCGCGGCCAACGAGGCGGTGGCGTCTCATTTCGACCGGCTGCACCTGCCGTTCGCGCGGCGAATTCACCCGGCCCCCGACCCACGAAAGCTGGAAGCGTTCGTGGAATTCGCCCGGACGATCGGCTACAAGATCCCCCGCCGGCCGAGCCGATTCGACTTGCAGCGCATCCTGAAGCAGACCGCGAACACGCCACTGCGACACGCCGTCCACTACGCCCTCCTGCGCAGCTTGAGGCAAGCGATCTATTCCGTGGAACAGGACGAACACTTCGCCCTGGCCAGCGACCATTACTGCCACTTCACCTCACCCATTCGCCGCTACCCGGACCTGACCGTCCACCGGTTGCTCGGACAATGGCTGGCCAGGGGGAAGGCGAAGACGGACGAAAAAGAGCTGCGGAACATCACCGAGCACTGTTCGAAGACGGAGCGGCGTGCGGAGTCGGCCGAGCGCGAAGCGGTGAAGCTGCGGCTGTTGTCCTACCTGAGCGGTCGCCTCGGGCTCATCATGGACGCGGTGATCACGGGGGTCGCTGAGTACGGCTTCTTCGCCCAGGGGAAGGAGTTCCCGGCCGAGGGGCTGGTTCACGTCAGTAGCCTGGGGGACGATTACTACCAGTTCGACGCCGACGGGCATTCGCTCGAGGGCCGCCGGCACGGCCACCGCTACCGGCTCGGGGACCCGGTCGAAGTCGAAGTTGTGCGGGTGGACCTGCAGCGGCGGCAGCTCGATTTCCGCCTGGCCGGTACGGAACGACCGCGGAAGCGCGACCGCCGCCGCTGACGATCACTTCTTTTTCAAGTGCTTGTCAAAGAAGCCGACGTAGTCGTTCATCCGCTCCGGCACGAATATTCCCGAGCCGTGCCCGGCCCCGTGGATGACGATGAGCGTCGAGTCAACGCCCGCCTTCTTCAAGGCCTCGTGCAGGAGCACGCTCTGACTGGCAGGAACCAGGTGATCCTCATCGCCGTGCACGATCAGTATCGGCGGATCGTCCTTGGTGACATGCGTGACGGGGCTGGCCAGGGCCGCCAGGTCTTTCTTGTCGCCGGTAGTCCCGCCGAGGAGCCTGGTAACCGGGTTGTCTTTCGCCGCGGGCGGGGAGAGCCTGGCCAGGTCGGTCGGCCCGAAGAAATCGATGACCGCCGACACCTTGCTGCTGTCGTCCTTGTTCGCACCGTCACCCTCCAGCTCCTTGACCCCGCCGCTGGTGGCGAGGAGCGCGACCAGGTGGCCGCCCGCGGAGGCCCCGCAGGCCCCGAACCGCTCCGGGTCGAGGTGGTACTTCTTCGCGTTGGCCCGCAGGAACCGGACGGCCGCCTTCACGTCGTGGATTTGGGCTGGAAACACCTCGTGCCTGCTGAGTCGATAGTTCGTGCTGGCGACCGCGTACCCGTGCGATAGCAATGGGATCACTGGCCCGCCACCGTCCTTGCTCCCGCCCTGCCAGGCGCCGCCGTGCACCCAAATGACCAGCGGGAACGGGCCGTCACCCCTCGGCACATAGACGTCGAGCTTTTGCCGCTCATGGGTGCCGTAAGCGATGTCGCGCTCGACTTTCGTGCCGTCGGGGACCTTGGGAAGCTTGGGCGGGGCCTTGTCCTGGGCGACTGCAGGCGGCCCTGCGAACAGAATTGCGCCCGTTAGTATCCAAGCGAGAAGGGACTGACCGGAACGTCTCACGAAGAGCCTCCGACGAATTGAATTCGGTTAGAATGCCGTGACATTATGCCAAACCCGACGTTCGATGTCATCGTGATCGGGGCCGGGGGCATGGGGTCGGCCGCGGCCTTCGAGCTCGCCCGCCGCGGCCGGTCCGTCCTCGCCCTCGAGCAGTTCCCCCTGGTCCACGATCGCGGAAGCTCGCACGGCCACACCCGGATCATCCGCCGGGCCTATTACGAGCACCCCGCCTACGTCCCGCTCGTCCGGCGGGCGTTCGAGCGGTGGTACGACCTGGAGCAACGGACCGGCCGGCACTTACTGACCGAGTGCGGCTGCCTGAGCATTGGCCCGCCGGAGGGCGAGGTGGTCAACGGCGTACTCGCATCCGCCCGCGAGCATGGGATTGCCGTCGAGCCGCTCGCCGCGAACGAGCTCGTCAAGCGGTTCCCGCAGTTTCGGGTGAACAATGGCGAGGTCGGCGTGTTGGAGCGCGACGCCGGATTTTTGTACGTCGAGGACTGCGTGCGGGCTCACTTGGAGGAGGCCGCCAGACTCGGCGCGACGATCAAATCGGAAGAGCCGGTGCTCCACTGGGCGTCCGACGGCTGCTCGGCGTCAGCGACGACCGCCCACGCCACGTACCGCGCGGAGAAACTCGTTTTGACGGCCGGCCCGTGGGCGGGCCGACTCCTGGCCCGGCATGGCGCCGCGCTCCGCGTCATGCGACAGACGATGCTCTGGTTCGGAACGGCCGACGACGCCCGGTTCCGGCGCGACGTGTTCCCGATCTTCCTGGCCGATACCCCGGCCGGGCCGTTCTACGGGCTGCCGGTCATTGACAACCGCGGCCTGAAGGTGGCGCGGCACTACGGGGCGCCCGAGCTGGAATCGCCGGGTGAAATCGAACGGCCACTGCGTCCGGAAGACGAGCCGCCCGTCCGCGATTTCCTCAGACTGTATTTGCCGGATGTCAACGGCCCGCTCCGGCACGGGCAAACTTGCATCTACACCTTGACACCGGACCGCCACTTCCTGATCGACTTACATCCGGACTTCCCAAACGTTGCCATTGCCGGGGGGTTCTCCGGGCACGGCTTCAAATTCGCCTCCGCGGTCGGCGAGGTATTGGCCGACCTTGTGGACACCGGCCAGACGAGCTGGCCGATCGGCATGTTCTCGTTCGCTCGCCTGGCAGCCTCCGAGCGCGACAGATAACGCCGACCGAATTGGTCGTTGGATACTTCGCGTATTGAGTGTTAGAATCCGCTCCGCCCGGCCCTCCAACCCTCGAAGGACAATCCGGTCATGTCGTCATTCAACCGCCGCGACTTCCTCCGCACCACCGCTGCTGTCGGAGCTTTGGGGCTGCCCATTGCCGCCCGCGCGGCAGACAAGAACCCGTTGTTCAAGATTTCGCTCGCCCAGTGGTCCCTGCACCGGGCTCTGTTCGGCAAGAAGCTCGACCCGCTCGACTTCCCCAAAGTCGCCAAGGAGGACTACGGCATCCTCGCGGTCGAGTACGTGAACCAGTTCTACAAGGACAAGAAGAAGGACGACGAGTATGTGGCCCAGTTGAAGAAGGTCTGCGGCGACCTGGGCGTGACGAGCGTCCTCATCATGTGCGACGGCGAGGGCGCCCTCGGCGACGCGGACGAGAAGAAACGCAAGCAGGCGGTGGAGAACCACTACCGCTGGGTCGAGTGGGCCAAGGCTCTCGGCTGTCACTCGATCCGCGTCAACGCTCAGAGCAGCGGCACCTACGAGGAACAGATGGCCCGCGCCGCGGACGGGCTGCGGCAGCTCACCGAGTTCGGGGCGAAGCAAGAGATCAACGTGATCGTCGAGAACCACGGCGGGCTGTCGAGCAACGGCGAGTGGCTGGCCGCGACCATCAAGAAAGTCGATCACCCGCGGTGCGGGACGCTGCCCGACTTCGGCAATTTCAAGGTGAGCAAGGACAAGGAGTACGACCGCTACAAGGGCGTCGAAGAGCTGATGCCGTTCGCGAAGGGCGTCAGCGCCAAGACGCACGACTTCGACGACAAGGGCAACGAGACGCATACCGACTACCGGCGAATGATGAAGATCGTCCTGGCCGCGAACTACCACGGGTTCGTCGGGATCGAGTACGAGGGGAGCAAGCTGAGCGAGCCCGACGGGATCCGGGTGACCAAGAAGCTCCTGGAAACGGTAAGGGAGGAGTTGGCGAAGGGATAGTCTCTCACTCTTACGAAAAAAGACGGACGCGCCGGCCGATTCGGAGCAGTTTACCTCCGACGGGAAGACGCAAGACCCCACGGACGGAGTCCTCCCACGTGTCGAACCCCGCGGTGATGCACGGCGTCCTCCGACACATCCGCCGGAGCGAGCGGCGACGACTTTTCGAGGTACTCACCGACGCCGAACTGCTCACCCGGTTCCTCGCGCACCGGGACGAGGCCGCGTTCGAGGAGCTAGTCGGCCGGCACGGGCCGATGGTCCGGGCCGTCTGCCGCCGCATCCTCGGGCCGACCGCCGACGCCGACGACGCCTTCCAGGCCGTCTTCCTCATCCTGATTCGCAAGGCTCGCTCAATCCGCCGAACCGATTTGCTGGCCAACTGGCTCTGCGCCGTTGCGTACCGGACGGCCCGCCAGGCGCTGCGCCGGCGTTACCGGCTCGGGTTGCGCGAGCGCACGGGCGACGAGTTGCCCGAATTGGGTCGGCCCGACGACGCGCCCCGCGACTGGCTGCCGCTCTTTGACGCGGCCCTCCAGCGCCTTCCGGGCAAGTACCGCGACCCCGTCGTGTTGTGCGAACTTCAGGGAATCTCCCGTCCCGAGGCGGCCCGCAAGCTTGGGCTGAACGAGGGTACGTTGTCCAGCCGGCTCGGCCGGGCCCGCGACCTGTTGCGGCAGCGGCTCGCGCGCTACGGCTTCCCGCTCTCGGTCGGCGCCGCCCTGGCGCCGGCCGCGGTCCCGGAGGCGCTCACCGCCTCGACCGCCGCGGCGGCCCTCAGCGTGAGTGCCGCCTCCATCTCCGCCGTCGTTCTCATGGAAGGGGTTCTCACCGCCATGTTCGTATCGAAACTGAAAGCCGGGGCCGCGTGCTCGGCGGTCCTGATCGCCGGCGTAATCGCCGGCCTCCAGTTCACCGGCCCGGCGACGCTCGCGGGCGGCCCGCCGGGCAAGGACGGTCCCGCCAAAGAAGTGGCGAAAGAGACGCCGGCACCCGCGCCGGGATCCCCGAAAACCGAGCCGGTCGGAAAGCCGGCTCGACTGTCGGCCGAGTTCGAACCATTCCAGGGCGAATGGCTGGTGGCAACCACAGAAATGGAGGGGGAACGCATTCCGGTGGACGGCGTTGACATGAACTGGCGATTCGCCGGGAGCACACTGACTACTGGGAGTGAAGCTAAGGAGGACTCGGGCACGCCAGTCGTCCTCGATGCACGGGCCAAGCCCGCGACGATCGACTTCACCCTGACGCGATTCTCCGACGACCGCACCGGCGTGCTCATCGGGACCGACTACCAAGGCATCTACAAGTTCGAGACGGACGGGCGATTGCTCATCTGCTACCGGCCGAAGTCGCCGGGGGTACTCCGTCCGAAGCGGTTCGCGACTGCACTTCATTCCGGGGCGACAATTGTCACCTTGCAGCGCCCAGAGCCGAAGCACGAAACCCCCATCGCGGCCGACTTCGCGACCCCCGTCATCGAAGCGAAGGAGCCGTTCCCGATAAAGGTGTCGAAGGCCCCCAAGGCGGACGCGGCTAGCAAGGACGCCGATCTCGCGCACGTCCTCGGCGCCTGGGAGCTGACCGACGTGGACGGGCTCACTCCGGAGGCCGCTTCTCAAAAGCTGGATCAGCAGACGAGCGTGCCGAGGCAGGACGGAAGCCCGGTTCCTCCTCGGGCGCAGCAGCGATGGGAGGCCCTTCGCCGGCTTCAGCTCCTTCCCGGTGGCGGACCGATGGATTTGGCCAACCGCCCGCTGAGCACGTCGTACGTAGCCTACGTGGAGACCGACGCGTCGAAGTCGCCCAATTGGATCACGCTGCGGGCACTCGAGGAGTCAACGACGGTCCCGGGCACACAGGCCGTTCAAGGTACCTCACGGACCGTCCGCCTGTGCGGGATCTACAAGCTCGACGGCGAGAAGCTGGTGATGTGCGTGCCCGAGGCCGAAGTTTCCCCTCTCCTGCGGCCGACCGAGTTCAGGGGAGATGGCGAGGGCGGCCTGTACCTGCTCACCTACAAGCGGGCCGCGAAGAACTGGAAGCCGGACATTCGGACCACGCCGCCGATGTCTGGTCCGACCGTTTCCTATGACGGCTTGCCCGTCGGCCGGGGGCCGGCGGACCATTTCGACGCACCCGCGCCGGTTGTGCCCAGTACGGCTCCAACGCCGGCCGCGACCGGGCCGGTCCCGATCGCCGTGGACGTCCCACCTCGACCGAGCGACCCGCTCGTGCCGGCAGCCCAGCTTCCGCCCGCGCCGGGCCTTCCGGAAGTGCCCCCGCGTCCGCCGGAGGTGACCGTCGTCGATGCCCGACCCCCGTCCGATCTGGACCGGTTACAGGGCGTCTGGGCCCTCGCGATGACGGACTACAAACCGCGAGCAGCCGCGGAAGAACTCGCGGAGACGACACTCGAATTCCTCAAGGATCGCGTCCTCCTCGTGGACGGGACTTACGGCCGTGTCCGGTTGGACGAAGGGAAGTCGCCGAAGCGGATCGCTCTGGAACTGCAGCGCAAGGGGGCCAAGCCGATGACCGGGATTTACAAGTTGGAAGGGGACAAGCTGACGATCGCGGCGTACACCCGGTCCGGGAAGCTGATGCCGACCGAATTTGAGTCCGACGCAGAGGCTGGGATCAGCGTCGCCGTCTACGAGCGAGTCAAGGGGGACCGACCGCCAAAAACAGCCGCCGGCTCGGAACGCCCGAAGCCAAGCGAATCCGCTCCGACGCCCCTGTCATCCGCGCCCGACATGCAGTTCGGCATCCGAGGTCTGAAGTTCCGACTCCCGTACACGGTCGCCGAGCCGAAGGCCGTCGCCGTCCTTCACCTTTACCGCTCGGAGGACAAGGGGCGGTCGTGGGTGGAAGTGGACACCGCGGCGCCGGTCGCGGCGTCGGGTCATTTCGACGTTCGCGTCCCGCGCGCCGGCACCTACTGGTTCGCACTGCAGTTCGAGGGCTCCGATTCACGCCGGATGCCGGCTCAATCGGCCGGGTTGGAGCCGCTCGTTAAGGTCAAGGCGGAGGCCGACGACTCCTCGATCCCGCCAGCCGACCGGGACTTGCAAGGCGAAGTGGACCAACTCCGCGAGCAGCTCAAGCGCTTGGAAAAAGAGCTGAAAGACCGAAAGCCCGGTGGAAGCCCGGATGGGATGTAGGGCCGGTCGGGGCGGGCGGTGTATAACCAACTGCCGCCCGCCTCTTGTTGGGCCGACTCCGCATGGCCGATTCTCGTCTCCGCGTCCTGCTCATCGCCGAGGCTTGTAACCCCACCTGGACCAGCGTCCCGCTCGTCGGCTATAACCTCGCCCGGGCCCTGGCCGCCCGGCCCGACCTCCGCGTCACCCTCGTCACACACGTCCGCAACCGCAACGGCTTGTCCACTTCCGACATCGGCCAACTCGCGGACGTCGTCTTCATCGACAACGAGTTCATCGCCCGCCCGGTCTACAAACTCGCCCGCATGATTCGCGGCGGCGAACAGCTCGGCTGGACGATCGACACCGCACTCGCCTGGCCGAGCTACGTCGTGTTCGAGCACCTGGCCTGGCGGAAGCTTGGCAGCCGATTGCAACGGGGCGAGTTCGACCTCATCCACCGCGTCACGCCACTTTCCCCCACCGCCGTGAGCCCGCTGGCCGCGAAGACCGAAGTGCCAATGATCGCGGGGCCGCTCAACGGCGGGTTGCGGTGGCCGCGCGAGTACCCCGAGTT